>NZ_JBEOSP010000016.1:24175-189418 GCF_040303105.1 Kitasatospora sp. NPDC096128 | reverse complement strand
TCGGCGAACTCCCCAAGACCCGCTCCGGCAAGATCATGCGCCGCCTGCTGCGCGACATCGCCGAAGGCCGCGAAGTCGGCGACACCACCACCCTCGCCGACAGCTCGGTGATGAGCCAGATCCAGGCCCAGCTGCCGCCGCACGGCAGCAACGGCTGAACGAGGCGCTGACGGCCGCAGGCAGCACCGGCGGCCGACGATCGAGCGCGCTCGCTTGAGCAGTGGCCGGGCCCCGGGCGGTGATCACCGCCCGGGGCCCGGTCGTCGGGCCCGCGAGGGGATCACCCCGCTGCCGCCGCCGGACCGACTACCGGATCGACTACCGAACCAGCCGCCGGGCCCGCCGCCGAACCGGCCGCCGTCCCGCGCTGGGCGGCCAGGGTCCGCAGGGTCTCGTACGCGCCCTGGACGAAGCCCCGGTCGCGCAGGACGCGCACCCCCGACCACGCTCCGGCCAGCACCGCCAGCCCGACCTGGGCCCGCGGGCTGAACCCGACGAAGGCGCTGAACCCCCGGGTCGACCCGGCTTGGAACACCAGCTCCACGGCGCCCTCCCCCTCGGCCGGCTCCCCCGCCGCGCCGACCGCACCATCGTCGCCGGGCCCGCCCACATCACCACCGACCCCCCGCTGGTTCCAGCCCAGGCAGAGCCGGGTGCCGCCCCGGCGCCGCCCCACCCTGGGCCGACGGACCTCTGCGAGCGCCGTCCGCAGCACCGCCGGATCGGCCCGCTCGGGCAGCGGCACGGCATCCAGCGAGAGGTGCGCCTGGAGGTAGCGGAGCATGTCGTCCGCGGTGGAGCGCACTGCCGAGGCGCCGGGCAGGGCGGGCAGCCGGAAGGACGGCACCCGGCCGCCGCGCCGGTACCCGCCGACGTCCTCCCGGCCGGGGCCGCAGGAGGTGTCCACCAGGCCGAGCGGCCCGCACACCCGGGCGGCCAGCAGGTCGTCGTAGCGCTGCCCGGCCGCGTTGGCCAGCAGCAGTCCGAGCAGTCCGCAGCCGAGGTTGGAGTAGCGCACCTGGGTGCCCGGGGTTCCCCGGACGGGGGTCCGCGGCAGTGCCCCAAGCAGGTGCGTCGACCCGAAGGTGGCGCACGGGCGGGTGAACCACCGGGGTGCCGCGGCCGGCCGCAGGCCGACCGGCAGCCGGGGCAGGCCCGAGGTGTGGGTGGCCAGGTGGAGCAGGGTGATCGGCCGCTCGTGCGGATAGCCGGGGACGGCGTTCGCGGGGAGGTAGCGGTCGATCGGGTCGTCGTACCTGACCTCGCCGCGGGCGGCCATCTCGGCGAGCAGCAGTCCGGTGAAGGTCTTGGTCACGGAGCCGAGCTCGAAGCGGGTGTCGGCCCGGACCGGGTGCCGGCCGGGGTGGTCGGACTGCCCCCGGCAGGCGACCGTCCGCTCCTCGCCGCGGATCACCACGACGGCGACGCCGCCGTCCGGCCCCGCGGAGCGGAACAGCGGGCGGAGCAGCCGGTCGAGGTCGGCCGGAACGTCCTCGGCGTCGCCGGGCTCACCAAGCAGGGCAGGCGCGCCGGGCAAGGCAGGCGCGCCTGGCGGGGCGGGCTCACCGGGTAAGAGGGGCGGTTGGGGCAGGGTTGTGCCACCACCGGGCATGGTCGTGCCTCCAGCAGGAACTACGGGGAAAGGAAGGGGTGTGCGCACCGGCCCGGAGCGGGCGGGCGCCTGCGACCGACCTTAGGGAGCCGTTCACCCGACTGCACTCGGCCTGGGCCGTTCGGGTACCGGTCCACTGCTCCTCGGGGGTGCAGAACCGGCCCGCAGGGCTTAAGTCCTTTACTAGGACAATCCGGATGTCACCTGAACGTCCCTTAGACTGTTAAGGACGCATCAAGATCCTTGACGGGATTCGCGGGCGTCACAGGGCGCGCCGGGAAGTCTGGTCGGCAACTGCACCACTCGTGCATCCGTTGCCGCTCCCAGCCCCAGGAGGTCCCCCGTGACCGACCAGCCGCCCGCTCACGAGCCGACGACCCGCCGCCGGCAGTTCCTCGGCCGGCTGTCACTGCCCGAGCGCACCTTCATCACCGACGCGCTGCGCACCGAGACGGTCGGCGGCATGCTGCTGCTGGCCGCCGCCGTGGTCGCGCTGGTCTGGGCCAACGTCTGGCCGAACGCGTACGAGAGCATGCTCGACTTCAAGATCGGCCCCTCCACCCCGCTCCACCTCGACCTCACCCTGGCCGACTGGGCCAAGGACGGCCTGCTGACGATCTTCTTCTTCGTGGCCGGCATCGAGCTCAAGCGCGAGTTCGTCGCGGGCGAGCTGCGCACCCCGGCCGCCGCGCTGCTGCCGGTGATCGCCGCCGTGTGCGGTGTCGCCCTGCCCGCGGTCCTGTTCGCCCTGGTCAACTCCGGCAGCGGCGGTCACCCCGGCGGCTGGGCCATCCCGACCGCCACCGACATCGCCTTCGCCCTCGGCGTGCTGGCCGTGGTCGGCAGCCACCTGCCCTCGGCGCTGCGCGCCTTCCTGCTCACCCTGGCCGTGGTCGACGACCTGATCGCGATCCTGATCATCGCGGTCTTCTACAGCTCCGGGATCAAGTTCTGGGCGCTCGGCCTGGCCTTCGCCGGCCTGGTGCTGTTCTGGTTCCTGCACCGGCGCGGGGTGAAGGGCTGGTACCTGTTCGTACCGCTGGCCGTCGTGGTCTGGGCGCTGATGCACGAGAGCGGCATCCACGCCACGGTCGCGGGCGTCGCGATGGGCCTGATGCTGCGCTGTCACCGGGAGGGCGACGAGAAGCACTCCCCCGGCGAGCACATCGAGCACCTGGTCCGCCCGCTCTCGGCCGGACTGGCCGTCCCGGTGTTCGCGCTGTTCGCGGCCGGGGTGACGATCTCCGGCCCGGCACTGCGCGAGGTCTTCACCCAGGCCACCCCGCTCGGCATCGTGATCGGCCTGCTGGTCGGCAAGACGGTCGGCATATTCGGCGGCACCTGGCTGGCCGCCCGGTTCACCCGGGCCGAGCTGAACCCCCAGCTCAAGTGGGCCGACCTGTTCGCCGTCGCGGTGCTCGCCGGGATCGGCTTCACCGTCTCGCTGCTGATCAGCGAGCTGGCCTTCCCGAACGACCTCACGCTGGCCGACCGCGCCAAGACGGCCGTCCTGGTCGGCTCGCTGCTCTGCGCAGTGGTCGCCACCGTGCTGCTCAAGCTCCGCAACCGGCACTACCGAGCCCTGTGCGAGGAGGAGGACCGGGACGAGGACGGCGACGGCATCCCGGACGTCTACCAGCAGGACGACCCGGCCTGGCGGGCCCGCACCGGCGACGCGCCGGCGGCCGCCGAGGCGCCCCGCTCCGTGCCGGGTGAGGGGCCCGGCACGGCCCGCTGAGCCCCGCCGAGGAGCGCGGAGCCCCCTCCGAGGAGCGCGGCGGAGGCCCGCAGGGGCCTTCCGAAGCCGGACACGTCCCTCCGGCGGGGCCCCGGAGTGGTGTCCGACTGACCGGTAGGGGCATGATTCTGAGCTGTCGACACACCACTGACGCCTCCGGACCCCCCACCGGCCCCGGAAACCGCGCACCGCGACGGCGTCACGCCGCAACAGCCGCAGAGGAGAACCGCTGATGCCCGCAGGAGCCGCAGACCCGTCCAGCAACGGCCGGGCGCCCTACGAGGGCGAGCGTTCGGTGGGGCAGCTGTTCGCGGCGGCCACCGCCGACCTGAGCGCACTCGTCCACGACGAGATCGCGCTCGCCAAGGCCGAGATCCGCAAGGACGTCAAGCGCGGTGTGACCGGCGGGGTCTCGATCCTGGTCGCCGCCACCGTGGCACTGTTCTCGGTGCCGATGCTGAGCGCCGCGGCGGCGTTCGGCATCCACGCGCTGGGTCTGTCGCTCGGCTGGTCCTTCCTCATCGTGGCGGGCGCCTACCTGGTGCTGGCCTTCCTGCTCGGGGTGCTGGCCTACCGCTCGTTCAAGAAGATCCAGAAGCCGGAGCGCGCCATCGAGGGTGCCCAGAAGACCGCCGAGGTGCTGAAGAACGCCCGGCCTCGACCGGCCACCCAGGAGGAGATCGACCGGGGCCTGGGCCGCATCCCGTAACCCGACCTGCACCTACGTGCCCGGACCCGCCGACGGCGAGTGCCGGGCACGTGTCCTTCGCACGGATGTGACACGCTCTCGGTATGCCGCTCGACCAGAAGCCCGCTCCCGCGCAGCCGTCCGCCGCCTCCGGCCCCGACTCCGGCCCGGAGGCCGCCGAGGGCGCCACCGTCCCCGGACGGTCCGACGACGGTGCCGACAGCGGTGCCCGCGGCGGTGCTGACGGCGGTACCGGCGGCGCCGCGACCGAGGCGTGGAGCATCCGGCAGCCCGGCCCGTGGCGGCACCGCGACCTGGCGGCCAACGGCGCCCGCTTCCACATCACCGAGCTGGGCTCGGGCCCGCTGGTGCTGCTGGTGCACGGCTGGCCCGAGTACTGGTGGGCCTGGCGCCACCAGCTGACCGCGCTGGCCTCGGCCGGCTACCGCGCCGTGGCGCTGGACCTGCGCGGCATCGGCGGCAGCGACCGCACCCCGCGCGGCTACGACCCGGGCAACCTCGCCCTGGACATCACCGGGGTGATCCGCTCGCTCGGCGAGCAGCGGGCGCACCTGGTGGGCCACGCCTCCGGCGGCACCCTGGCCTGGGTGGCGGCGGTGATGCGCCCGTCGGTGATCCAGAGCCTCACCGCGGTCTCCGCGGCCCACCCCCGGGACCTGCGCCGGGCGCTGCTGACGGACCGCAAGCAGATCGCCGCCTTCGATCACGTGCTGGGCTTCCAGCGGCCGTGGATACCGGAACGCCGACTGGTCGCCGACGACGCGGCGCTGGTGGGCCGCTACCTGGACGAGTGGACCGGGCCGACCAAGCTTGACGAGGCGGCGGTGCACGCGTACCGGCAGGCGATCCAGATCCCCAGCACCGCGCACTGCTCGATCGAGCCCTACCGCTGGCTGCTGCGCTCGATGGCGCGTCCGGACGGCATCCAGTTCGCCCGCCGGATGAAGAAGCCGATCACCGCACCGACCCTGCACGTCCAGGGCGCCGCGGACCCGGTACTGCTGTCGCACACGGCGCTGGGCGGGGGCGAGTACGTCGCGGCGCCGTACCGCTGGCGGCTGCTGCCGGGGGTCGGGCACTTCCCGCACGAGGAGGCTCCGGAGGAGTTCACCGCGGAGCTGCTGGACTGGGTCGGTCGCCACAAGGAGTGACGGCCGGAGGGCCCTGCCCGGGGCTCCCGGAAGGAGCCGGAAGTCCCAACTCCCTTGATGTTGCGCTCATATGACATGCGCATGGGCCATTTTTCGGCGAACCCGGGCGGTTACTCCCACCGGCCCAGGGGCATCCATTCCGGTATGACCTGGATGCCCGATCGCGGCGACGCCCCGCGCGGCCGACGCCACAACAGCCCCCAGCGCCCCGCACACCTCCCGGACTGGGCGGAGGACCTCGGCATCGAGGGCCTCGACCGCCGCCAGCGCGGGGCGCAACGGCAGATGGGCATCCCACGCATCCTGGGCCGGCGCGCCCGGTGGGTGGGCGCACGACTGCGGCGCGAGACCTGAGGTCTCGCGCCGCGTCAGCCGGACGTACGGCGGCCGCACCAGAGAGGTACGAAGGCCGTGGGACGCCCGGTCAGTTCACGATCTGCGGTGACAGCGCGGTGAACCAGAGCAGGACGAAGGTCGCCACCGACATGATCGGCACCAGCACCTTGGTCTCGACGTTGTTGCCGCTGCGCTTGATCAGCACGATCTCGTAGCGCTCCTTGTGCGGCCACAGCAGCGGCGCGCCCTTCTTGGTCAGGCAGTCGCCCAACAGGTGCGCCAGGGTGCCCAGCCCGACCGCGTACGGCAGCCAGCCGGGCGCGTTGGGCATCCAGGTGTTCATCCCGAAGGTGCCGAGCGCGGCCAGGCCGATGACGGTGATCCACGCCTCCGGGCCGTTGCTCGGCGGGCAGAGCCGCAGCGCCTTGATCGCCAGTGCCAGCAGGAAGAACGTCACCGTGAGGGTGAAGTAGCGGCCCAGGAAGGTGACGCCGGCCCAGGTGCCGCCGCCCATCAGCGCGACGAACAGCAGCGAGTGGGTGGCGTGCCGGTGCCCGCCCGAAGCCCAGGCCACGAAGCGGCAGAGCGCCTTGGAGAGCGGGCCGAGGAAGTTGGCGATCGAACCGTCGTGGTGGTCGAGGTCCGGCAGCAGCGCCGCGCCCGCGCACAGCACCGTGCCCATCAGTATGTCGGCCGGCTGCAGCGTGGTGTGCAGCAGCAGCGGGGGCAGGAACGGGGCCGAGGCCGCGTACAGCATCGCCCCGCTCACCGCGTGCGAATGACCCATCATCGGACTACCACGACCTCCCGTTGACTCACTCCGGGACGGCAACCCGGTTGAGCCGAACGGGTGAGCGCGGCCGAGGCTACCAGGGCGGACTGACGGTGCGACGGATGCCGCACCGGCGGCACGCCGTACCCGGGCCCGCCCCGGGACAGAACCACGGCCGGACCACCGGCCGCCTCCGGCCCCGGATGGTCAGAGCGCGCAGCCCTGGGTGTCCGCCCGGCCGCTCGCGGTACTGCCCGCCGTCGCGTCCTCGCGCACCTCGGCCGAGGTCAGCACGTACCCGGTGTCGGCGCTGTCCAGCGACTTGGCGAACACCACGCCGTACACCTGCCCGTCCGGGGTGAGCAGCGGCCCGCCGCTGTTGCCCTGGCGGACCAGCGAGCGCACCGAGTAGACGTCGCGCACCACCTGGCCGCGGTGGTAGATGTCCGGGCCGTTGGCCTGGATCCGGCCGCGGATGCGGGCGGGCTGGACGTTGAAGGCGCCGTTCTCGGGGAAGCCCGCGACGATCGCGCTGTCGTTGGTCTTCGCCTCGCCCGCGAAGGTCAGCGGGGGCGCGTTCAGCTTGGGCACGTCCAGGACGGCGATGTCGCGCTGCCAGTCGTAGCGGACCACCGTGGCGTCGTACAGCTGGCCGACGCCGCCGATCTGCACGGTCGGCTCGTCGACGCCGCCGACCACGTGGGCGTTGGTCATCACCCGGTGCGGGGCGAAGACGAAGCCGCTGCCCTCCAGCATCTTGCCGCAGGAGGGCGCGGTGCCGACCACCTTGACCAGGCTCTGCCGCGCCCTGGCCACCGCCGGGCTGTTGGCCAGGGCCGGGTCGGGGCTGTCGACCTGGGTGATCGGCTCGTGCTCGAAGGGGTTGAAGACCTGCGGGAAGCCGTTGCGGGCGAGCACCTTGGAGAAGTCGGAGAACCAGTTCGGCGCGTCACCGGGCAACGCCTCCTGGACGCCGCCGAGGATCGCCGAGGAGCGGACCTGCTTGGAGACCGTCGGCAGGGACGTGCCGGCCAGCGCGGAGCCGATCAGCCAGGCGACCAACAGCATCGAGATCACGTTGACCACCGCGCCGCCGGACGCGTCCAGCACCCGGGCCGGACGGCGGTCGATGTGGCCGCGCAGCTTCCAGCCGTAGTGCGCGGTGACCGCCTGGCCGATCGCGGCGCAGACGATCACCACCACGACGGCCACCACCGAGGCCGTGGTGCCGGGGCTGAGGTGGTCGAGCAGCAGCGGCAGCAGCTGGACGGCCAGCAGGCCGCCGCCGAGGAAGCCGACGAGCGACAGGACGCCCACCACGAAGCCCTGCCGGTAGCCCGAAATGGCGAACCCGACCGCGGCGAGGACCAGCAGCACATCCAGCACGTTCACTCCGACACCCTCCCACGCTTCGCGACCGTGCCGCGCCGACGGTCCGTCACGAGCCTTCGACGTCTCCGCCCGGCAGGGCCCGGGAGTGTTCGAGGTCGCCCTGGACCAGCGCCAGCGCGTCGTCCGAGAGGTCGACGACCCGGGACGGGTCCCACGGCCGCTCCAGCCCGCTGTGGTGCAGCACCCGGTCGATCACCCCGGCGGTGAACCCCCAGACCAGCCGCCCGGCGACCGCGAAGGCCGGCCCGACGTGCCCGGACGGGTGGCGCAGCCGGACCCGGTTCGCCGGGTCGGCGAGGTCGGCGATCGTCACCCGGAACACCGCGCCGGTCTCGCCCCGGTCCACCGGGCGCACCGGCGACTCCTCGCGCCACCAGCCCAGCACCGGGGTCACCACGAAGTGGCTCACCGGGATGTACAGCCGGGGCAGCGCGGCGAAGACCTGCACCCCGGCCGGGTCCAGGCCGGTCTCCTCCCAGGCCTCGCGCAGCGCCGCCGCGACCGGGCCGGGGCCGTCCGGGTCGCCGTCCTCCGGGTCCAGCGCGCCGCCCGGGAAGGACGGCTGGCCGGCGTGCGAGCGCAGCGAGCGGGCCCGCTCGATCAGCAGCAGGTCCGGCCCGTCCGGGCCCTCGCCGAACAGCATCAGCACGGCCGCCGCCCGGCCGCCCTCGCGCGGCGGCAGGAAGCGGCTCAGCTGTTCCGGCAGCACCCGCTCGGCCGCGTCCCGGACCGGCTCCAGCCAGCCCGGCAGGTCGTTCCGTTCGATGGCACCGGCGATCACGCTTCCACCCCCTGGTCGGCGACCCGCCCCTGGTGGGCGGCCGCGTCGGCGCGGGCGGCGGCCTCGCCGGGGAAGTCCGACGGCGGCTTCAGCCGCTGGCCGGGCTGGCCGCCCATCTCGTACTTGAGCAGCTTGCGGGCCTTCTCCGGGTCCAGCTCGCCCTCCCCGTAGGCGGGGCAGAGCGGCGCGATCGGGCAGGCCCCGCAGGCGGGCTTCTGGGAGTGGCAGATCCGGCGGCCGTGGAAGACCACCCGGTGCGAGAGCATCGTCCACTCCGACTTCGGGAAGATCTCGGCGACGGCCAGCTCGACCTTCACCGGGTCGTCCTCGGTGGTCCAGCCGAACCGGCGGGCCAGCCGGCCGAAGTGGGTGTCCACCGTGATGCCGGGGACTCCGAAGGCGTTGCCGAGCACGACGTTGGCGGTCTTGCGGCCGACCCCGGGCAGGGTCACCAGGTCGGCCAGCCGGCCCGGGACCTCGCCGCCGAACTCGTCGCGCAGCGCGGTCGAGAGGCCGATCAGCGACTTCGCCTTGTTCCGGAAGAAGCCGGTCGGGCGGATGATCTCCTCCAGCTCCTCCGGGTTCGCCGCCGCCATGTCCTCGGGCGTCGGGTACTTCGCGAACAGCGCCGGGGTGGTCTGGTTCACCCGCAGGTCGGTGGTCTGCGCCGACAGCACGGTGGCCACCAGCAGTTGGAACGGGTTCTCGAAGTCCAGCTCCGGGTGGGCGTACGGGTACAGCTCCGCCAGCTCACGGTTGATCCGCCGGGCCCGCCGCACCATCGCCAGGTGCGACTCCGGCTTCCTCGGCTTCACCGCCGCCTTCTTCGCGACCGGCTTCGACGCCGCCGCCTTCCGGACCTTGCTCTCTGCCATGCACGAAGGCTACGCCGGGCGGCGGACCGCTTGGGGCCGATCAAGGAGGGAAAAGGGGCCTGCCGGGGCGGCCGTTGTGTCATGGGCGACGGTCCGGCCCGGGCAGAACGGAGGATCAGGGTCCTGCCGGCCGAGGACACGACCGTCCTGCGGCAGGGTCCGATGGCCGGGTGTTCACCGCAGCGGGCGGCCGATGGTGCCCTCCAGGGTGTTGAGCAGGCCGGCCAAGGCCTCGGCGAGCCTGGCCTGCTCGTCCGGGGTGAGGCCGGAGAGCAGGGCGCGGTCGTAGGCCACGAGTTCCTGGATCAGGCCGTCGACCAGGCCGCGGCCGGCGTCGGTGAGGGAGAGGTGGGCGACCCGGCGGTCCCGGTCGTCGGGGCGGCGGCTGACCAGGGCGCGCTCCTCCAGCAGGCGCAGGCGCTTGGTGACGGCGGCGCCCGAGGCGAAGCTCTCGCGGGCGAGTTGGGTGGGGGTCAGCTCGCGGTCGACCCGGCGCAGGGCGCCGAGGATGTCGAACTCGGCGCGGGTGAGGCCGGCCCGGGTGAGCGGGTCGGGGGTCTGCTGGAGCAGTGCGGCGCAGCGGTTGATCCGGCCGAGGACGGCGATCGGGCCGGTGTCCAGGCCCGGGTAGGCCTGCTCCCACTGGCGCAGCACACCTGCGACGACGTCCTCCACGTGCGCTGCTCCCGTTCCGCGACCGACCGACCGTCCGTCGATCCTAGAGCGCGCCCCGGCCCTTCCTTCCGGGCCTCGCTTCCGGGACCTGGACGGCGCCGGCCCCGGCGCCCCGCCGTGCGAGCAGGGCGGCCAGCAGGTGGTGGCCGTGCTGCTCGGTGTCGGCGGCGCGCTGGTGCGGGAGGGCGGGGCGGCGCCACTCGCCGGTGGCGGTGTCGGCGGCCTCGCGCAGTTCCAGCAGGGCGGCGGCCAGCCCGGTCCGGGCGGCTGCGGCGGTGGCCGCGGCCTCGGAGCCGACGGCCGCGACGGCGGCCCGGGCCGCCCGGGTGGCGGTCTCGGCCCCGGCCAGGGCGTGGGACAGCCGGGTGGCGGTGCGGCGGTTGGTGACCAGCAGGCAGGCGGCGAGGCCGGTGAGCGCGCCCACGCAGGTGTCCAGCCAGCGGTCGGCGACCAGGGTCGCGGCGGGCTGCCGGCCGGCGAACTCGGTCATCATCAGCGCCATCGGGGTGACGAAGACGGTGGCCAGCCAGTAGCTGCGGGCGATCGTCGCCTCGGCGCCGAACTGGCACAGCAGTCCCAGCACGATCAGCGCCACCGGGCCGGAGTGGGCGACCGGCAGGGCGGCGGTGAACAGCGCCAGCCCGAGCAGGTTGCCGAGCACCCGCTGCAGCGCGCGCTGCCAGGAGAGGGTGCTGTTGGCCTGGAACACCGAGGCCGCGGTGACCACCGCCCAGTACGGCCGGCCGACGCCGAGCGCCAGCGAGAGCCACCCGGCGGCGGCGCAGCCGACCGCGACCCGCAGGGCGATCGGCAGCAGCGCCGAGCCGGGCCGCAGCGCCCGACTCGGGGACGGCCGGGGGTCGGGGCGGCGGGCGCACAGTTCGGCGGCCTCCGCCCCGGTGAGGTCGAGCAGCGGCAGCGGGCGGCCCCGGCGCAGGTCGCGGGCCCAGTCGGCGTACCGCTCGGCGGCGGCCGGATCGGCGGCCGAGGCGGCGGCCGGATCGGCGGCCCGGGTGGTCGGCGTGGCCAGGGCGACCTCGGCGTGGACGAGCAGCCGCTCGGGTGCGTCGCCGAGGGCACGTCGGCGGGCCGGGGAGGACAGCGCGAGGCTGCGCCGGGCCGCGTCGACCGCGCCGACCAGGGCGGTGCGGGCGGTGGCGTCCGAGGCCCCCGACCCGGTGCGCGCCAGCCGGGCGGCGGCCTCCAGCGCCCGGGCGGTGGCGATCCGCTCCGGCCCGTAGGGGCGCAGCAGCGCGGGGGCCATGCAGACCAGCCAGGCCAGTGCGGCGCCGAGCACGGTGAGCGCCAGGTGCGGCGGGAGGTCGGCGGGACGTTGCGGGACGAAGGCGCAGCTGGCGGTGGTGAAGGTGATGATCAGGCTGCCGGGCGGGCCGACCCGGGCGGCGTCGCAGCCGAGCCGGTGCAGGGCCGCGAGCGCGGCCGCGACCGCGACCAGCAGCACGGCGTCGCGGGTCAGCGCGGCGGCGGTGAGGGCGGCGGCCGTGCTGAGCACGGTGCCGAGCAGGACACCGGCCAGGGTGCGCGCCCGGGCCCGGTAGGGCAGGCCGTGTCCGTACAGCGCGCCGAGGCCGCCGGCCGAGGTGTAGAGGGCGAGGTCGAGCCGGCCGAGGACGAGCAGGGTGAGGTTGAGGGTGCCGAGGGTCACCACGGCGCTGAGCGCGGGCTTGTGCCAGCTGTCCCCGGGCGGGCCGACCCGGAGCGCCTGCCGGAACTGGGCGGTTGTGGCCATGAAAAAAGATTAGCAGGTAATTTACTCGTGAAACATCTATCCCCGAGACGGCCTCACGACCCCCCGCCCGGAACTCCTCGAAGAAATTTCCGGCCGGAGCGATGAGTTCTGCGGCGCCCTCCGGTCTACCCCCATGACCGACTCGCACGACAGAAGGAAGCCCCCCCATGAGCACCGTGGTCTCCGCCGACGGCACCACCCTCGCCTGCACCGTCACCGGCTCCGGTCCGGCCGTCGTCCTGGTGGACGGGGCGATCGGGCACCGCGGCTTCGACCCGGGCGTCGCGGTCGCCGAGCAGCTCTCCGCCCACCACACCGTGTGGGCCTACGACCGGCGCGGCCGCGGCGGCAGCGGGGACACCGCGCCGTTCGCCGTCGAGCGCGAGATCGAGGACCTGGCCGCCGTCATCGCCGCGGCCGGCGGTTCGGCCGCCGTGTTCGCCATCTCCTCGGGCGCCGCGCTCGCCCTGCGGGCCGCCGCCGCGGGCGTCGGGATGACCCGACTCGCCGTCTACGAGCCGCCGTTCAGCACCGAGGAGGTCCAGCGCGAGCGCTTCGTCGGGTACGCCGACGAGCTGGCGGCGGCGCTCGCCGAGGGGCGGCGCGGGGACGCCGTCGCGGCCTTCATGACCTTCGTCGGGATGCCCGGGGAGATGGTGGAGGGGATGCGCTCGGCCCCGGTGTGGCCGGTGTTCGAGGCGGTCGCGCCGACCCTGGCGTACGACGCGGCGGCGCTCGGCGCGCGGACCGGCGCGACCGTGCCGGCCGACCTGCTGGCCACGATCGCCGTACCCACCCTGGTCCTGGACGGCGGCGCCAGCCCGGAGCTGCTGCGGGCGCCGTCCCGCGCGGTGGCCGAGGCCGTGCCGGGCTCCGACTACCGGACGCTGCCCGACCAGACCCACGAGGTGGCGGCCGAGGCCCTGGTGCCGGAGCTGCTGAAGTTCTACGCCTGAGACCGTCCGGTGCGCGGGACGGACGGAAGCCCGTGCGGCCCCGTTCGACGGCCCGTTCGACGGCCCGTTCTAGTCTTCCGATCGTCTGACGATCGAGGAAAGAGGAAGCATGGACGGGGACTTCAAGGACTTCGCGGACATTCCCACCACCACCCTGGCCGACGTCCTGGGCCGCGCCCAGGTGATGGACACCGGGCTGCGCCCGCTCTGGGCGGGCATGCCCCGGGTGGCCGGACCGGCCTTCACCGTGCAGTGCCCGCCCGGCGACAACCTGATGCTGCACGCCGCGATCTACCGGGCCGAGCCCGGCTCGGTGATCGTGGTGGAGTCCGGCGACCTGGACTACGCGCTGGCCGGCGGCAACGTCTGCGCGGTGGCCCAGCGCCGGGGCGTCGCCGCCTTCGTGGCCGACGGCCTGATCCGGGACCTCGCCGAGGTGCGCCGGATGGGCTTCCCGGTGGTCGCCCGGGGCGTCCTCCCGATCCCCGGCGCGAAGAAGCGGCTGGGCGCCCACGGCACCCCGGTGCGCTGCGGCGGCGTGCTGGTGGCGCCCGGCGACATCGTGGTGGCCGACGAGGAGGGCGTCGTGGTGGTGCCCGCCGCCGAGCGGACCGCGGCCCTGGAGGCGGCCCGGGCCAAGCTGGCCGCGGAGGCCGCCGAGACCCTGGACGACTGGGAGGCCGCCCACCGCGCCCGGATCGAGCAGAGCCTCGCCGAGCTGGGCTTCGAGGGCTGAGGCCCGGCGAGAGCTGCGGCCCGAGCTGAACGGGCTGCGGCCCCGGCGAGAGCTGCGGCCCGGCGAGAGCTGAGCGGGCTCGGGCTCAGTACAGCCCGTTCAACTCGCCGAAGCCGAGCGCCCCGTCGAGCTCGGTGTACGTCCCGGCGCCGAGCAGTTCGACGGCGGCCCGGTGGGCCGCGGTGTACGCGGCCTGGGCCAGGCCGGTGCCGACGCTGATCCGCCGCACCCCGGCGGCGGCCAGCTCGGCGACGGTCGGCCCGCCCGGCCCGGCCATCGCGTTCACCGGCAGCGGGGAGCGCCGGCACAGCTCGGTGAGGGCGTCGAGGTCCAGCAGCCCGGGGACGAACAGGCCGTCGGCGCCCGCCTCGGCGTAGGCCTCGGCCCGGGCCAGCACGTCGTCGAGCCCGCCCAGTCCGAACAGGAAGACGTCGGTCCGGGCGTTGACCAGCAGCTCGGGCAGTCCGGCGGCCTCGGCCGCCGTCCGGGCCGCGCGCAGCCGCTCGGCCTGCGCGGCCACCGGGTACAACGGCCCGCCGACGGCCGTCGAGTCCTCCAGGTTGACCCCGACCACGCCCGCGCGGACCAGTTCGGTGACGGTCGCGGCCACGTCGGCGGGCAGCGGCCCGTAGCCGCCCTCGGCGTCGACGGTGACCGGCAGGTCCACCGCGGCGACGACCCGGCGGGCCGCCGCGACCGCCGCGGCCCGGTCCAGCCGCTCGCCGTCGCCGTGCCCGAGCGACCAGGAGACGCCGCCGCTGGTGGTGGCGACGGCCCGGGCACCGGCCGAGGCGATCACCGCGGCGCTGCCCGCGTCCCAGGCGTTGGGCAGGACGAGCACGCCCTCGGCGAGGAGTTCGCGCAGTCGCAGCGCCCGGTCGCGGGCCTCGGGGGTGGTGGACATGGTGGGTCACCGGCTTTCGTGCGGATCGGTGGGGACGCAGGCATCCTGTGCCCCGCTCCGGGCCCGTCACCAGTGATTAAGCTGGGGCCGAATCTTCCGAAGGGGGCCGCGGATGCGGACGGAGTTCCACTTCTCCGCCCAGGACTTGGCACTGACCCGGTTCGCGGTCAGCCCGATGCAGGAGGTGGTGACCAGCCTGCGGGCCCTCGCCCGCTCCCCCGTCCCGGCGCTGCACCGCCGCTGGGCCGGGCAGGTGGGCGAACGGCTGGCCGCCGCCGGGCTGGACCGGGGCCGGCTGGCCGCGATGGTCCCGCCCGAGGGCCACCTGCCCGACTTCCTCAACCCCGCCCCCGCGGGTTGCACGACCAGGCTCGCCGAGGAGCTGGTCGCGATCACCGCGACCGGCCCCGGGCAGGTCCGGGCCGACCTCGACATCCTGGCCGCCGAGGCCGGCGGCCGGCTGCCCGCCGCCCTGGAACCGCTGCACCGCGACCCGGTCGGCCAGCTGCCCCGGCTGGCCGCCGAGATCGAGGCGTACTGGGAGCTGGCGCTCGCCCCGTACTGGGCCCGGATCAGCGCGTTGCTGGCTGCGGACGTCTTCCACCGCTCCCGGCAGGCCGCCGAGCACGGCAGCGCGCGGATGCTGGACGAGCTGCACGAGACGGTCCGCTGGGACGGCACCGCGCTGCGGCTGGAGCAGCGGCACTGCGCGGTGAACCGGCTGAACGCCGCAGCCGGGCTGCTGCTGGTGCCCTCGGCCTTCGCCTGGCCGCGGGTGCTCACCCGGGTGCTGCCGCCGGATCCGCCGCAGCTGGTCTACCCGGCGCGCGGCACGGCCGCGCTCTGGGAGGAGCGGCCGGGCTCGGCGGCGCGCACCGACGCGCTGGCCGGTGTCCTCGGCCGGTCCCGGGCCCGGCTGCTGGCCGAACTGGGCTCCCCGGCCTCGACCACCGAGCTGGCCCGCCGGACCGGGCTGTCCCCGGCCGCCGTCTCCCAGCACCTCACCGCCCTGCGCGCGGCCGGCCTGACCAGCGCCCACCGGGCCGGGCACGCCGTCCTCTCCGCCCGCACCTCGGTGGGCGACTCCCTGTTCGATTCGGACGGACAGGAGTTCGACCACGGGACGGCCTCCGGGCGCCCCGCCCCGTGACCCGCCGGTACGAATGGCCCCGCACGGCACACCCGGACACACCCCCTCCTCATATGATCGGAGCGACATGCGCCATGCTTGGTGATGCAGAACACTGAACGGAACTTGCGCCGGACGGCCCACCCGCCGGACGGCCGAGAAGGAGGAAGCACGTGGACGACGTTCTGCGGCGCGCCGCACTCTTCGCGGCACTCGACGACGAACAGGCCGGCGAGCTGCGCGCTTCCATGACCGAGGTCACCCTCGCCCGTGGTGAGTCGCTGTTCCACGAGGGCGACCCGGGCGACCGGCTGTACGTCGTCGCCGAGGGCAAGGTCAAGCTGCACCGCGCCTCGCCGGACGGCCGCGAGAACATGCTGGCCGTGCTCGGCCCCAGCGAGATGATCGGCGAGCTGTCGCTGTTCGACCCGGGCCCGCGCACCGCCACCGCCAGCGCGCTGACCGAGGTCAAGCTGCTCGGCCTCGGCCACGGCGACCTGCAGCCCTGGCTGCACGCCCGCCCCGAGGTCTCCATCGCGCTGCTGCGGGCCATCGCCCGCCGTCTGCGCCGGACCAACGACGTGATGTCCGACCTGGTCTTCTCCGACGTGCCCGGCCGCGTCGCCAAGGCCCTGCTGGACCTCTCCCGCCGCTTCGGCGTGCAGTCCGAGGAGGGCATCCACGTCGCCCACGACCTCACCCAGGAGGAGCTGGCCCAGCTGGTCGGCGCCTCCCGCGAGACGGTCAACAAGGCGCTCGCCGACTTCGCCGGCCGCGGCTGGCTGAAGCTGGAGGCACGCGCGGTGGTCCTGCTGGACGTCGAGCGGCTGTCCCGGCGCTCGCGCTGACGCTCAGAGCACCGCGAAGGGCCCGTCCGGATCGGACGGGCCCTTCGGCGTCACCGGATCGGCGCAGCCGACGCGGCTCCGGCTCAGCTCAGTTCAGGATCAGCTCAGTTCAGGATCAGCTCAGTTCAGGATCAGCTCAGTTCAGGATCAGCTCTGCTCAGCTCAGGATCAGCCCTGCTCCGGGATGAGCCCGTGCTCCTCCAGGTACTCCAGCTGGGCCCGCACCGACAGCTCGGCGGCCGGCCAGAGCGCCCGGTCCACGTCGGCGTAGACCCGGGCGACCACGTCGGCGGCGGTCTTGCAGCCCGCCTCGACCGCGGTCTCCACCTGGGCGAGCCGGGTGGCCCGGTGCGCCAGGTAGTAGTCGACGGCGCCGAGCGCGTCCGCGAGCACCGGGCCGTGGCCGGGCAGCACCGTCCGCACGCCGTGCGCGGAGGCCATCGTGTGCAGGTGGCGCAGCGAGTCCAGGTAGTCCCCGAGCCGGCCGTCCGGGTGGGCGACCATCGTGGTGCCGCGGCCCAGCACGGTGTCCCCGGTGAGGACCGCGCCGTCGTCCGGCAGGTGGAAGGTCAGCGAGTCCGAGGTGTGCCCGGGGGTAGCGACCACCCGAAGGTCGAGGCCGCCGATGTCCAGCCGCTGGCCGCCCACCAGACCCTCGGAGCCCAGCCGGTGCGCCGGGTCCAGGGCCCGCACCTCGGTGCCGGTCAGCTCGGCGAACCGGGCCGCGCCCTCGGAGTGGTCGGCGTGGCCGTGGGTCAGCAGGGTGAGCGCGATCCGCTTGCCGCGCTCCTCCGCGAGGTCGAGCACCCGGCGCAGGTGGCCCTCGTGCAGCGGGCCCGGGTCGATCACCACCGCGAGGTCCGAGCCGGGCTCGGAGAGCAGCCAGGTGTTGGTGCCGTCCAGCGTCATCGGCGACGGGTTCGGCGCCAGCACGCACAGCGCCCGGGCAGTGGCCTCGCCGCCGACCTCGGCGGCGGGGTCACCCGGCAGGAAGCCGCTCATGCGCACCTCTCGATGATTCGCTCGCTCCGCCCGCTCCGGTCGTTCACCGGCCGCCCTCTGCCACGCGATGCAGGGCCCGCAGCGGCAGGACCCGGACGAGGGCGCGCTGGGCGACCTCGACGAACGGGACCGGGCTGTCACAGCCGGTGGAACGGGGGGTCACTCGGCGGGCGGGCAGCTCGCGGGCCGTCCGGCGTGCCACGTCGTTGTGGTCCATCGGTCGTCGGTCCTCTCTGGTCTGGTCGGCATCGTCGTGGGGCGAGGCGGTGGAGTCAGGATCCCTCCGCGGGAAACTCCCCGTCGATGGTCAGTTCGTCGTACCCGGGCCAGCGGACCGTCATCCGGTCGCCGCGGACCTCGGCCCGGCCCAGCACCGGCTCCAGCACCCGGTCGGCGGCCGCAGCCAGTGCCTCGGCGGCGGTGCGCACCGACGACAGCTCGCGCAGCACCGTCACGGTCGGCGGCAGCATGCCGAACCGGCCCTCCCCGTAGCCCCGGACCGCCTCGGCGGGCGTCAGCCAGGCGACCCGGTCGGCCTCGCCGACCTCCAGCGCCGCTCGCTGACCGGTCGGCAGGGCGGCGACGAAGAACCAGGTGTCGTAGCGCCGCTCCTCGAACTCGGGGGTGATCCAGCGGGCCCAGCCGCCCAGCAGGTCACTGCGCAGCACCAGGCCGTGGTCCCGCAGGAACTCCGCGAAGGACAGCTCGTGCGCCTCCAGCGCGGCCCGCTCCGCGGACCAGTCGCGCGGCGCGGCGACGCTGTCCGCGTCCGGCCCGGCCAGCAGCACGCCGGCCTCCTCGAAGGTCTCGCGCACGGCCGCGCAGACCACCGCCCGCGCCGTCCGGGCGTCCACGCCGAGCCGCTGCGCCCACTCCTCGGGCGACGGCCCGGCCCAGCCGGTCTCGACCTCGGCGTCCCGAGGGTCGACCCCGCCGCCCGGGTAGGCGTACATCCCGGCCGCGAAGGCCATCGAGGTGCGGCGGCGCAGCAGGTAGGCCTCCGGCCCGTCGGCGCCGTCGCGCAGCAGCACGACCGTCGCAGCGGGTCTGGCCACCGCCGGGGTGAGCAGGCCGGAGTCGACCGCCCGGATCCGGGCGGGCCAGCCGGGCGGCATCGGGAGCGTCGTTGCTCGATGGTCCATGCCCGGATGCTAAGCGCACGAAGGCGGGGTTGGACAGGCCCGACCCCGCCTTCGCGATCACACTCGGGTTCAGGCGCTCTTGACGCGCACCTGGATCTCGACCTCGACCGGGGCGTCCAGCGGCAGCACCGCGACGCCGACCGCGCTGCGGGCGTGCACACCGGCCTCGCCCAGCACCGTGCCGAGCAGCTCGCTGGCACCGTTGATCACGGCGGGCTGGCCGATGAAGTCGGGGGCGGAGGCGACGAAGCCGACGACCTTCACGACCTGCTCGATCAGGTCCAGGTCGCCGATCACCGACTTCACGGCGGCCAGGGCGTTCAGCGCGCAGGTCTGCGCGAGCTCCTTGGCCTCCTCCGGGGACACCTCGGCGCCGACCTTGCCGGTGCTCACCAGCTTGCCGCCGACGACCGGCAGCTGGCCGGAGGTGAACACGAACTCACCGGACCGCACGGCCGGCACGTAGGCGGCGACCGGGGCGGCCACCGGCGGCAGGGTCAGGCCCAGCTCGGCGAGCTTCGACTCGACCCGGCTCATGCGTTCTTCTCCCGCTTGAAGTAGGCCACCAGCTGCTCCGGGTTGGGGCCGGGCACGACCTGGACGAGCTCCCAGCCGTCCTCGCCGAAGTTGTCCAGGATCTGCTTGGTGGCGTGCACGAGCAGGGGCGCCGTCATGTATTCCCACTTGGTCATGGCCAGACTCTAGACGAGCCGTCCCGGCGATCGCCGCCGCCTGCCGCCCGGCGTGTGAGGTGGAGCACAAAGGGGGCATGATTCAGTCCTGGCACCCCAGGTGCTCCGGGCATCGGACGCGCTCCCTGGTTACCCTCGCGAGAGGGCGTCCCCGTGAGGGGGCACCCGCACGGAGGGGCGCCCGTACGGAGCGGCACCCTCGTGGAGGGGCGCCCTCGTCCGTGAGCGGGCACCCTCGACAGGGGCACCCCGCGGGAGGGGCGCCCGTAGGGACGGAGACGGACGGAGACGCAGCGTGGCACGCACCCCCGGCCAGGCGGCCCGGCGCGACCCCGACTGGGAGGGGGTCCGACTGCACGTGGTCAGCGGCAAGGGCGGCACCGGGAAGACCACGCTGGCCGCCGCGCTGGCCCTGGCCCTGGCCGCCGAGGGCGGCCGGGTGCTGCTGATCGAGGTCGAGGGGCGGCAGGGCATCGCCGAACTGTTCGGGATCGCCGCCCTCCCGTACGAGGAGCGCCGGATCGCCTCGGTCTCCCGCCCCCAGTTGGGACTGCCGGCCGGGGAGGGCGGGCCCGGCGAGGTGCTCGCACTGGCGATCGACACCGAGCAGGCGCTGCTCGAGTACCTGGAGATGTTCTACAAGCTCGGCCGGGCCGGCAAGGCGCTGCAGAAGGTCGGCTTCGTCGACTTCGCCACCACCGTCGCCCCCGGTGTGCGGGACGTGCTGCTCACCGGCAAGGCCTGCGAGGCGGCCCGCCGCAAGGGCCCGGACGGGCGGCGGCGCTACGACGCGGTGGTGATGGACGCCCCGCCGACCGGGCGGATCACCAGGTTCCTGAACGTCAACTCCGAGGTCGCCGGGCTGGCCCGGATCGGCCCGATACACACCCAGGCGCAGGCCGTGATGCGGGTGCTGCGGTCCCCCGAGACCGCCGTGCACCTGGTCACCCTGCTGGAGGAGATGCCGGTGCAGGAGACGGTCGACGGCATCGCGGAGCTGCGCGAGGCGAAGCTCCCGGTGGGCGGGGTGATGGTCAACATGGTCCGGCCCCCGCTGCTGGACGCGGCCGCGGTGGCCGCGGTGGACGGGGACCACCGCGAGGAAGTCGCCCTGGCCCTCGGTGAGGCCGGGCTGGGCGGCCGCTCGCGCAAGGCGGAGACGGTCCGGGCGGCGGTCGAGCCGCTGATCGACCCGCTGCTGGAGCAGGCCAGGGAGCACGCCGAGCGGGTCGAGCTGGAACGCGAGCAGCGCACCGACCTCCAGCAGCTGCGGCTCCCGACGTACGAACTCCCGCTGCTGGGCGAGGGCGTGGACCTCGGCGGGCTGTACCGGCTGGCGGGCGAACTGAAGCGGCAGGGGGCGGCGTGACTCCGGGGAACAGCGGCGGCGGCAGCAGGAACAACGGGAACGGCACGGTTTCGGCGAACGGGGGCGGCGGGGTGCGGGGCACCGGCAGCCGGCTCGCGGTGGACGAGCTGATCGACGACCCGAAGACCAGGATCATCGTCTGCTGCGGCTCCGGCGGCGTCGGCAAGACCACCACCGCCGCGGCGATCGGCCTGCGGGCCGCCGAGCGCGGCCGCAAGGTCGTGGTGCTGACCATCGACCCGGCCCGACGGCTGGCCCAGTCGATGGGCCTGACCGAGCTGGACAACACCCCCCGGCCGGTTAAGGGAGTCGCCGCCATGGCGGGGGCCCCGCTGCACGGGCCGGACGGGGGCGCCGGGGCCGACCGGGCCGCCGAGGGCGGCGACGGGCAGTCGGCGGGCGGGGGACGTCGGGCGGGCGAGCTCCACGCCATGATGCTGGACATGAAGCGGACCTTCGACGAGGTCGTGCTGGCCCACGCCGAGCCCGAACGGGCCAGGGCGATCATGGAGAACCCGTTCTACCAGTCCCTGTCGGCCGGCTTCGCCGGCACCCAGGAGTACATGGCGATGGAGAAGCTCGGGCAGCTGCGCGCCGCCGAGGAGTGGGACCTCATCGTCGTGGACACCCCGCCGTCCCGCTCGGCGCTGGACTTCCTGGACGCCCCCAACCGGCTCGGGTCCTTCCTGGACGGCCGGGTGATCCGGATCCTGACCGCACCGGCCAAGGTCGGCGGCCGCAGCGCGATGAGGTTCCTCAACGCCGGCATGGGCCTGCTCACCGGCACCCTGGGCAAGATCTTCGGCGCCCAGCTGCTCACCGACGTACAGACCTTCGTCAGCGCGATGGACTCGATGTTCGGCGGCTTCCGCGAGCGGGCCGACCGCACCTACCAGCTGCTCAAGGCGCCGGGCACGGCGTTCCTGGTGGTGGCGGCGCCGGAGCGGGACGCGCTGCGCGAGGCGGCGTACTTCGTGGACCGGCTCGCCGCGGACCGGATGCCGCTGGCCGGGCTGGTGCTCAACCGGGTGCACAGCACCGGCGCGCCGCAGCTCACCGCGGAGCGGGCGCTGGCGGCCGCCGAGGCCCTGGAGGAGAACGGCTCGGAGCACGCCACGCCCGAGGCGGAGCTGCTCGCGGCCGGGCTGCTGCGGCTGCACGCCGAGCGGATGCAGATCATGGGGCGCGAACGGCGCACCCGGGACCGCTTCGTCTCGGTGTACCCGGACGTGCCGATCGTGGAGGTGGCCGCGCTGCCGGGCGACGTGCACGACCTGGACGGGCTGCGGGCCATCGGGGGCCGGCTCAGCGGCGCGGCGTAGCCAGGGCTCGCGACAGGGTCCGGGCGGGCCGGACCGGCCGTGCGGTCCTGGCCGACGGTGCGGTCCTGACTGACGGTACGGTCCTCGCGGGCAGGCCGTCGAGGTGGTCCGGGCAGACCGGCCGGCGGTGTGGTCCGGGCCGGAACGGGGGGAGCCCCGGACCGCGAGGTGCGGCCGGGGTCAGCCCGCCTGGGCGTAGTCCGTCAGTATCACGCCGGTCGCGAGGGACTCCTCGTACTCGGTGCGGGCGGTCTCCAGCAGCCTCCGCCAGGAGATGACCGTCGGGCGGCGGCGCAGCAGCGCCCGGCGCTCGCGCTCCGTCATCCCACCCCACACCCCGAACTCCACCCGGTTGTCCAGCGCGTCCGCGAGGCACTCCGTCCGGACGGGGCACCCGCTGCACACCGCCTTCGCCCGGTTCTGTGCCGCCCCCTGGACGAACAGTTCGTCCGGATCACTCGTGCGGCAGGCGGCCTGCGCACTCCAGTCGTCAACCCAGCCCATGCCGGCGCCGTCCTCTCCCGATGATTCGAGGCTCCCCCACGGCGGCAACGGCATATTCACCGTTGCCAGTTGAGGACGTTACGGAAGAAGGACTGCTTGCAACAGCCCCTTCGGGCTCAATCTCGAATGACCCGATTGGACTATGGGTATCGGTCATCTCACTCGTTGGAGTGATCGCAGGTCGCGGCACTTGCCAGCCGCGAGACCCCCACTCTCGTCGCAGGAGTGGTCACGGAGTGCAACCATTCACTCGAACACAGCAGGCCCCAGCCGGCTCAAAACCCGGACAAGGGTGGGCAATTCGGGCAACTCTCTGCACTCACAAGAGTGAGTGATGTTGACACACCGAAGCTGTCGCAAGCTTGTGACAAGCCTAGGCGAACACCTGCCCCTATGTACGGGAATCGGGGACGTAGGGTTCTCTCCATGGCACCGAAGCGCCCACAGGCACCCCAGCCCCCAGGCAACCCCGGAGCTCCGCGCCGCAAGAGCAGCGGATCACCGATGGACCACGTCGGCAACGGCGTGAAGTTCCTGGGCGTCAGCGTGCTCTCCGGAGTCCTGCTGGCAGGCCTCGCCCTGCCCGCCGTCGGCGCCATGGGCCTGACCGCCAAGGACACGGCGGAGAGCTTCCAGAACATCCCCGACGACTTCAAGACCCCGCCGCTCACCCAGGCCACCCAGATCTTCGACGCCAAGGGCGGCCTGATCGCCAAGGTCTACGAACGCGACCGCACCGTCCTCACCGCCGACCAGATGTCGCCCTTCATGCGGCACGCCCAGGTCGACATCGAGGACGCCCGCTTCTACGAGCACGGCGCCGTCGACCTCAAGGGCATCCTGCGCGCGGTCGGCAAGAACGCGGAGAGCGGCACCGCCTCCCAGGGCGCTTCGACGCTGACCCAGCAGTACGTGAAGAACGTCAACGTGGAGAAGGCCGGCGACGACCAGGCCGCCGTCCTGGAGGCGCAGCGCAAGACCTTGGGCCGCAAGATCCAGGAGCTCAAGGTCGCCATCAAGCTGGAGGAGGACCTGACCAAGGATCAGATCCTCACCAACTACCTCAACATCACCTTCTACGGCCACCAGGCCTACGGGGTCGAGGCCGCCTCCCAGCGCTACTTCAGCAAGAGCAACAAGGACCTGACCGTCGCCGAGGCCGCCACCCTCGCCGGTCTGGTCCAGAACCCGTCGCAGTACGACCCGGTGCGCTACCCGGACAACGCGGTCAAGCGCCGCAACGTCGTCATCGACAAGATGCTGGAGAGCAAGCACATCACCGCCGACCAGGCGAAGGAGGCGAAGGCCGCCCCGCTGGGTCTGAAGTACAAGGACCCGCAGAACGGCTGCATCACCGCCCAGGCCGGCATGGGCTTCTTCTGCGACTACGTCCGCCACGTGGTCAAGCAGGACCCGGCCTTCGGCAAGAACGCCGACGACCGGAAGAAGCTGTGGGACACCGGCGGTCTGAACATCTACACCACGCTGGACCCGGACAAGCAGGCCGCCGCCCAGAACGCCGTCACCAAGAAGGTCAACGTGACCGACTCGGTGTCGGCCGCGGCGACCATGATGGAACCCGGCACCGGCAAGATCCTGGCGATGGCCCAGACCCGCCCGTACGGCCTGGACCCGAACAAGAACCAGACCGTCGTCAACCTCAACGTCGACGCCTCGATGGGCGGCGGCAACGGCTTCCAGACCGGTTCGACCTTCAAGCCGATCCTCGCCGCGGCGGCGCTGGAGGCGGGCATGTCGAACACCCAGTCGTTCCCGTCCGAGAACAAGATCGACTACCCCCAGATGTCGACCTGCAACGGCACCTGGAAGAACACCGACAAGCCCAAGGCCACGGTGAAGAACGAGTCGGCCAGTGAGGTCGGCCCGTACGAGCTCAAGCAGGCCATGGCGCTCTCGGTCAACACGTACTTCGTGGAGATGGAGCAGCAGGTCGGCCTCTGCGCGATGAAGCAGATGGCCAACAAGGTGGGCATCACCCAGTCGGCGAAGGGCGACCAGTTCCAGGAGGTGCCCTCGATGGTCCTCGGCACCCTGGAGCTCTCCCCGCTGACCATGGCGAACGTCTACGCGACCTTCGCCGCGCGCGGCAAGTACTGCACCCCGGTCGCGATCAACAAGATCACCACGGTGGACGGCAAGGACCTCAAGGTCCCGCAGTCCCAGTGCAACCAGGTCTTCTCCGAGCAGACCGCGGACTCGGTCAACACCGTCCTCCTCAACGTGACCGAGAAGGGCACCGCGGCCGCCCTCGGCCTCGACGACGGCCGCAAGATCGCCGGCAAGACCGGTACCACCGACGAGAAGAAGGCCGCCTGGTTCGACGGCTACACCCCGTCGCTGGCCACCGCGGTCTGGCTCGGCGGCCCCGCCGGCGGCGTCAAGATGAAGAACATCAACATCGGCGGCAAGCACTTCGACGAGGTGTTCGGCGCCGACGGCCCCGGCCCGATCTGGCAGATGGCCATGAACCAGGCACTCAAGGGCACGCCGCTGGAGCCCATCCAGACCACCAACATCCCGGACCCGCAGCCGGCCACCCCGCCGCCGGGCACCGCCCCGACGACCGACCCGAACGCCCCGCAGCAGCCGGGTCAGAACCCGCCGCCGCCCGCACCGGGCAACGGTGGGGCCGGTGGTCCCGGTGGTCCGGGTGGTCCCGGTGGGGTGATAGGAGGAGGGTTCACCCTCCCGCCCGGCATGATCGGCGGCGGCGGGAACGGCAACGGCAACGGCGGCAAGCACGGCGGCGGCAACGGCTGACCGGCCCGCCACCGTACGAACGGCGAAGGGGCGCCCTCCGGAACTCTTGGGTTCTAGGAGTCGTTGCAACACCCCAGCTCAGGGGATGCATTGGACTTCGAGATCCGTAAGGATCGGACACCTCAGGGCCCGCGGAAGCTGACCCAGGAACGAGCGGCATACTCCCGGCTCATGCAGCAGGGCTACAGCAACAAGGAGGCCTGCCGGATCGTCGGCATCGACGTCCGGACGGGCCAGAAGTGGCGTAACGGGCGCAAGCCCACCGGGACGCAAAGGACGGCGCTGCTACCGCTGCGAGCGGTAGCAGCGCCGTCTGGTCCGTCCCGTTACCTGCGCGAGGACGAGCGGATCCACATCGCCGACCGGCTGCGGGAGAAAGCCACCGTCCGCGCGATCGCCGCCGAGCTGGGCCGCAGTCCCTCCACGATCAGCCGCGAGATCCGGCGCAACCGCCATCCAGGAAGCGGCGGTTACCGGCCCCACGCCGCGCAGGCCCGTGCGGACGCCCGCCGGCCCCGCCCCAAGCCGGGCAAGATCGCCCAGAACTCCGAGCTGCGGGACTTCCTCCAGCGTCATCTGGACAAGCGGTGGAGCCCGGAGCAGATCTGCCAGGCTCTGCGGGACACCTTTCCCGAGCGGCCGGAGATGCACGTGGCCCACGAAACCGTCTACCAGGCCCTCTACGTCCAGGGCCGCGGAGAGCTTCGCCGAGAGCTGGCCGGAGCCCTGCGCACCGGCCGCGCCCGGCGGGTCCCCCACCGGCAGGCCACCGCGCGCAGGCCCAGGTTCGCCCATCCGATGGTCATGATCAGCGAGCGTCCCGCCGAGGTGGAGGACCGGGCGGTTCCCGGGCACTGGGAGGGCGATCTGATCATCGGCAAGGACGGTGCGTCGGCGATCGGCACGCTGGTCGAGCGCGCCACCCGCTATGTCATGCTCCTGCACCTGCCGAACGGCCGCACCGCCGAGCAGGTGCGCGACGCCCTGGTGGAGACCGTGCGGACCCTGCCCGGACACCTGGTGCGCTCGTTGACCTGGGACCAGGGCTCCGAGATGGCCGAACACGGCCTGTTCACCCTGGCCACCGATATCCCGGTCTACTTCTGTGACCCGGCCAGTCCCTGGCAGCGCGGCTCCAACGAGAACACCAACGGCCTGCTACGGCAGTACTTCCCCAAGGGCACAGACCTGTCCGTCCACGGCCCGGAGCACCTGGCCGCCGTCGCCGCCGAGCTCAACGGCCGCCCACGCAAAACGCTCGGCTGGGAAACCCCAGCCGAGCGTCTGCATAAACTCATCGCGGCCTAGACAACCGACCACGTGTTGCGACGACCACTAGAAACCGCCACTTCCGGGGGGCGCCCCTTCGGCGTGGTGGCTCGGTGTGCCGGCTCGGCGTTCAGGACGCGGTGTTCCGGCTCGGCTCGGCGTTTCGGCTCGGCTCGGCGTACCGGCCCGCCGTTTCGGCTCGGCCGTTTCGGCGGAACCGCTGCTCAGAGCAGGGCGGCCTTGACCGCGGCGGCCACCCGGCCGCCCTCGGCCAGGCCGTCCACCTTCGGCTTCACCAGCTTCATCACGGCACCCATCGCCTGCGGGCCGCTCGCCCCGCTCTCGGCCACGGCGGCGGCCACGATCTCGGCCAGCTCCCCGTCCGAGAGCTGCTTCGGCAGGTACTCCGCCAGCACCACGCCCTCGGCGCGCTCACGCGCGGCCTGCTCGACCCGGCCGGCCTTGTCGAAGGCCTCGGCCGCCTCGCGGCGCTTCTTCGCCTCGCGGGCGATCACCCGCTGCACCTCGTCGTCGGACAGCTCGCGCTTCTCGACACCCGCCACCTCCTCGCTGGTGACAGCGGACAGCGTGAGCCGGATGGTGGACGAGCGGAGCTCGTCCCGGTCCTTGATGGCAGCCGTGAGGTCCTCGTGCAACTGCGCCTTGAGCGTCGTCATGGCCCCGAGTCTCCCACCTGCGGCGTTCCGTCGCTTGCCATTAACGGTCGGGGCCGGGGCTGCCTCCGGGGGGCCGCCCCCGCCGTCCCCCGTACGCGCTGTAACCGCCTACCCTGGTTACATGACCGACGGAGACGGCGCACCGGAACACCCGACCGGCCTGGTCCTCACCACCCCCGGCGGCACGAGCTTCCACTTCGACCCCGGCGCCCTCTGCCTCGAACTGCTCACCACCGGCGGCCACGGCGCCCACAACCGGTACGAGGTGCTGCACCGCCCGTCCGACCTCACCCACTGGCTCGCGCGCTCCCGGCTGCGGCTGCCCGCCGGCACCGTACGGATCACCGACGACCAGCTCACCGCCGCCCGCACCCTGCGTGACGCCCTCTGGCACCTCGCCGCCGCCCGTGCCCACGGGCGGACCGGCGACCCGGC
The DNA here is from genome assembly GCF_040303105.1 of Kitasatospora sp. NPDC096128. Taxonomy (NCBI): domain Bacteria; kingdom Bacillati; phylum Actinomycetota; class Actinomycetes; order Kitasatosporales; family Streptomycetaceae; genus Kitasatospora; species Kitasatospora sp. NPDC096128. The sequence continues at coordinate 161,861 of NZ_JBEOSP010000016.1, read as the reverse complement.
GGACCGCGCCACCCTCAACCGGGCCGCCGCCCACCCCCCGCTCGTCCCCCAGATCGCCCCGGACGGCACCGCCGCCGCCCCGCTGCCCGCCGACGGGTCCCAACTCGTCTCCACCCTCGCCCGGGACGCCATCGCCCTGCTCACCGGCCCGCACGCCGACCGGATCCGGGAGTGCCGGGCGCACGACTGCCAACTGCTCTTCGTCGACACCTCCCGGCCCGGACGGCGGCGCTGGTGCTCGATGGAACGCTGTGGCAACCGCAACAAGGTCCGCGCCCTGCGCGCCCGACGGGTCACCGATCCGGCGCAGGAGGCGGAAGCCGTGTCCGGACCGCCCCACCGGACGTTCACCAGCTGATCCACCGTCTGAGAGCATGGGCTGATGCGACCGCTGTACTCCGTCCCCCTCGGTGTCGCCGCCGCCGGCGCCGCCTGCCTCGCCTACTCCGTCGGGTACGAGGTCCGTGCCTTCCGGCTCCGCCGCGTCGAGGTCCCCGTCCTGCCCCACGGTGCCAAGCCCCTCCGGATCCTCCAGGTGTCCGACATCCACATGGTGAGCGGACAGGGCAAGAAACAGCGCTGGCTGCAGAGCCTCGCCGGCCTGCGCCCCGACCTCGTGGTCAACACCGGCGACAACCTCTCCGACCCGCTCGGCATCCCCGCCACCCTCGACGCCCTCGGGCCGCTGATGGACTTCCCCGGCGTCTACGTCTTCGGCTCCAACGACTACTACGGCCCGGCCCGCAAGAACCCCGCCCGCTACCTCCAGGCCATGCGCAGCGGCGTCCACGGCATGAACAACCCCGACGGCACCGGCAACCGCGGCATCAGCGGCGCCGTACACAACCCCTGGGAGAAGCTCCGCGACGGCTTCGACGCCGCCGGCTGGCTCGACCTGACCAACACCCGCGGCCGCCTCACCGTCAACGGCCTCGACCTCGAGTTCACCGGCCTCGACGACCCCCACATCCGCCGCGACCGCTACGCCGCCGTCGCCGGCGGCCCTTCCCCCGACGCCGACCTCTCCCTCGCCGTCGTGCACGCCCCCTACCTGCGCGTCCTCGACGCCTTCACCGCCGACCGCTACCCCCTGATCCTCGCCGGCCACACCCACGGCGGCCAGCTCTGCATCCCCTTCTACGGCGCCCTGGTCACCAACTGCGACCTCGACACCCGCCGGGTCAAGGGCCTCTCCACCCACAAGGCCGGCGGCCACCGCTCCTACCTCCACGTCTCGGCCGGCTGCGGCACCAACCGCTACACCCCGATCCGCTTCGCCTGCCCCCCGGAAGCCACCCTCCTCACCCTCACCCCCGCCCCCCGCTGACCCCGACCGGACGCCCGCCCGAAACCGGATTTCGTGTCTCGGCGAGCGTCCGGTAGAGTTCTACTCGTCGCGAAGGAGACGGAGCGACAAACAGAAGGACCGGGGTGTGGCGCAGCTTGGTAGCGCGCTTCGTTCGGGACGAAGAGGCCGTGGGTTCAAATCCCGCCACCCCGACCCAGTACAGAGGGCCCATCGGAGAGATCCGATGGGCCCTCTGGCGTTGTGCGTGACTAACTGAGTGAGCGCAAGCATCCGGTGGACTCACGGCCTTGGCGCCCACGACACCGAGGACTGAACGGCCTGGGGCTCTGCCGAGACGGAATCGGCGGGGCCCCGAGCTGTAGGGGGCCGGTCAGAGGGTGGCGGGGAGGGCGGTGCGGGAGGTGATGCCCAGTTTGGGGTAGGCCTTGTAGAGGTGGTGGGCGATGGTGCGGGGGCTGAGGAAGAGTTGGGCGGCGATGTCGCGGTTGGTGAGGCCCTGGGCGGCGAGGCGGGCGATCTGGAGTTCCTGAGGGGTCAGGGAGTTCGGGAGGGCCGGGGAGGGTTCGGGGTTCGGGACGGGGGTGCCGGTGGCGGAGAGTTCGGTGCGGGCGCGGGTGGACCACGGGTGGGCCGCGAGGCGGTCGAAGGTTTCCAGGGCGGCCGTGAGGTGGGGGCGGGCGTCGGTGCGGCGGCGGGTGCGGCGGAGCCACTCGCCGTAGAGCAGGGCCGTGCGGGCCTGTTCGAAGGGGCGGTGGGTGGTGGCGTGCAGGTCGAGGGCGGCGCGGTAGGCGGTTTCGGCGAGTTCGTCGGGGCCGAGGAGGGCCTGGCAGCGCAGGCGTAGCGCCTCGGCCCAGGGGCGGTCGGCGGCGGCGGTCCAGCGGGCGAAGCGTTCGTAGGCTTCGGCGGCGCGGTCCGGGGTGCCCAGGCGGACGGCGGCCTCGACCAGGTCGGGGACGGCGCGGGTGGCACTGACGTGGTGGCGCTGCGGGCCGGTGGTGAGGGCGTGGAGGCGGTCGGCGGCGCCGGCGGCGCGGCCCTGGCCGAGGTCGAGCAGGGCCAGGGCCCAGTGGGCCCAGGGGCGGCCCGCGGCGGGGGCGGCGGTCTGCGGGCCGGTGGTGGCGAGGGCGGCGGTGGCCAGTTCGGTGCAGCGTTCGGTGCGTCCGTCCAGGGCGGCCAAGTAGGCGAGCAGGGCGCTGAGTTGGCTGACCCACTGGTGCTGGCCGGTGTCCTGGGCGAGGGCGAGGGCCTCGGTGGCGGTGAGTTCGGCGTCGGCGTGGCGGCCGTGGAAGAGCTCGGCTTCGGCGAGGAAGAACTGCAGGGTGGGCATCACCCCGAGGGTGCCCTTGGCGCGGGCTTCGGCGACGAGTTCGCCGCCGAGGTCGACGGTCTCCTCGTCGCGGCCGAGGATGAGGGTGGCGCCGCAGAGTTGGACCAGGTCGGCGGGGCTCTCGGCGCCCGCCCGGCGGGCGGCTTCGACGGCCTCCCGGGCAGGGGGCAGTGCGGCGGCGGGCCGGCCGAGGGCCGGGAGGACGGCGGCGGGCAGGTAGCGGGCGAGCGGGGCGACGGGGTCGTCGTCGGCGAGCGGGAGGGCGGCGAGCCGGTCGAGCACCTCGGCCACCGGCTCCTCCCCCGCGTACCAGGCGGCGTGGAAGGCCTGGAACAGCATCCGGGCGGCGTGGGCGGGCTCGACGGCCTCGGCGGCGGCCGCTTCGTCGGAGCCGAGTGCGAGGGCGGCGTCGAGCAGCAGCCGGTGGGCGGTCGGGTAGGAGCCGCGCCAGAAATGCGCGGTGGCCCGGACGTGGTCCAGCAGGGCGTGCGCGAGGACGCTGTCGGTACGACCGGCGGCCTCGTCGGCGAGTGCCTCGGCGCGCGTCAACTCGCCTTCCTCGGTGGCGGCTTCGGCGGCCAGGACGAGACGGCGGGTGGCGGCGTCGCGGTCGGGGGTGAGCCGGGCGGCGCGTTCGTACGCGGCCGCGCCGCCGTGGCCGCCGCGCCGGCCGGTGCGGACGGCGGTGCGTTCCAGGGCGTCGGCGAGGGCGGCGTCGGGGGCGGTGGCGGCGAGGGCGAGGTGCCAGGTGCGGCGGTCGCCGTCCGGGAGCGCCCCGGCGACGGCCTGGTGGACGGCCAGCCGCTGGTGGTGCGGGGCGCGCTGCAGGATCGCGGAGCGCAGCAGCGGGTGGCGAAAGGCTATCCGACGGTCGGGGGTGACCGTGACCAGGCCGGATTCCTCGGCGGGGGCGAGGTGTTCGGCGCCGACGCCGAGCGCGGCGGCGGCGGGCAGCAGGACGTCCAGTTCGCCGCTCTCCTCGGCGGCGGCTACCAGCAGCAGGGTCTGGGTGGCCGGGGGCAGGCCGGTGACCTGACCGTGGAAGGCGATCAGCAGGCGGCTGGTGAGCGGGAGTCCGCCCGCAGTGTGCGCCTGCGGGCCGGTGGCGACGGGGAGTTCGGTGAGGGCGAGCGGGTTCCCGGCGGCTTCGGCGAGCAGGCGGTCGCGGACGGCGGCGGGCAGGTCGGGTCCGGCCCGTTCGGTCAGCAGCCGGGTGGCGTCGGCTTCGGCGAGGCCGGTCACCCGCACCTCGGGCAGGCCGAGTCGGCGCTCGGTGCGGGCGTCGGGCTCGGTGCGGGCGGCGAGCAGCAGGGCCACCCCTTCGGCCTGGAGGCGGCGGGCGGCGAGCAGCAGGGCGTCCAGGGAGGCCCGGTCCAGCCACTGGACGTCGTCGAGCACGCACAGGAGGGGCTGGTCAGCAGCGAGTTCGGCGAGCAGTCCGAGGGTGGCGAGGCCGACCAGCAGCCGGTCGGCAGGGGCGGTGGCCAGTGCTACGGGCGGTGCCGCGACCGGGTCCACCGGTACGTCGCCGAGGCCGAACGCCGCCTCCAGGGCGCGCCGTTGCGGACCGGGCAGGACGTCCAGCCGGTCCAGGCCGGGGGCCAGCAGCAGGCTCAGCCCGGCGAAGGGCAGTTCGGCCTCGTACTCGACGCCGGACGCCCGGATCACCCGGAAGGCCGTCCCGGCCCGGGCCACGGCGTCGTCCAGCAGGGCGGTCTTGCCGATACCCGCCTCGCCGCGGAGCAGCAGCGCCCCGGCCCCGCCGTCCCGGGCCTGCGCCAACAGGGCGTCCACGGCGGCCTGTTCGTGTTCCCTCCCGAAGAGCATGCCCCGACCCTATCGAGCCGGCCGCCGACACTCCGGCACAACGGCTGCGCAACCGACCGCGAATACCTACGCACCCCCATGCCTATCCGTGACCGATTCGCCCCCGGCGGCCCTTCCCTACCTTTGTGAACAGCGGGAACGACCCGCCAACGGCCCACCGGAACACGGGAGATGACCATGACCGAGATCACCACCGCCGCCCTCCAGCAGCTCGCCGAGCGCTACCTGGCGGTCTGGAACGAGACCGACCCGGCCGCCCGCCGCAAGCTGATCGACGAGGTGTGGGCCGAGGACGGCCGCTACACCGACCCGCTGGCCGCCGTGGCCGGCCGGGACGCGATCGACGCTCTGATCGGCGCGGCCCAGGCCCAGTTCCCGGGGCTGGAGTTCACCCTCGGCCCGGTGGACGCGCACCACGACATCGCCCGGTTCACCTGGAACCTCAGTCCGGCCGGCGCCGAGCCGGTGGTGATCGGCTTCGACGTGCTGGCGGCCACCCCGGAGGGCCGGATCGGCACCGTGCACGGGTTCCTGGACCGCGTGCCGGGCGCCTGAGTCCGGACCGGACGTCCGGACCGGACGGAGGTACGAGCCGGACGGAGGGACGAGCCGGACGGAGGTACGAGCCGGACGGAGGTACGAGCCGGACGGTCGTCCGAGTGCCGGACGGACCGATTCCAGGGGCGCCGCACCCCCACGGCGGCGCCCCGACGGCGGCGCTCCCACAGGGGCGCCCCCACGGCGGCGTCCCGACCCCTGCGGGGGGACGAGCGCGAGAGAGGAGAGCCCGAAATGAGCACCACGCTGAAAGCCCGCACCGAAGCCCCCGTCCCGGCCGCCCCGTCAGTCCCGGCGGCCCCCGCCCCCAGGGGCCTGCTGCCGGTGGTCCTGACCGCCACCTTCATGACCGCCCTGGACACCTTCGTCGTCAATGTCGCCGTCCCCTCCGTCCAGGCCGATCTGGGCGCCGGCCCGGCGGTCGTCCAGTGGGTGATGGCCGGGTTCGGCCTGGCCCTCGCCGCCGGGCTGGTCACCGCCGGCCGGCTCGGCGACCGGTACGGCCGCCGCCGGGTGTTCGCGCTCGGCCTGGCCCTGTTCACCCTCGCCTCGGCGGGCTGCGGTCTCGCCCCCACCGCCGCGGCGCTGGTCGGCGCCCGGGTGGCGCAGGGCCTGGCGGCCGCGCTGATGGGCCCGCAGGTGCTGGCGATCCTGCGGACGGCGTTCAGCGGCGCCGCGCAGGCCCGGGCCTTCGCCCGGTACGGGCTGACGATGGGCGTCGGCGCGGTGTTCGGCCAGCTGATCGGCGGGCTGCTGATCCGCGCGGACGTGCTCGGCCTGGGCTGGCGCAGCTGCTTCCTGATCAACCTGCCGATCGGCCTGGCCGCGCTGGTCGCCGTCCGCCGCTGCCTGCCGGAGTCGCGGGCGCCGCAACGGCCGGGCCTGGACCCGGTCGGGGTGCTGCTGGTGACCGTCGGGCTGACCGCCCTGGTACTGCCGCTGATCCAGGGCCCGAGCCTCGGTTGGCCACTGTGGACGGTGCTCTGCCTGGTCGCCGCAGCCGCCGTGCTGGCCGGGTTCGCCGTCCACCAGCACCGCGTCTCCGGCACCGCTGCCGGCACCGGCACCACCGGCGCCGGCACCCCGCTGGTCGACACCCGACTGTTCCGCAGCCGCGCCTTCGGCACCGGGTTGCTCGCCCAGCTGGTCTTCTGGCTCGGCCAGGCCTCGTTCTTCCTGGTGCTCGCCCTGCACCTGCAACTGGGCCGCGGGCTGGACGCGCTCGGCGCCGGACTGGTGTTCACCGCGATCGGCCTCGGCTACCTGCTGACCTCCAACACCACCCACCGGGTCACCGCACGCCTCGGCGAGCCACGCACGATCACCGTCGGCGGGCTGCTGATGGCCGTCGGGCTGGGCCTGCTCGCGCTCGCCGCCCACACCGCCGCGGACAGCAACGTCTGGTGGCTGGCGCCCGGGCTGTTCGTGGACGGCCTCGGCATGGGCCTGGTGATCGCACCGGTCACCACCGTCGCCCTGGCGGCCGTCGAGCCGCAACTGGCCGGTGCGGCAGCCGGGGTGGTGGCCACCGTGCAGCAGGTCGGCGGCGCCGTCGGGATCGCCCTGATCGGCCTGGTCTACTACGGCGCCGGCGGCCCGACCACGGCCTTCGTCCGCAGCGTGGCGGTGCTGGCGGTGCTGGAGCTGGTGCTGGTGGGCCTGGTCCGACTGGTGCCGCGCCGTTCGTGAACGCCGCAGGGACAGCGCGGTAACAGCTCAGGGACGCGGCCGGCTGGAACCGCAGGAACACCGCGGGAGTGCCGCGGGAGGACCGCCGGACCACGGGCGGGCGGGGTGAACCCCGCCCGCCCGTTCCGTTCCCTCCCCCCGATCGGGTTGGATGGTCGGATGAGCGAGGAGAAGAGCGCCGTACCGGCGTGGGAGCAGCGGTTCAGGGCGGCCCGGGTGTCGCTGCCCGACTGGGCCGAGGACGCCCCCGACCGGGCGCTGTACGTGTCCAACGCGACCGGCACCTACGAGGTCTACGCCTGGGACCGCGCCACCGGCACCCACCGCCGGGTCACCGACCGGCCGAACGGCACCACCGACGCCGAGCTGTCCCCGGACGGGGACTGGGTCTGGTGGTTCGACGACCACGACGGCGACGAGTTCGGCGTCTGGCGCCGCCAGCCCTTCGCCGGCGGTCCGGACGAGGAGGCCGTGCCCGGCCTCGCCCCCTCCTACTCGGCCGGTCTGGCCCTGGGCCGCGACGGCACGGTGGTCGTCGGCCGTTCCACCGACGAGGACGGCACCACCCTGCACCTGCGCCGCCCGGGCGCGGCCGAGCCGGTCGAGATCTACCGGCACGAGGAGTACGGCGGCATCGGCGACCTCAGCCACGACGCCACCCTGCTCGCCATCGACCACACCGAGCACGGCGACGCGATGCACTCCGCCCTCCGGGTGGTCCGGCTGACCGGCGACGGTGTCGAGACCGTCGCCGAGCTGGACGAGGTCACCGGCCGGGACGAGCCGCGCGGCGTCGCCTGCCTGGGCTTCGCCCCGGTCGAGGGCGACACCCGGATGCTGGTCGCCCACCAGCGCACCGGCCGCTGGGAGCCGATGATCTGGGACGTCGCCACCGGCGCCGAGACCGCCCTCCCGCTGCGCGACGAGCAGGGCCGCGAACTGCCCGGCGACGTCTCCGCGCAGTGGCGCCCCGGCGCCCGGGCGCTGCTGGTCGAGCACGAGTACGAGGCGCGCAGCGAGCTGTTCACGTACGAGCTCGCGACCGGCCGGCTGACCCGCCTGGAGACCCCGCGCGGCACTGTCGGCGGCGCCACCGCCCGCCCGGACGGCACCGTCGAGTACCTGTGGTCCTCGGCCGCCGAGCCCTCCGCCGTCCGCTCCACCGCCGGTGCGGTCGTGCTGCGGGCGCCCGGGCCGGTGCCGCCCGGCTCCGTCCCGGTCGAGGACGTCTGGGTGGACGGCCCCGGCGGACGGGTGCACGCCCTGGTGCAGCGCCCGACGACGGCCGGCCCCGGCCCGTACCCGACGGTCTTCGAGGTCCACGGCGGCCCGACCCACCACGACAGCGACTCCTTCGCGGCCGGACCGGCCGCCTGGCTGGACCACGGCTTCGCGGTGGTCCGGGTCAACTACCGCGGCTCGACCGGCTACGGCCAGGCCTGGACGGACGCGCTGCACGAGCGGGTCGGCCTGATCGAGCTGGAGGACATCGCGGCCGTCCGGGAGTGGGCCGTCGCCAGCGGCCTCGCCGACCCGCGGCGACTGGTGCTCACCGGCGGCAGCTGGGGCGGCTACCTGACCCTGCTCGGCCTGGGCGTGCAGCCCGACAGCTGGGCGCTGGGCGTCGCCGCCGTACCGGTCGCGGACTACCACACCGCGTACGCCGACGAGATGGAGGCGCTGAAGTCGCTCGACCGCACGCTCTTCGGCGGCACCCCCGAGGAGGTGCCGGAGCGCTTCACGGCCTCCTCACCGCTGACCTACGTGGAGCAGGTGCGGGTGCCGGTGTACATCAGCGCCGGGGTCAACGACCCGCGCTGCCCGATCCGGCAGATCGAGAACTACGTCGAGCGCCTGGAGCAGCTCGACAAGCCGCACGAGGTGTACCGGTACGACGCCGGGCACGGCTCGCTGGTGGTGGAGGAACGGATCCGGCAGCTGCGGCTGGAGATCGACTTCGTCCGTCGGCACCTCGGGGTTCCGGGCGACAGCACCGGAGGGGCTGGGTGAGACGTCCGCTGACGCTCGCGGGGGCGGCACTGGCCGGGGCGCTGGTGCTCAGCGGCTGCTCGGGCTCGCACAGCGCCGAGGCGGCCTGCCCGCCCCCGGCCCCGGCTCCGGCCGTGCCGGGGGCGGGCAGCCCGTCGGCGGCCGTGCCGACGGCCGGGGTTCCGACGGCGACCGCTCCGGCCGCGGCTTCACCGGCGCCGCCCGCGCCCACCAAGTCGGCCACCCGGGCGAGCGCACCGGGGGCCGGGACCGGGTCTGCGGCCGGGTCTGCGGCCGGATCAGCCCCCGGATCGGGGGTCCTCCGGGCCTCCTACGCGCCGGGCTCGAAGGAGGACACGGCAGAGCGCGGCGGGTCCGGCGGGTCGCACGGGTCCAGCGGGTCCAGCGGGTCCAAGGGCTCGGGTTCCAAGGGCTCGTCCGGCTCCAACGGTTCGAAGGGCGGCGGTCACACCACGCACCACCACATCGACTACTACGGCTCGAACAACGGGTCGGCCGGCCACGGCCACTGCCGCGGCGGGAGCGTGCCGGTGCACGAGGACACCGCGACGCCGTTCGGCAGCGGAGGCGACTGGTCGACCCCTTCGGGCACCCCGGCCAGCCAGACTCCGACCGGCCACTCCCCGGCCTCACCGGCACCGGCCGCACCGGCACCAGCCACACCGGCACCAGCCACACCGGCACCAGCCACACCGGCACCAGCCACACCGGCACCGGCCGCACCGCTCAAGCCGACCCCGACTCCGACCCCGCCGCCCACGCCCGGTAAGCCGACCCGCTGACCGACCGGACCACCGACCGGCCCACCGACCGACCGACCGGCCCACCGACCGGCCCACCGACCGGCCCGCCGACCGACCGACCGGCTCAGTCCAGGACCGGGTCCAACCCGAGGGCCCGGTCCTGCTCCGCCTCCGCCTCCCGGCGTACCAGACGGAACCACATGAAGACCACGAAGCCGCCGAAGACGAACCACTCCAGGGTGTAGCCCAGGTTCTGGAAGGCCCGCAGGGTGAGCCCGTCCCCGCCCTGCGGCTGCACGGTCGGCACGGCGGTCAGCCCGGCGGGCACCTGGTCGGCGGACACCCAGCCGTCGTACCAGCCGTCGTACTCCAGCACGTTCAGCAGCGAGGCCCGGTTGATCATGCCGAGCTGTCCGGCGGGCAGGCCGCCCGCGACCGCGCCGTTGCTGCCCACCGACTCGTTGGCCTGCAGCCGCCCGGTGACCGTCACCGGCCCACTGGGAGCCGCCTCGGCCGCGGGGAGGGTTCCGGACGGGTTGCCGGGCGCCCAGCCCCGCACCACGGCAACGGCGTGTCCGTCGGCGGTGCGCAGCGGGGTGAGCACGTAGTAGCCCTGCTTGCCGTCCAACACCCGGTTGGGGACGAGGAGTTGGTGCTCCGTGTCGTAGTCCCCGGTGACCGTGACGGGCTTGCCGACAGTCTCCGTGGTCACCTGCGGGGAGGTCGGGCCGAGCAGCGCGTCGATCGGGCGGGCTTCACCCGAAGCGGTGAGCGACTGCTTGGTCTCCTGGTGGGTGGAGACGCGGTCCTCGAACCGGCCGAGCTGCCAGGAACCCAGCCATACGCACACCGCCACGGCGGCCACGGCCAGGGCGGTGCCGCCCAGCCAGCGCGGAGTCAGGAGGAACCGGTACACACCCCCCACGGTAACCACTCCTCACACCCCGCCGGACCGCAGGGTCCGGCACGGCCCGTCGGCGGACGGGACGCCGGCCGCGGCGCCGCCGCCCGGTCACCCGGCCGCGGGCGTCCCCGAGGGCTGGACCGCCGACCCGCCCGACGACTGCACCCCGCCCCGGTAGAGCGTCCCCCCGCACCCGACCGGCAGCGAGGCCGTGGCGGCCGCCGGGCTGCCGGGGGCGGGGGTGTGGGCGATGGTGGCGGTGGGCGGCACGCCGGTGGGGTTGCCGCTCGGGGTGGCGGTCGGGCTCGGTGCCGGGGTGGGCCCGGAGGTGGGCGAGGAGCTGGCCTGCGGGTTGGAGCTCGGCGCCGCGGAGGCACCGGTGCCGGAGGCCGGGGCGGCGTCGGAGGCGCCGGCCGGGGCCCGGGTGGTCAGGGACGCCTGGTTGGCGCCGGCGGTCGGCGCGGGGCTGGCACCGCCGGAGGAGCCGCAGACCTGGTCCGGGATCCACGCGAACGGCACCTTGTACCCGGCCAGCGGGGCGAGCACCGGCGGTTCGGTGTCCATCGCGGGCAGGTTGCCGGCCGGGTCGCCCGGGGCGTGGTCGGCGGAGCGGACCTTGCTGCGGTCGGTGCCGTTGACGCCGGTGACGGCCACCGCGCCCGGACCGCCGAGACGGCAGCTGCGGCCGGAGACGTTGTACACCGTGAAGGAGCCGTAGATCCGGCCCTGGGCGTCCGCCGAGCCGACCTGGGCGCTGCCCTGGCCGAGGTCCGTCCGGGTGCACAGAGGAACGAGACCGCCGTCTCCGGTGCCGAGGGCCCCGGTGGGGGTGGCGGTGCCGGGGCGGGTGGCGTCCGCGCCGGGGCTCGGCGAGGCACTGCCGGAGCCCGTCGGGGGCGCGCTGCCCGCGCCGCCGGGGCCGGGGTGCGAGCCCGAGCCGGTGGCGCCGCCGCCGATCGCGCTGCCGGAGGGTGCCGCGAGGGTCGCGCCGTTGGCCTCGGCCGAGCCGGGCCCGCCGGACAGTCCGAGGCGGTCGCCCTCGTGCAGGACCGGCAGGGCGATCGCGACCGCCAGGGCCAGCGCCGCCGCGCCCGTCCAGGCCCCGCGCCGGGCGGCCCGCCGCCGGGGTACGGCCTGCCGGATCCGCGGCAGGGCCCCGATTCCGGGCTGGATCCGGTCCACCGCGTGGTGCATGAGCTCGCGCAGCGCCCGTTCCTCGGAGGAGAGGTCCGGGACGTCGTCGTCCCCGGGCCGCTGCCGGGCCGCGTCAGCCATGTCCGGCCTCCATCTGGACCCGGAGGGCGGCGAGTCCGCGCGAGCCGTACGCCTTCACCGAACCGAGTGAGATGCCCAGGGTCTCGGCCACCTGCGCCTCCGTCATGTCCACGAAGTAACGCAGCACCAGAACCTCCCGCTGACGCCGTTGCAGACCCTTCAACGCGGCCTTCAACTGGTCGCGCTCCAGGGCATCGTAGGCACCTTCTTCTGCACTGGCCATGTCAGGCATCGGCTTGGGCAGCAGTCGCAGGCCGAGGATCCGGCGGCGCAGCGTGGAGCGCGAGAGGTTGACCACCGTCTGCCGCAGGTAGGCCAGGGTCTTCTCGGGTTCGCGCACCCGGCGCCGGGCGGCGTGCACCCGGATGAAGGCCTCCTGCACGACGTCCTCACAGGTGGAGAGGTCGTCCAGGAGCAGCGCGGCAAGGCGCAGCAGTGAGCGGTAGTGCGCCTGGTAGGTCTCGGTGAGCAGGTCCTCGCTGGTACCCGCGTCGGTACCGGCACCGGAGTCCGCCGCACCGGGTGCGGCCGCCGTCATCTGGTCGTCTTCCGGCCTACTCGAAGACCACGGGGAACGCACCGGGAAGGCCGTCACGGCTCTCGCCCCGACGCCCGCCCTTGCCCCCACCATCACGTTCGCCACGCCCGTTGGACACTCGATCCCCTGTCATGGTTGCCCAGCCCGGGGGCCATTCTTCCGCATCGGCGGAAGAGGCCTCCAGGGGATTCCCGCGGGATTCCGGACAGATTGTGTCGAGGAGCGGACACAGGTCCGGACAACAAGGGGCACAAGGGACCCTCTTGCCCCGCCCTACTCCTGCCCGGCCGTCAGCTCACCGGCCACCAGCTCGGCGATCTGCAGCAGGTTGAGCGCGGCCCCCTTGCGCAGGTTGTCGCCGCACAGGAAGAGGTCGAGCGCGTCCGGCTCGTCCAGCGCCCGGCGCACCCGCCCGACCCAGACCGGGTCGGTGCCGACCGCGTCGTTCGGGGTGGGGAACTCCCCGGCCGCCGGGTCGTCGTAGAGGACCACGCCGGGCGTCTCGCGCAGGATGTCCTGCGCGTGCTCCTGGCTGACCTCGCGTTCGAAGCGGGCGTGCACGGCGAGCGCGTGGGTGCGGACCACGGGGATGCGCACGCAGGTCGCGGAGACCCGCAGGGCGGGCAGGCCGAGGACCTTACGGGCCTCGTCGCGCAGGCCGAGCTCCTGGGCGGACCAGCCGCCGTCCCGCAGACCGCCGGTCCAGGGCACGGCGTTGAGGGCGAGCGGGGCCGCGAACGGCCCCTCGTCGGCGATCACCGCGCGCAGGTCGCCGGTCTGCCGGCCGACCTCGGTGCCGGCCACCAGGGCGGTCTGCTCGCGCAGCGCCGCCGTGCCCGCCCGGCCCTCGCCGCTGGCGGCCTGGTAGGTGGCGACCACCAACTGCTCCAGCCCGTACTCGGCGTGCAGCGCGCCGACCGCCGTGACCAGCGCCAGCGTGGGGCCGGCCGGACTGGCCACGATCCCGCGCGGACGGATCCGCAGCGCGGACGCGTTCACCTCGGGGACGACCAGCGGCACGTCCCCGGCGGTGCGGAAGGCCGCCGAGTCGTCGACCACCACCACGCCCTTGGCCGCCGCGATCGGCGCCCACTGGGCGGAGACCTGGTCGGGGACGGCGAACACGGCGACGTCGATCCCGACGAAGGCCTCCTCGGCCAGCGGGACCACCTCGACCGGCACCCCGCGCACGACCGGCGTACGGCCGGCCGAGCGCGGGGAGGCGACGAGTCGGACCTCGCCCCAGACGTCCTGACGGAGCGAGAGCAGGCCGAGCAGCACCTCGCCGACCGCGCCGGTGGCGCCGACGACGGCGAGGTTCGGACGCCGGGTCACCTGCCCGTGCCCCCGCCCGGCTCCCGGGTCATCGACCGGTGCCGCCGTAGACGACGGCCTCGTCGCTCTCGCTGTCCAGCCCGAAGGCGCTGTGCACGGCGCGGACCGCCTCCGGCACGTCGTCGGCGCGGGTGACCACCGAGATCCGGATCTCCGAGGTGGAGATCAGCTCGATGTTGACGCCCGCGGCGGAGAGCGCCTCGAAGAAGGTCGCGGTGACGCCCGGGTTGGAACGCATGCCGGCGCCGACCAGCGAGATCTTGCCGATCGCGTCGTCATAGCGCAGCGACTCGTAGCCGATGCCCTCCTTGACCCGGCCGAGCGCGTCGATGGCCTTCTGGCCCTCGGTCTTCGGCAGGGTGAAGGAGATGTCGGTCAGTCCGGTCGACGCGGCGGAGACGTTCTGCACCACCATGTCGATGTTGACCTCGGCGTCGGCGATGGCGCGGAAGATCCGCGCCGCCTCGCCCGGCTTGTCGGGCACGCCGACGACCGTGACCTTGGCTTCGGAGGTGTCGTGGGCGACCCCGGAGATGATGGCCTGCTCCATCTCGCCCCCTTCGGGCTTGTTCGGGTTGTCGTTGCTGACGATCGTCCCGGGAAGACCCGAGAAGGACGAGCGTACGTGAATCGGGATGTTGTAGCGCCGCGCGTACTCGACACAGCGGTCGAGCAGCACCTTGGAACCGGACGAGGCCAGCTCCAGCATGTCCTCGTACGCGATCCAGTCGATCTTGCGCGCCTTCTTCACCACGCGCGGGTCGGCGGTGAACACGCCGTCCACGTCGGTGTAGATCTCGCAGACCTCGGCCCTGAGCGCGGCGGCCAGCGCGACGGCGGTGGTGTCCGAACCGCCGCGGCCCAGCGTGGTGATGTCCTTGCTGCTCTGGGACACGCCCTGGAAGCCGGCCACGATCGCGATGTTGCCCTCGTCCAGGGCGGTGCGGATGCGACCCGGCGTCACGTCGATGATGCGCGCCTTGTTGTGGACGGAGTCCGTGATGACGCCGGCCTGACTCCCCGTGAAGGACTGGGCCTCGTGACCCAGGGATTTGATCGCCATGGCCAGCAGCGCCATGGAGATGCGCTCTCCAGCGGTCAGCAGCATGTCGAACTCACGGCCGGCAGGAAGCGGTGACACCTGCTCCGCGAGTTCGATGAGCTCGTCCGTCGTGTCGCCCATCGCGGACACCACGACGACGACCTCATGGCCGGCCTTCTTGGCGTCAACGATTCGGCGGGCAACGCGCTTGATGCCTGCGGCATCCGCAACGGATGAGCCGCCGTACTTCTGCACGACAAGGCCCACGTGCGCTCCTCGACTAGTGTCGTTTTCCGGGGGCGACAGGCCCCCGTACCCCCCGGTGGAAAGGGGGGTGCGGTCCGCGCCAGTCTACCGAGCAGGGGTGCTCCGACCGGCGCCTTCCATATGATGAGACGGCTGTTTCAGCACGTGGGCGGCGGTGCGGGCGGTGGCACCGGCAGGTCTGCGGGGCATCGGGCGCCGTTCCGAAGAATCCTCGGACGAATGCCGGGCGCCTCGGCCGGATTTCTCTTCCGGCGGGATTGCTGAGGCATTCGTCACAATTGCCGGCGGCCGAGGCCGGGCTTATCGGCCGAGGCCGAGGCCGGGCTTATCGGCCGAGGCCGAACCCCGGCTTAGCGGCCGAGGCCGAGCTCAGCCGCCATCAGGTCGCCCGCCTGCTGCTCCAGCTGCTCGTCGGTGAGCCCGTCGTCGTCGGTGTCCGCGCCGTCCGGCGCCGCACCGATCGGGCTGTCCAGCCGGACGTGGGCGATCAGCGACTGCAGCGCCCGCAGCACCGCCGTGCAGGTCGTGCCCCAGTTGGAGAGGTACGAGAACTGCCACCACCACAGCGCCTCGCTGACCCGGCCCTCGCGGTAGTGGGTCAGGCCGTGCTGGAGCTCGCTGACCACGCCGGCCAGGTCGTCCGAGATCCGGAAGGCGTTCGGCTTCTCCGGCGGGCCGTACGGGTCGAAGACCTCGTGGTAGACGTCGATCGGCGCGAGCAGCCCGGCGAGGCGCTCGCGCAGCTGCTCGCCGTCCGGCTCCGGCCCCGCGTCGGGCTCGAAGCGGTCCTCCGGGACGACGTCCTCGATGGCGCCCAGCCGGCCGCCGGCCAGCAGCAGCTGCGAGACCTCCAGGAGCAGCAGCGAGACCGCGCTGCCCGGTTCGTCGCCTTTGGCGACCTCGGTGACGGCGAGCACGAAGCTCTCCACCGAGTCGGCGATCTGCACGGCGAAGTCGTCCGGCTCGGAGCCGTGGCCGTGGGTGTGCGGGGCGAGCGCCCCGGGCTCCGGCTGGGGCTGCGGGTCGCCGTGGGGCTGCTGGTTGATCGTCCGGTCAGACATCGAGCAGTCGTCTCCCTTCGAAGGCGCGGCCGAGGGTGACTTCGTCCGCGTACTCCAGGTCCCCGCCGACGGGCAGTCCGCTCGCCAGCCGGGTCACCTTCAGGCCCATCGGCTTGCAGAGCCGGGCCAGGTAGGTGGCGGTCGCCTCCCCCTCCAGGTTGGGGTCGGTGGCCAGGATCAGCTCGGTGACCGTGCCGTCCGCGAGGCGGGCGAGCAGCTCGCGGATGCGCAGGTCGTCCGGGCCGACGCCCTCGATGGGGCTGATCGCGCCGCCCAGCACGTGGTAGCGGCCGCGGAACTCGCGGGTGCGCTCGATGGCGACGACGTCCTTGGGCTCCTCGACCACGCAGATGACGGCGAGGTCGCGCCGCGGGTCCAGGCAGACCCGGCACTGCTCGGCCTCCGCGACATTGCCGCAGACCGCGCAGAAGCGGACCTTGTCCTTGACCTCCAGCAGCGCGTGCGCGAGGCGGCGCACGTCGACCGGGTCGGCCTGCAGCACGTGGAAGGCGATCCGCTGGGCGCTCTTGGGCCCGACGCCGGGCAGCCTGCCCAGTTCGTCGATCAGGTCCTGAACCACGCCCTCGTACAACGTCGCGCCTTCCCTCGGATGGTCCGGTGGTGCTCCTGGTCGGAGGTGCTCCGGTGCCATCATCCAACGAATCGGGCGTCGGACACACCGCCCGACGCCCGACTCCCACAGAATTCACATGCTTCCAAGGTCTGAAGTCCAGACCTTGGCACTCCACGGCATGGCCCCGGACCTGGGCCTTTCCGGCCCGAACCGGGTACTGGCCGAACCGGGTACCGGACCGGGCCGGGTACTAGAAGGGCAGGCCGGGGATGCCGCCGCCGCCCAGGCCCTGGGTCAGCGGGCCCATCCGCTCGGCCTGCATCTTCTGGGCCGCCTGGTTGGCGTCCCGCACCGCGGCCAGGATCAGGTCCGCCAGGGTCTCGGTGTCCTCCGGGTCGACGGCGGCCGGGGCGATGGTCAGCGCCACCAGCTCACCCGAACCCGTCACCGTGGCCTCGACCAGGCCGCCGCCCGCCGTGCCGTTCACCTTCGCCTCGGCCAGCTCCTGCTGGGCCTTCGCGAGCTCCTCCTGCATCTTCTGCGCCTGCTTGAGCAGCTGCTGCATGTTGGGCTGACCACCACCGGGGAACACGGCTCACTCCTTGCTGTCACGCGGTTCTTCGTTCGTCACCGTTGAGCCTACGGGCCCCGGGCGGATGCTGTGGCCCCCTGCTGTGGACCACTGCTGTACCCCCCCTGTGCGGACCGCTGCCGTGGCCCCGCTGCCGGGGAGCGCTCAGTTGCCGCGGTGGTGGATCTCCTCCAGCACCGTGGCGCCCAGCTCGCGGATGATCAGCTCCTGGCCGGAGAACGCCTCCTCGTTGAGGTCCGGGTCGTCCTCCTCCGGGATGTCGTCCTCCGGGGCCACCGACTGCACCGGGCGGGCCGGGGGCGCCGCCACGGGCGGCGGGGCCTGCACCGTCGCGGGCGCCTGCACGCGCGGCTGGGGCGGCGACTGGACCGGGGCCGGTGCCTGCATCTGCGGCGGGGGCTGCACCGGGGCGGGGGCGGCCATCGGCGGCGCGGCGGCCGCCGGACGGGCCGGGGCACCCCAGCCGCCGCCGGCCGGGGCGGCCGCGGCCGGAGCCGCGCCCACGCCACCGGACGGGTCGACGATGCACTCGATCCGCCAGTCCACGCCCAGCGCGTCGGACAGCGCCTGGCGCAGCACGTCGTCGCTGTTGCTGCCGACGAAGCTGTCCCGGGCGCCCGCGTTGATGAACGAGACCTGGAGCGTGCTGCCGTCGAACCCGGCCACCTGGCCGTTCTGGCTGAGCAGGATCCAGGTGAAGCGGCGGCGGTTCTTCACCGCCTCCAGGATCTGCGGCCACAGCTGCCGGACCTGCCCGGCGCCCTGCTGCGCGGCCGCGGACGGCTGGCCGCCGGGCGCGGCCGCGGGGGCCGGGCTCGGGGTCGGGGCCGGCTGGACCGGGGTCGGCGCGGGCTGCGGGGCGGTCTGCGGCTGCGGTACGGGGGTGGCGGGGGCAGCGGCGGGGGCCGGTGCGCCGCCGGCGGGCGGGAAGCTGCGCGCGATCGGCCAGGCGCCCGGGGCGGGCCCGGCCGGGGCCGGGGACTGCACGGGGGCGGGGGCTGGGGCCGCCGCGACCGGCGCGGCGGCGGGTGCCGGCGCCGGGGCGGGTGCGGGCACCTCCACCGGCGGGGCCGTCTGGGGGACCGCCGGAGCCGTCATCGCCGCGGCCATCGGGGCGGCCGTCGGGGCGGCCATCACCGGGGCGGCCATCGGGGCCATCCCGGCCGGAGCGGCGAACCCGCCCGCCGCCGCCCGGCGCTCCAACTTGTCCAACCGCGCCTGCAGCGACAACTCGTCGCTGTACGCGCCCGGCAGCATCACCCGGGCGCAGATCAGCTCCAGCTGGAGCCGCGGCGCCGCGTTGCCGCGCATCTCGGTCAGCCCGGTGTTGACGATGTCGGCGGCCCGGCTCAGCTCGGCCGACCCGAAGGCGTCCGCCTGGGCCTGCATCACCGCGACCCGGTCCGCCGGGGCGTCGATCAGTCCCTTCTCCCCCGCCTCCGGCACGGTGGCGAGGATCACCAGGTCGCGCAGCCGCTCCAGCAGGTCGGTGACGAAGCGGCGCGGGTCGTGACCGCCCTCGACCACCCGGTCGATCACCTGGAACACCGTCGCCCCGTCCTGCGCGGCGAAGGCGTCCACCACCTCGTCCAACAGCGCCGAATCGGTGTACCCGAGCAGCGACGTCGCCATCTGGTACGTCACGCCGCCCTCGGCGGCACCGGCCAGCAGCTGGTCCATGACCGACATCGAGTCACGCACCGAGCCCGCGCCGGCCCGTACGACCAGCGGGAACACCGGGTCCTCGACCTGGATACCCTCGCGGCCGCAGACCTCCGCCAGGTAGTCGCGCAGCGTGCCGGGCGGGACCAGCCGGAACGGGTAGTGGTGGGTGCGGGACCGGATCGTCCCGATCACCTTCTCCGGCTCGGTGGTCGCGAAGATGAACTTGAGGTGCTCCGGCGGCTCCTCGACCACCTTGAGCAGCGCGTTGAACCCGGCCGAGGTCACCATGTGCGCCTCGTCCAGGATGAAGATCTTGTACCGGCTGTGCACCGGCGCGAAGAAGGCCCGCTCGCGCAGCTCGCGCGCGTCGTCCACACCACCGTGCGAGGCGGCGTCGATCTCGATCACGTCGATCGAGCCGGGACCGCCGGTCGCGAGGTCCCGGCAGGACTGGCACTCCCCGCAGGGCGTCGGCGTCGGCCCCTGTTCGCAGTTGAGGCAACGGGCCAGGATGCGCGCGCTCGTCGTCTTGCCACAGCCGCGTGGCCCGCTGAACAGGTACGCGTGGTTGACCCTGTTGTTGCGCAGGGCCTGCTGGAGCGGGGCGGTCACGTGCTCCTGCCCGATGACCTCCGCGAAGGTCTCGGGGCGGTAGCGGCGGTACAGGGCTAGGGACACACCACCGACGATATCGGGACGGACGGACAAACGCGTCGCCCCTTCACTCCGGGCCCCGCTATCCCCAAGGCCCGCACGGCCCCGGGAACGCAAAGACCCCTCGTGCACCCGCCAGAGCCCTCCTACCCTTGCTGCCTTCCGGCCCTGGGGGGGTTCAGAGAGATGACGCCACACGAGGGGCTGACCCCCACAGTACCGGATCCCGGCCCCGACGATCCACAGGCCACCCCCGCCCCTCGGCCTGCGGGATAGCTGGTCGCGAGCACCCCGAAACATGTACTAAGCTCTCCCACGGAGGATTCGCCTAGAGGCCTAGGGCGCACGCTTGGAAAGCGTGTTGGGGGCAACCCCTCACGAGTTCGAATCTCGTATCCTCCGCCATGGCTCACCAGCCATAACGAAGGCCCCGACCGCTCTGCGGTCGGGGCCTTCGTCGTTCCGTGGTCTCAGTTTTGGTCTCAGTCGCCGATTACCTACGACCGAACGCCCTGCTCCCGAGTGATGCCAGCACCTACGTTCCCTGAGGCAAGCAGCCGTGAGCTGGCTCACTGCAGCAAGGACGCGCGCAGCTCCTCGTCCCGCAGCAGGGCCACGATTCGAGGATCCACATCGATGAAGATCGAGTCAGCGTTCACCGACACGGCCTTGTGCAGAGCCGCATAGCAGACATCGGCGAAGGGTTGGTCACGCATGCGCCAGATGCAATAGCGCATGTCATCGAGCCGGCCCTCGTCCCGCGCACGTGCCCACTCCTTCAGATCGCCGCCCAGGCTCCGCCAGGCACGCTCCCTGGCCCGTGGACGCTTTCCCTCGTTGAGCCCGCACACGTCGATCGTCCACTGGCCCTTCCTCGAACCTTCCACCGCGCGGTACATGCCGCTCTCCAGGCCGAGGTCGAGATGCTCAATGGGGTCATCGCGTGCCGGATCCACAAGTAGGGAGCCAACCAGCCCGTCGCCCCTGTGCTGGTCTCTCTTGAACCGGGAGTTGCAGGTGGAGCAGGCGAGCAGGAGGTTCGGCCAGTAAAACGTCCGGAGCGCACAGCGAGACTTAGGAACGAAGTGGTCGACTGTGTCAGCCATGTGGTTGCCGCAATACATGCAGCAATCCAGACCTGGAGCCATGACCTCCAGTACGTCCTTGACCGGCCGGTAGACGTCACGGCGCACGGTCTTGCGCTCCCACATCCGATCCGCGTGCTCAGTGCGTTCGACTATCGCGGTGCCCGCGAGCTCCTGTGTCAGTCTCAGGAGCGAGGATTCCAGTTCAGAGGGCAGACGCGGCCGTACGAGTTTGATCACGTACGGTCCTCCCCTCTCCTCCTCGCCCCTATGTCGAGCTCGTCCAGACGTGTGGACTGAGAGCTTGCCAGCTTCATGCGCAGAGATCGGAACCGCTGCATCATCGCGGCGTCGGCCCTACCTGTCCCGACCGCATACTCCAGGTCAGCCAGTTCCTCCCGCATCTCCTCCGCGCGGCGGGAGAACGGCGACTCCAGCCCGAAGAACTCCGACAAGACCGCGTCATCCCCCGTCCCGAAGACCACCCTGCCGTAAGTCTTCTCGTCCACCACTTCCGGTGGAACCTGTTCGTCGGGGCCGGGAAGTCTGATCAAGCCGCCTGGGTCGGCAGCCTGGCAGATGTAGGGGCTGTGCGTGCTGACGATGAACTGCACGGCTGGGAAGTGGGCCTTGAGCCACTCGCCGATGCGCTGCTGCCAGGACACATGGAGGTGGGCATCAATCTCGTCGATGAGGACAACACCCGGGTGGGGCAGATAGGGCCGGCTACCGACCTGGGACAGCTCCAGGGCGCCATAGGCGGTGTGCATCTGCCGCACGATGTCCAGGACCAACGCGGTGACCGTACGCAAGCCATCACTCATGCGCCGGAGCGCGGTGAGGGGCCCCTCACCGTCGACTCGCCGCAGCCACAGCCCACGCGAGGTGACCTCCTCGACACGGAAATCTCCGGGCAGTAGATCGTCGTTGAGGAGCGCGAGCACCGATTCGAGCAGCCGCCCTGCCCCGGCTTCGCCTTCCAGCTGACGCAAGTGCAGAGATACAAGCCAGTCGACCGACTCAATGAGGGCCGATTGCTCCTCGAAAAGGGTGCGTAGGGCCGCGGTGCGGTCCGGGTTCTGTGCGTTCCGTTCGTAGAGCCCAGTGCCAGTCAGTCGCCGGAAGGGGCCATAGCCGGCGGAAAACCAGCCGGCGGGAGGAGAAGGCGACCACAGCAGGCGCGCGAGCTTCCCACCCTCCTGGGGGGTGAAACGCACCCGTGTCGGTGGCTGATCGTCCGGCGTGACCGGATCCCGATCGGGCCCCCACAAGATTGCGACCCTCAGCCGCCCAGCCGTTGGAGGTGCCCCGAGGTCGGCCTCCCCGTCCGTGTGGAGCGACAGCTCGACGAAACCACGAGTCCTTCCGTAGGAGAGATGATCCTCGATCTCGTCGTCCAGCTGGCTGGACCGGCGTTGCCCTGCCAGCGCCAAGGCGATCGCCCTAAGCAGGGTCGTCTTCCCGGAGCCGTTACGCCCCGCGAGCACCGTCCAGCCTGCGAGACTTCCGTCCGGGCGCGTGAAGTCGAGGTCGCAGGCGCGGGCGCCGTGGAACCCACGAACGCCATCGAGCCGGAGCCTCGTCACATACACCGGACTATCCCTTTCCTGACCTTCCTCATCCCTCTGGCCTCATGGCCTCATGGCCTGCCGCAATCTACCGCCCACTCTACGGATGCACACTGACAGCGCTCGTCGCAGTCTGTGGCTGGATCCGGATGGTCGGAGCCGGGTGACCAGAGACTCACCGTACGCGCGTACGTCGACTGATGTAATGAGTGAGGCTCGCGGGCTGAGTCAGGACGTGTCGGAAGCACGGAGTAACGAAATACGGGGAGGGGCCGTGACCGCTGCTGACATGCAGGCGAGCGAACGGGCCGAAAGGGCTCTGCGTGAAGCTGGGTGGCGGGTCTGCGCTCCGCACGAGCGCGACCTCAAGCCAGACGCCACAGCTGTCCGCACCGACCATCCGCAGGACCCCCACCTCCGCATGTACCTGCTCTACGTCGCTCGCGACCTCTGTGGCCTCGTCGTGGCGGGAGCGGTTGACCCGGACGAGCTGATGGCCGAAGCCGACCAGCTCGCCGCCCCGGTGGCCGAGCATCACCCAAAGCGCGCTTGGCAGGGACTCCCCCTGCCTTTCCGCTATGGAACCAACGGCCACGTGTGGCGCTTCCGAAATGCCCTCGACGTCCAGCGCCTCGACGGCACGCCTGCTCCCGGCGCTCCTCAGGGCGGCGCACGTAGCCGTTACGTCTTCGCCCCAGCCCGCCCGACCACCGTCGCCCGCTGGAAGCGTGAAGCCATGCGCTTTCCCGAGGCGCCGACCCTGCGGGCCCGCCTTCGGCAGCTGCCCAACGTCCCCCTCGACCCACAACGGCAGCTGTACAACGCCCAGCGCCGCGCTATCGAGGGCCTGGAGACATCCTTCGCCGCGGACCGCCCCCGCGCCCTCATCCAGATGGCGACCGGTGCCGGCAAGACGTACACCGTCGTTCAGGCGAGTCATCGGCTGCTCAAGCACGCTGGCGCCCATCGGGTGCTGTTCCTCGTCGACCGCAACAATCTGGGCGACCAGGCGTTTATGGAGTACCGCGGGTTCCTCCCCGCGGACTCGAAAAAGCCACTGCACGAGGAATTCCCGCTGAAGCACCTGTCAGGGGGCAGGTCGGGACTTGCCGACTCCGACAAAATCGTGATCACCACGATCCAGCGGCTGTGGTGCAAGCTCTCCGGCGGAACGGCGCCCGAGCCGGGCGGCAAGGACGAGGAGAAGTTTGAGGCTGGAGGCACCGCAGGACTCGAGGCGGCAGTTCCCAAGGTCCGTTACTCGGCCGACCTCCCGCCCGACTACTTCGACTTCATCGTCATCGACGAGTGTCACCGGTCCATCTACGGGCGCTGGCTCCCCGTACTGGAGTACTTCGACGCTCACATTGTGGGTCTGACCGCGACCCCTATCGGGCCAACGTTCGCGTTCTTCCAGGAGAACCTGGTGAGCGAGTACACGTACGAGGAGGCCGTCGCCGACGAGGTCAACGTCGACTACGACGTCTATCGGATCTCAACGAAGATCACCCGCGAGGGGTCGGTGATCAAGGCTACGACCCCGACGGTGGCTCCCGACGGCACTATCGAACACCTGAACACCGTTCTTGCTCACGTGGACCGTGTCACCCGGAAACAGCACTGGCGCCAACAGGACGAGGATGACGAGTACACACCCAGCGAGCTCAACGCTCGGGTGGAGTCCACGAGCCAGATCCGCACGATCATCCAGACCTTCAAGGACCGGTTGTTCACAGAAATCTTCCCGCCGGTCATCGATCCGGCGACCAGCGAGATCATCCACGAACGGAAGCGCGTTCCGAAGACTTTGATCTTCGCGGCTACGGACCAGCACGCCGAGTCAATCGTGAAAGAGGTGAACCGAGCTTGGGGTGCAGGAGACGATTTCTGCAAGAAGATCACCAGCGCCGCTAGTCAGCCGGGCAAGGCCATCCGTGACTTCCGCAACGAGCCCGAGATCCGCATCGCCGTCACTGTGGACATGATCGCTACCGGCACGGACATCCCCGCCCTGGAGTGCCTGGTCTTCATGCGGGACGTCAGGACTTGGTCGTACTTCGAGCAGATGAAGGGCCGTGGCGCCAGGAGTATCAAGCCGGAAGACCTGCAGAAGGTCACTGAGGACGCCATCCGAAAGGACCGCTTCGTCATCGTCGACACGGTGGGCGTAACGGAACACGCCATGGTTGACGCACGACCGCTGGTTCGGGACGGGCAACCGGAGGTGCCGAGCCTGGAACGACTCCTGGAGGCGTGCGCGAACGGGCAGGCCCTGTCGATAGACGATGTCGCCACCTTGGCCGGCCGCCTGAGCCGACTGGGCCAGCGCCTGGACGACGAGCAGCTCGCCCGGATCGAGGGCAGCGCAGGCGGGTCAAAGCTCACCGAGCTGGTGACCGGCCTGGTCCTGGCGGCTGACCCGGATCGGCTAGCGGGAGAACGAGTACGGGCAGTGGCCACAGAAGGCGGCGCGACGCTCTGGGATGGTGAGACTTACGGAGAACCAGCCGACGGCTCGACCGACGCAGTGCTGCACGAGGCGCTGCGTCCATTCGTCGAGCGCGAAGCTCTCCGCGAGGCCCTGCTGGAAGCCGTGAGGTCGCGCAGTTGGATCAAGATCGACCACCTCAGCCGGGATGGCGGCGTCACCGCGGAGGGCGTGACCGACGTCATGCGCGCCGAGCGAACGATCCTGAATTGGCGAGCGTACATGGAGGACCAGCGGGAGCGGTTCGCCAGCCTTCGAATCGCCTTCGAGGAGCGCCGGCCGCTGAACGAGGTGCGGCAACGGATCGAAGAGGTCCTGAGCCTGGTCAGCCCACCCCAGCGGCGCTGGACCGACAAGCAGCTGTGGAAGGCGTACGTGGATTTCGGGATCGCGCGTGAGGGGCGGCGCCGGGGAGCAGGGCTACCGGAGCTGCTGTCGGTGTTGCGGTTCGAGCTAGGACTGGACGGGGACGAGTTCCGGCCGTATCGGGATACCGTGGAGGTCCGCTTCCAGGAGTGGCTTGCGCGCCAGGAGACGGCGGGGGCGACGTTCACCGAGGAGCAGCAGAAGTGGCTGCGCCTCGTTATGGGCGTGGTCTCCACGTCGGCGACGGTGTCACTGGAGGCGTTGGACCAACATGCGCTGTGCCGTGATGAGGGTGGCTGGAGCAGGTTCAGGAAGGTGTTCGAGGGCGACCTTCGCTCGCCGAACGAGCTGATTGACGAGTTGGATCGAGAACTGGGTGCGTGAGCGTGGCTAGCGTTGATGGCGGCTTGGAGGAGACCAAGCTGCCGGAAGGGTGGGCATGGGCCACCGTCGCTGAAGTCGGCGAGGTGGAGCTGGGGCGCCAGCGTCATCCCGACTGGCATACGGGTCCCGAGATGCGGCCCTACTTGCGGGTAGCCAACGTGTTCGAGGACCGTATCGACACTACGAGCCTCATGGAAATGGACTTTTCCGGGGTCTTCGACAAATATCAGCTTCAAGCAGGTGACATTCTCCTCAACGAAGGCCAGAGTCCGCACCTCGTGGGGCGCCCTGCGTTGTATCGCGGCGAGCCTCCGGGCGTGGCTTTCACCAATAGCCTTCTGAGGTTTCAGGCCGATGACGGGGTCCTGCCCGAGTGGGCGCTGCTCGTCTTCCGCCATCACTTGCACTCCGGGCGCTTCATGCGTGAGGCGCGCATCACTACGAACATCGCGCACCTCTCGGCTGCTCGGCTGAAGCCCATTGAATTCCCCGTTCCACCCACTGCCGAGCAGCACCGCATCATCGACGCCCTCGGCGCGCGCCTTACTCGGCTGGACGAACTCGAGTCGCGCCTTGTGGCTGCCCAGCAGCGCCTGGAGAAGCTCCGCGACTTTGTCATGACCGCCGCGGCGACAGGTGCCCTTGCCTGGGATGCCGACCCGCAGCACATGCCTATCGCTGGCTCACTAGCAGTCAAAGACGGCGCATTGCCGCCACTTGCCTCGGGGTGGCAATGGGGCCGACTCCAGGACATCGCCGATGTCGTAGGGGGAGTCACAAAGGACTCCAAGAACCAGCACAACCCAGACCTGCCCGAGGTACCGTACCTGCGCGTGGCAAATGCCCAGCGCGCCCGGCTGGATCTCTCACAAGTAGCCAAAATCCGGGTTGCGCCGAAGGCCCTCGATAAGCTCCGTCTCCGTGACGGTGACCTTCTGATGTCCGAGGGCGGTGACAGAGACAAGCTCGGACGAGGATGGATCTGGGAGGAGCAGATCAAGGACTGCATTCACCAGAACCATCTATTCCGTGCACGGATCCAAGGTTCGTCAACGCACCCCAAGCTCCTTGGGTGGTATGTAAATTCAGCTGCACGCTCTTGGTTCGAGGCCAATGGCAAGCAGAGCGTGAATCTCGCTTCCATCAGCATCTCCAAGGTCAAACTGCTTCCCGTCCCAGTGCCTCCACCAGACGAGGAGAAGCAGGCAGCCTTCGTTGAACTGGGAGAGCGGGTCCTCGCACGCTTTGATCACCTTGTGACAGCCTGCGAGAACGGCCTCGCACACGCCAACGCCCTCCGCCACGCCCTCCTCGCTGAAGCCTTTGCTGGCCGCCTCGTCCCCCAGGATCCGGACGACGAATCCGCTGAGGATCTCCCCAAGCGCATCCGTGCCGAGCGTGAGGCCGCTGAGGCAGAACGGAAAGCGGTCCGTAGGGCAACCCAGGTCAGGCGTAAGAGTCCCGTTGGGCCCAAGGCGTCCACTCCCGCGCAGGCGCCGCCACCGCCGGCCCGTACATCCGACACACCCCTCTCCGAGGGCGAACAGAACACTCTCCCCCTGGAGTTCAACGCGTGAAGCTGGAAGCTCGCCGTCTCGTCGACCGGCTCTGGAACTACTGCAACGTACTCCGCGACGATGGTGTCTCAAGCCTCGAGTACCTGGAGCAGCTCAGTTTCCTGGTGTTCCTCAAGATGGCCGCCGAGATGGAGGAGGCTGGCAAGACCCTCCACGCAGACAAGCGGCGCCATGTATTGCCCGACACCGAGGAGTGGCGAGGCCGGGGCTGGTCTGAGTTGCTGGACCTCACAGGCAGCGCGCTGGAGGAGGAATACACGCAGCTGCTCACCGACCTCGGCAAGCAGGACGAGGGCCAGAACACCACCCTTGGCCTGATCTTCTATCGGGCTCGCAACCGCCTCCAGAACCCAGCTAACCTTCGCCGTCTCATTGTTGACCTGATCGACAAGGAGGACTGGTTCAGTGCAAGCAAGGACATCAAGGGCGATGCCTATGAGGCACTGATCGCCCGCAGCGCCGAGGACACCAAGGCTGGAGCCGGGCAGTACTTCACACCCCGTGTACTCATCGAGTCCATCGTGCGGTGCATGCGGCCCACCCCGGACGACACGATCACGGACCCGGCCTGCGGGACCGGCGGCTTCCTGCTCGCCGCGCACGACTACATCGTGCAGGAGCACGGGCGCGACATGTCTACAGAGGAATCCGCCCGCTTTGATGAAGGCGCCATCTGGGGCACCGAACTTGTCCCCGCGACGGCCCGCCTCGCCGCGATGAACCTACTTCTCCACAAGATCGGCAGGCCCGACGGCAAGCCCCTCATCCACGTGGAGGACGCGCTTGCTAAGCGGCCGGCCCCTGGCAAGCGGGCTTCGCTGGTCCTCGCCAACCCGCCCTTCGGCAAGAAGTCCTCGATCGTGATCACCAACGTCAACGGCTCCGTCAGCCGCGAGGACATGTCCTACCACCGTGAGGACTTCTGGGAGACCACGACCAACAAGCAGTTCAACTTCGTCCAGCACATCGCGAACCTGCTGACCGACAACGGCCGGGCTGCAGTGATCCTCCCGGACAACGTCCTCTTCGAAGGCGGCCGAGGGGCGAGCATCCGCCGCGAACTACTCAAGCGCTACAACCTCCACACCATGCTGCGCCTGCCCGCCGGCATCTTCTACGCGGGCGGAGTGAAGGCAAACGTCCTGTTCTTCGATGCCGCCCCGCCCCGCCGCAGCAACGACGAGCCCCCGCACACAAAGCAGCTCTGGGTATACGACCTGCGGACCGGCAATCGCTTCACACTGAAGCAGAACCCGCTGCTCCCTGGACACCTTGAGGACTTCGAGAAGCGTGTGTTCGGGGTCGGTGAGTGCGACCGTGGCACCGCAATCGCCCGGCGCTCGCCCGAAGGACGCCTCCAGGTCTTCGACGGCGCCGAACTCGTCGACACGAAGGACGTCAACCTCGACATCGGTCTGCTTGACACGAGTGACGAAGCCGCCACACAGGCCAAGTCCCTGCCTGAGCTGACACTCGCACTTTCAGCGGACCTACGCGGAGCGCTGGCCGAGCTGGAGCACCTGGCAACAGACTTGGGCGTGAAGCTGCCACCGCTGGTGTAACAACTGCAGCAGACAAGCCCTGTCCAAGACCGGTCAGGGCTCGCCCGCTTATCGTCCGGTCACCACTGGTCGGTGTCGCCGTACTTCCCCGGATGTTGCGCTCGGTCCACAGCCTGCCGCTGTGCACACGCCTCGTTGAAGGCATCCTCGATGGCCGCCCTGTCTGTGCCTCGCTCCTGAGCTTCGACCACACACTCCGAATGAGATCCGGCTTCACATAGTTCAGAGAAGCCAATGTTCAAAGAAGCCGATCCGGCTGCGCTTCTCGACCACCCAGAGCCCGACGGCATAGCCGCCGGGCTCTGGCGTCAGGTGATCGGAGCCACCAGGGGATCAGGCCGCATCCTCGTCGGGCTCCCCCGGGACACGTCCGGCCTCACCCCACAGCGCCTTGCCGATCTTCATCCCGACGTCGTTGAGCATGGGCTCGGTGACGTGCTGGTAGCGCTGGGCCATAGAGGTCGAGGACCAGCCCATGATCGCCATGACGATCCGCTCCGGCACTCCGAGCAGGAGGAGGACGGTCGAGGCGGTGTGGCGGGCGTCGTGGAGGCGACCGTCGCGGATGCCAGCCTCGCGCAGGAGCCGCTTCCAGTGGTGGTAGTCGGTGCTGGGGTTGAGCGGTTCGCCGGTCTCCGATGTGAAGACGTAGCCCTTGTCCGTCCAGAGCTCGCGGGCGAGGGCCCGCTCGCGATCCTGCTCCTCCTTGTGCTGCCGGAGGATCACGACGAGCTGCTCGGGCAGCGGCACCGCGCGTCGACCGGCTCGGGACTTGGTGTCCTTGGTCTCGCGTCGGATCGGCTCCTTCTGGGGACAAAAGCCGGGCTTCCGCCCGCAGCGGTCGCCGCAGCCGTGCCGGTACTTGGGCCGCAGCCGGCCGCGCTTGACCCAGGCGACGCCGCGGGCGAAGTCGACGTCCTTCCACAGGAGCCCGAGCACCTCGCCCTGACGCAGACCGAGAGCGAGCGCGAAGATCCAGCGGGCGGAGTTGCGGCGCTTGCGCGCCGTCTCCATGAGCGCCTGGACCTCCTCGATCTCGAACGGCTCGACCTCCTCCTCTTCGAGCTTCGGGGCCTTGGCGATCGTGGCCACGTTGCGGGTGAGGTGTTGGCGCCGCACGGCCTCGCCGAGGGCGACTCGGACGGTACGGTGGGCCTGGTGGGCGGTGCCGGCGGCGCTGCCGGCGGCCTGCATCTTCTTGTAGAAGCGCTCCAGGTGCTCGGGTTCCAGCTTCTCCAGGCGGTGCGCGCCGAGGCCGGGTATGAGGTGCACGCGGACGGCGACCTCGTATCCGGCGTACGTGTTCTCGCTGACGGCGCCGGGGACGATCTCCTTGATCCAGTGAGTCAGCCACTTGGCGACCGTCCACTTCTGGCCGGCCTTGGGCACGCTGCCGTCGTCGCGCAGCTTCTCCAGCTTGCGGACCTTGGCCGTGACCTCGGGTCGGGTCTTGGCGCTGACGTGGCGGCGGTCGGGGGTGCCGTCGTCCTTGACGCCGACCGTGACGCGGCCGTGCCAGCGACCATCGCTGCCCTCGTAGATCGAGGAGTCGCCGTTGGGCTTGCGGGTGTTCGCCATCGGTTCCCCCCTCAGGCCACAAGCGCGACGGTCGAAGCGGCGGCCTGCGTACGGGCGGTCACGTACTCCTTGAGCGCCTCGGCGGGCACGCGGCGGAGACGGCCGATCGTCACGGACGGGACCTCACCGGAGGCGACCAGGGCGTACATGGTCGTCCGGCCGACACCAAGGCGTCGGGCGGCTTCCTCGACCGTGAGGGCGACGAGCGTGGGGTCCGGAGCGGTGTCGCAGCTCGCGACGAGAGCGAGCAGGCTCTGCTCGGGCAGGCCCAGGGCCTCCGAGAGGCGGGCGAGAGAAAGGGCAGGCTGAGGCATGGGACTCCTCGTCGACCGCACAGGGCTGGCACCCCGAGCGGCCTGATCGTGTGATGGGTGGTCATGGCGGCGCGATTCCCCGCCCAGGCGCGCTAACACCTGGAGCGAGACGCGGACGGGTCTGGCGGTCCGTCACGCGTGCCGCATGGTTCGGAGAGTCGGGTCAGACAGGTACTCCCGTGGGCTCACTGCTTGCTGAGCGGCCTCACGAGACGGGTGCTTGTGCAGGTCCCCCGGGCTCTAGATTTCCTCATCCGCAGAAGGCTGACTGCCAGACGCATTGGGGGTCTCCTCGGAGACGTGCCCCCAGTCGTCGTGATCCTTGAGGTCGAGGTAGGCGAGTTCTGACGGCAGGGCCGGCGGCGTGATGCCCTTCTGACGCATCGTCGATCTCTGATCCTGGACGTCCTGCGAGTAGTCGCCGATGATCTCATCGAACTGGTTGACCAGCTTGACGTTGGCCTCGCGGGTCTGCGCATCACGGGCCGTGGCGACTTTTCGGCGGAACTCCTCCGAGCTGCTGATCGTCTTCTGCAGACCGCGGAGCGTCTCGTTGTAATCGCGGATCGCGCCGAACCGCAGCTCCAGGTCATTGGTCGGCTCGTGATCGAACGGCTGCTCCCCGCAGACCCACTGGAGCGCCTCGCCGGTGGGGTACATCAAGCCAGGGAGGAGCTCGACCTCCCCGACCTCACCGAGGGGAACGAGGAAGACGACCGGGGGAACATCGAGCACCTTGGCGAGGACCAGCACCTCGGCCACGTCGATGCTGGAACGCCGGCCGTTCTCAAGGTTGGCGATGACGTTCCGCGCGATCGGGTAACCCAGCTTCGCGCAGGCCGCAGCGACGTCCTGCGCGCTCATCCCCCGCTCCTCGCGGAAGCGCCGGACCGCCTCGGCAACGCGGCCAGTCACGCCAGCCTGCCAGTCCTTGGGGTTCGTCATGGCAACAAGATAGCGAGCCGACACAGGCAGAGTCAACATCCAGCACAGTCGCCGTGTAGTAGCGACACAACATCTGCCTTGACGAAGCACAGATGGTGTGTGTTTACTCTGCGTACGTTTTCGGACTCGGGCCAGCACGATCGGCCGCACGAGCCCGGAAACGAGGGCGGCCCCCGGTGTTAGCGCACCGAGGGCCGTGAAGGCTCCCTATGTGACCACCCATCAAGACGATCAACCGCTGTGCGGCCTGCCAGGGCCTGATGCACGGCGGGAGGGAATCCATGTCCCAGCCTACGGGCCCGGCACACGGGCCGTCGAGCTCCGGTGCGGCCGACGCCGTCTTCGACGACGACCACGCGGTGTTCCCAAAGGGGACACCGCCGAACGACCTGGATGCCGAAAGGGCGGTCGTCGGCGCCTGCATGGCGCTAGGCGCGCCGGCCATCGACGCCGCGCGCGCCATTCTCGACGCCGGCGACTTCTACCGGCCCGCCCACGAGACCATCTGGCGCGCGATCCTCGACCTCGCCTTCGAGGGGGCCCCGACAGCTGCGGTGGCCGTCGCCGACCGACTTCGAGGCGCCGGTGTCCTGGACCGCGTGGGCGGCGTGAACTACCTGGTCCGGCTCGCCGCCGAGGCGCCGCCATCGGCGAACAACGCCGACTACTACGCGGCCATCGTGCGACGCGAGTCGGAGCTGCGGAAGCTGCACGCCACGGGCATCCGGACCGTCCAGCAGGCCCTGCTGCCCGGCGCCCAGCCGGACGAGATCCGAAGCGCGCTCGATGCCGAGGTCCGCGAGGGACGCGAGCGCGCGCTGGCCTCCGGGAACAGCCGTCTGTCGCGCTTCATGGTGGACGGCTGGGACTTCGTGACCAAGACCGGGGCGGACAAGGAGCCCCTGTGGGGCACGCGCGGGGAAACCGCTTGGGCAGCCGGCGAGAGCCTGATGATCGTCGGTGCCCCCGGCGTCGGCAAGACCACCATCGCCCACCAGGTGATCTTCGCCCGGATCGGCTTGGGCGACTCGGCGCTCGGCATGCCCGTCGCCGAGAGCAAGCGCGTCCTGTACCTGGCGATGGACCGGCCCCAGCAGATCGCCCGCGCCATGGCCCGACTGGTCCGGCCCGAGCACGAGAAGATGGTCCGCGAACGGCTCCTCATCTGGGAGGGCCCGCTGCCGACCAGCCTGGACAGGGAGCCCGGTCTCCTCGCCGAGCTGGCCACCGCGCACGGCGCCGACACCATCGTCATCGACAGCCTCAAGGACGCCGTCAGCACCCTCGTCGACGACAGCCTCGCCATCGCCTACAACAGCGCCCGCAACCGGGCCCTGCGCGAGGGCATCCAGGTCCTGGAGCTGCACCACCAGCGCAAGGCCGCCGCGGACGCCCCGCGCGGACAGCGCCCCACCCTCGACCGCGTGTACGGCTCCACCTGGCTGACCTCCGGCGCGGGCAGCGTGCTGTTCATCGCCGGCGAGGCTGGTGACCCCGTCGTCAACCTCCACCACCTCAAGACCGTCACCGGCGAGATCGGCCCGCTCACCATCGTCCACGACCACGAGGCTGGTACCAGCGCCGTCGAGGAGACCATCGACATCGCCGAACTCCTGCGCGCGACGCCGGACGGCGTGACCGCTAAGCAGCTGGCCACCGCCATGACCGGCGACAAGAAACCCGACGCCGCAGCCATCGGTCGGGCCCGCCGACGCCTGAACACCCAGGTCAAGTCCGGGCTCGCCGAAGTGGAGAAGGGCTCCGCCGGCGGCATCGGTGGCGGCAAGGAGGACCGCTACTTCACCTCCGCCCGCCACATCAGCACCGGCACCCCGCCGACCCTGGTCGAGCAGCCCGCCATCCCGCTGGCCGTCGTACCGGCCGCACCGCAGAACACCACCGCACAAGCGCCCGCCGAGCCTGCCCTCACCGACGCCGAGAGCCGCCGGGTCACCGCCGCGACGGCCACATCACGAGGAACAGGGCGTTTTCGCGAGCGTTCACGCACCTCCACCGCCGCGACCGTCGTACAACCCGTTGTCGCGCCGGACGCTCCCAGGAAAAACCGCAGGTAGAAGCGTTTTCGCGACCGTTTACGCCGTTGTCGCACCCGAGCGTTTTCGCGCGACCCCCCCTTTAGAAGGGGGGTTCGCGTAAACGCCCCCCACCTGAGCACGTGCCCGCAGAGACGCGCAGCCGGACCCGCCGCGTCCGACAGCACCACCTGCGGCACGAGCCCGCCCTCCCGGTCAGCGGCTCCAGCAGCAGACGGCGATCCCCCCGACCACACCTTCACGGCAAGGACCGCATCCTCTTCATGATCAGCACCCCGCCGACCGGCTCCGGTAGGTTCGTCCGCGCCACCATCACCCTCGTGATGGCCGCCACCGCCGCCCTCGCCTTCGCGTTCTCCTTCGGCAACGTCTGGGCCCTCGCCCTACGACTCGGCATCTCCCGCCCCGTCGCCCCCCTGATCGCCCCGATGGTCGACCTGTCCGTCGTCGGCCTCCTGGTCGTCCTCCATCACCTCGTCGCCGCCGACACCGACCCCGCCCAACTCCGCCCGGCCACCCGCCTGATGCACCTGTGCGGCCTGCTCACCCTCGCTCTCAACACCGCCGAGCCCGTCCTAGCCGGGCACTACGGCCGCGCCATCCTCGACGCCGTCGCCCCGGCCCTCCTCCTCGGCTGGGGAAGCGTCGGACTCCCCCTCCTGCGTCTGCTCCACTCGCCGACCCCCAGTGGGACCGGCCACAGCCGTGACGAGCATCCCGAAGCTGAACACGCCTCCCGACCTGCGGCCACAGCCCCCGCCACACCGCAGCCGTCACCCAAGCACGCCGCTTCGGCGGGCGCCGAGCAAGCCCAGTCGGCCTCCGATCCTGCCGAGGGTGGCCCGCTCGCCAAGCGGGACCCGGTCTTGGGGACGAAGCGCACCGGGCGAAAGCCAGCGGCCAGCCTCGACGAGCTGTCCGAGATCGCCCGGCCCGCCGTTGAGGAGCACGGTCCCACTCACGCCGTGATCAGGAATGCCTTGCGTGAGGCCGACATGCCAGCCTCCAACGAGCGCATCGGCGTGCTGGTCCAGCGCTTCAAGGACGAGCAGGCCGACGCCCAAGCCAGCCTTTCGGCGGCCTGACGCCCCCGCCGCCCGCCCGAGCACCGGCTGCTGCGGAACCGAGCGAGCGGCCCCTCACCGGCGCTGACCGACGCTCACCAGAACTCCCCCGCGCCCATCCGGAGGTACCGGAAGTCCTGAACCGGTGCCGTCTACACCGGAACTCCGGCACCGCCAAACCCCGCTTCCGCCGGACCATCACCCCGCATCCGGCGAACACCCCGCCAACCGACAACCACCTGCCCCGACAGGAGAACCGGAAGATCCCCGTGCCCGACCAGCAACACCACCTCGACCCTGCATTCGCCTCGCCCGAGCAGGACGCTCAGCAACGCGGAGCCGGTAGCGGCAAGCCCGGCCGTGGCGGCATACTCACCCGCGTCAAGCAGGCCCTGCCCTGGACCAACCACGGTCACGACAACGACGGAGCAAGCTGGGGCAAAGTCCACAACGCCGTTGGCGCCGGGGACTTTGCGCTTGACCCCGCCCCAGGGGTGGCGGGGCAGGACCGGCGCGAGGGCGCGCCGGACCAGGAGGTCATGACCGAGGGCGGCCACGACCAGGACGAACCTCCCGCGCACGACACCGAGCCGCACAGCGACATCGACGCCGAGCGTGCCGACGCCGCCGACCGCGTCGTGCGTGAAGCGCCGACCGTGACCCCTGCCGAGTTCATCCACGAGCGCGTTCCGGTGCTCGACCGCCCCGCACTTCCGGTGGACGACAACACCGCTCCGATTGCCGAACGCATGTACCGGCCGCGTTCCGGAACCAACCGCGACGACCAGATCACCTGCTCCGTCGAGCCAGCCGAGAAGGAGCTCATCGACTTCGTGGCCAAGAAGCTCAAGCGCTCGCGCTCCTCCTTCCTGGCGGACTCCGTCATGAGCGTCGCCCTGGCGTACATGAGGACCGGCCGCCTCGATGCCTTCGTCCCCATGCCCGACTACGAGGCCATCGCCCTCCTCACCGAAGCAGTCGGCACCCACCAACGGGCAATCGACCGGGCCGGCAACAACCTCAACCAGCTCATGGTCGAGGTCTACAGCGGACCGATCCCCGAGCGAGCCATGGAAGTCCTGGAGAGCCTCGATGCCTGCGCCACCGAGGCTCTCCACGCCTACCAGCGCGTCCTGCCGGGAGACCGCCGTGGTGCCTGACGTCTCCACCGGCTCGCGCACGCGCGGCCTGCTCTCCTACCTCTTCGGCCCCGGCCGCCGCGACGAGCACACCGACCCGCACATCGTCGCCGCGTTCGCCATGCCCGGCCTGCCCGACCCCGGCCGCGCGCCCCTCGACCAGCGCCACGCCCTCCTCGACCAGCTCGCCGACTACCTCGACCAGCCCGTCCGCGCCCGCGAGAGGCGCCTTGGCACGAAGGTCCCGCAGCACGTGTGGCACTGCCCCGTCCGCACCGCGCCCGGCGACCGCTACCTCACCGACGCCGAGTGGGCTGAGGTCGCTCGCCGGATCGTCAACGCCACCGGCATCGCGCCCGATGGCGACGACAAGGGCTGCCGGTGGATCGCCGTACGCCACGCCGAGGACCACATCCACATCATGGCGACCACCGTCCGCGAGGACCGCCGCCGTCCCCGCAACAAGCGCGACGGCCAGCGCGCCCAGGCCGAGTGCCGCAAGATCGAGAAGGAACTCGGCCTGCGCCAGCTCAACCCGGGCGACGGCACCGCCGCGCCAATGCCCACCAGCGCCGAACAGGCCAAGGCCCAGCGCGCCGACCACCAACTGACCGCCAAGGAGTGGCTGCAGCAGCAGGCCCTGGCCATCGCCGCCGCCGTCCGCGACGAACAGGAGTACTTCTCCACCCTCACCACCCTCGGCGTCCAGGTCCGCTATCGCATCGGACCCGAGAGCGGGGACGTCATCGGCTACAGCCTCGCCCGCCCCGGCGATGTCAACGCCGCGGGCGAGCCCGTCTACTTCGGCGGCTCCAAGCTCTCCCCCGACCTGTCCATCAACCGCCTGCGCGAACGCTTCACCGCCCAGGCGCCCACCACACCCACCCCAGCTGCGGTCGAGCCGGACCGGTGGCGGCAGGCCGAGACCACCCTGCGGAACACCGCCAGCTTCGCCTTCCAGGGCCAGCACCACCCCGACGCCCCCGACTCCGACACCGTGGTCCAGGCCCAGGCCGCCGCCTTCGGTGAACTCCTCCACACCGCCGCCCTCACCGCCCCCACCCACATCCGAGCCGAACTACGAGCTGCTGCAACCGAGTTCAACCGCGCCAGCCGGTCCCGCATTCGTGCCGAACACCAGCAGGCCGCAGCCCTCCGCTCGGCCGCCAAGGAACTCCTGGACACCGCAGGCTCCGGCGAGGACGGCGCCACCGCCGCCGCCCTGCTGTCCACCGCCGTGTTCGTCCTGATCGCAATCGCGCGCTGGCACGAAGCCCACGGCCACCGCCAGCAGGCCGCAGCCGCCCAGCAGTCCCTCGTCCACCTGCGAACCGCCTACCGGCAGACGGCCGAGCCCGTCATCGCCGACCTCACCCGCCGCACCCCCACCCCCAAAACCACCGACCGCCTCGCCGCCCAGGTCCAGGCCGCCGTCCCCGAGCACGCCCAGCGCATCCTCGCCGACCGCTCCTGGCCCGCCCTGGCCACCGCGCTCGCCCAGGCCGAATCCGCCGGCCAACCACCCCACCGAGCCCTCACCGAGGCAGCCCAGCAACGGGAGCTGACCACCGCCGACCGCCCCGCCGAAGTCCTCCTCTGGCGCCTCCGCAACGCCACCGCCGACCGCATCGACCAGCGCGCCCAGGCCGCCCAAGCCCGCACCACCAGCACCACCGCGAAGTCCACGCTCACAGCACCCGCCGTACCG
This sequence comes from Kitasatospora sp. NPDC096128, assembly GCF_040303105.1. Classification (NCBI taxonomy): domain Bacteria; kingdom Bacillati; phylum Actinomycetota; class Actinomycetes; order Kitasatosporales; family Streptomycetaceae; genus Kitasatospora; species Kitasatospora sp. NPDC096128. Next base: position 124,659 of record NZ_JBEOSP010000016.1, on the reverse strand, counting down.
ACCGGCACCAGGACCGCCAACGAGCCAACGCGCCGACGCTGACCCCGACCAGAAGCCGATGCCCCGAGCCCCACCCCGCAACGCACGCGCCGGTCAGGCCCTCGTCCTCACTCCGTGCCACCCATGCCATAGGAGCCGCAGGCAGCCACGCACCAAACACGCTGTGGCTCGACCGTAGCTTGATCCAGATCGTCAGCCCTACTCTCCATCAACTAGCGTGCGATGCAGCCTGCATGGTGAATCGAATGCGCTGCGGGCTTCTGGCATTGCGTGGAAGGCACCGAATGGCACTGCACCCTCTCCAGCTCCCGCTGGACCGCATGATCGACTACATGGGCGACGCTCAGCTCATACATGAGGTGATCCAGGAGCGGCTCCAGAAGACGACCGCAGATCGCCGGGCTCAGGGGAAGCCCGGTGGCGGGCAGCCCGGCAAGGAGCACTCTTCCCTCAACCGTGCCGTCGTGGTGGCGACTGTCGGAGCCCTCGAAGCGTTCAGTGAGGATCTCGCGTTGACCGCGCAACCACTCGATCCGCAGGCAACCCCGCCGCTGAACTGGTACAAGATCGACGGCAAGCAAGGGATGGTGCAGACCCCGAGCCCTTACAACCTACGCAAGCTCTTCTGGACCTTCTTCCGGTACGACCCGACAGCCGACTGGGACTGGCTGGTGCAGGTCGCTCCCGCCGAGCTCGGACAGGGCAGCGCTTGGCGTGTCGGGGCCACGCAGTACCAGGGCACTGATGCTTCTGATTTCTTGGACGCGATGGTCAAGGTCCGCCACGGCTTCGCTCACCAGGACAAGGCTCAGAAGCCTCCGGCCTACCCGGGGATCGTGACGTTGACGCCGGGAAACAAGATCGCCATCCACTCGCATCATGCTACGAACGCGCTGAGCGTCCTGGTCCAGTTTGCCGTCTTGACGACGCACGGGCTGGCGAACCGAATCTCCGTCACAGGTCAGCTCCGTTGGTCCAAGAAGATGACGCTCGCTGGCTGGGAGGATCTGCTGAAGAACACTTCGGCGGGAAGCTTGGTGTCGGCTACTTGGAAGAACGCGCCCACGTTCTAGGGTCCGTCCCCCTCAAGCGCTCCTCGCCTGCCGGGCCTGCCGTGCACCTGGGAGTCCTCAACTACCCACAGGCCGTATCACCAACGCGTCGACTGAGTGAATGTAGGCCAAGGGTCCGTGGGCGGCCAGCGTTTGGTGGTCGCCCACGGACCCTTCCGGTCGAGGGTGGTCAGCTCTTGAGCGCGGTGTCCAGGTGCTCCTGCACCGGCGCGAACAGCCCATACGGCACATACTCGGGGATCTCCGCGAGAGCCACCCACGCGAGCTGATCCAGCTCCTCCGTGTCGACTACCTCGGCGGTGCCGCTGACGACCTCGCAGGCCGTGTACGACATGAGCCGGCCCGTCTTCGGATGCACGCGCTCACCCAGCAGCTTGATCGCGGCAACGCCAAGCCCGGTCTCCTCCGCGGTCTCGCGGACGGCCGCCTTCTCGGGCGACTCACCAGCCTCGATCTCACCGGCCGGGAACTGCCAGGAGAGTTGGCCCTCGCTGACCCGTCGCCGGACCATCAGGACGCGGCCTTCGTGGACCACGATCGCGGCGGCAATGCCTGGGCGTTCGTCCGCAGTCTGCTGTGTCACGTCTGCTCCTCCAGGGCGGCCAGGACGGGTGGGAAGATCGTATCGGCGTCGATGAAGCGGGTCACCGAGTTTCGAGGAACCCACATCACGTCGACGTTTTCGATGGTGTCGCTGTTGGTCGCCTCGCCAGCTAGGTACTCGCACAGGAAGTACTCGCACAGCACGCCCGTCACGGGGTGGAGTCGGTTGCCGAAGCTCCGGCGGACGGCACAGTGGACGCCGGTTTCGTCCAGCGTTTCCCGGACGGTCGCAGTCTCCGGCTTCGCGCCGGGCTTGATGACCCCAGCCGGAAACTGCCAGGTGATCCCGGACGCGTCGTCGTCGCGCCGGCAGACCAGCAGCACGTCGTTCTGCCGGAGGACAACCGAGATGGCCACCCGTAAGGCCTGCGCGGTCGGCGCGCCGGATTCGGGGACTTCGCCGCGTTCTTTCGCCACCAGGAGGGCGAAGCGCTGCCGGGCGGCATCGGGAGCCTTCTCGTGGGCGGAGTCGAGGAGCTGCTGCATCTCGACTCTCGGTACGACGGAGGGGTCGGAGTGCCACGTGGCCACCGTCCGTACCGCGATCCCGAGCCGGTTGGCGAAACCCTCGTTGGTGAGGCGGAGAGCGGACTGGAGCAGGCAGGCGTAACGGCCGCTCCAGACCTCGATGACGTCCAACGCCGTTCCCTCTCCGTCGTGGTCACTGCAGTGCAGGAAGCGCGCGGCGAAGATGCACATCGACTGCACTGGCGCTTCATCGCTGCGCGGCGTGGATACCGGAAGACTTGCAGTCGGCACCCCAAAGCCAGGCTCGCCTAGGCAACTTGAGCTCTGGGAGGCGCCCGGGAGCGACAGGACACACACGCCAACCCCCTCGGAGATTCTAGGTGAGTACCCGAAGCAGGGCAGCGAGTTGGGCGATTGCGCCCGCGAGATCGCCGTGTCGGCAGGATGGCGGATCGAACGCCACCAGGCCGCGCAGGGTTCACCCATTCGGGGGGCAGGTCGGAGCGCCGAAAGTGGCTCGCCAGCGCCGGTAACCTCAGTTCATGACGGGCTGATCGTCCGTCATATCTGAATGCCAGAAAGCTGAAAGGGAACTAATGGCCGAGGACCAGGTCCACACGGTCGAGCGCACGCTCGTCCTGCTCAAGCCCGACGCGCTGGTACGCGGCCTCGGAGGGAGGATCATCTCGCGCTTCGAGGACGCCGCTCTGAAGATCATCGGCGTCAAGATGAAGTGGATGGACGAGGAGTTCACCCGCAAGCACTACTTCGACCTCGAAGAGCGGCTCGGGGCGGACGTCTACAACCTCACGGCCACCTTCATGCAACAGGGGCCGGTCATCGCTCTGGTGCTGGAGGGCTACGACGCCATCGCCACCGTCCGGAAGATCGTGGGCAGCACCTACCCGAACCAGGCTCCGGCCGGCACGATCCGCGGCGACCTCTCGCACATGAGCTCCGCGGGCAGCGTGGCAGTCGGCAAGGCCGTGGCCAACCTGGTCCACGCCTCCGGCAACAAGGAGGAGGCCGCACAGGAGGTCGAGCTGTGGTTCGACAAGGACGAGCTGCACGAGTACCGCACGCTGGCCGAGATCTTCACTAACTGACGGCAGGTCGCGGCGTCACCACTGGGGACGTCGCTGCGTTGACCACCACCGGGGCACCACCGTCCGATCTGAGAGGGCACCATGACCAACCAGACCCGCCTGGCCTCCGCCGAGGAGCTGGAGTCGATCTTCCAGCGTGAGCTGGCGACCGACCGGTGGGCGGCCACCGAGACCGCCTACGCGCTGGCGGTCCGCCTCCGGGATGCTGGCGACTGGCCCAAGTCCCGCGAGTGGGTGCAGCAGTGCCTCCAGCTGCTGGAGGGCTTCCCGAGCGAGACCGAGGACCAGGCGGCGACCACCCGCGTGGCGGTCGGCGGCGTCCCGCTGCCGAACTACCTGCACGCCGGTGTGATCCGCGAGCGCTTCGGCGACCTGGGCTGATCCATCTCGGGTGGTGCGGCCGGTGAAGTGACGGCCGGCCGCACCACCCGGCACCACCACCAACTCCATACCGCCCCATCCGAACCAGCCAGGGGCCACCCCACCTTGGTTCGGCTGGATCCGCCATGCCTGAAACGAGGAGACAAGACCGTGGCTGTCGAGATCGAGATGCGCGCCCGCTTCGACAAGGAGACCCATGACCGGCTCATGGACCGCCTGACGAAGGACAGCGAGGACCTGGGCGATGACGCCAAGCACATCTACTTCTACGTGCTGCCCGAGCAGCTGCTCAAGGTCACGGACAACACCGCCGCCGGCACCGCCAAGATCACCCTCAAGGGCAGCAAGATCGGCCAGGGCGCGGCCTTCCCCGAGACCGAGTTCGCCATCGCGCGCGAGGACGTCCCGGCGGCCGTGAAGGTGTTCAACGCGCTCGGCTTCGAGTCCGCGATGCACGAGGCGTTCAACTTTCGGCACAACTTCCGCTTCCGGGGTGTGGAGATCGCGCTCAAGTGGAGCGAGGCGTGGGGCTACCACGCCGAGTTCGAGGTGCTGCTCGACGACGGCGCCTCGGACGCGGCCCGCGACGAGGCATCTGCCCAGATCGTCGACGTCGCCTTCGAACTCGGCGTTGCGCTGATGAGCGAGCAGGAGCTGGCCGACTTCGCCGCCGCGTTCGAGGCCGCCGAGCAGGAGCGCAAGGCCCGCGAGGCACAGGCCGCGCCGATCCGGTAGGAGCCCCTCACCGCGGTAGACCACCAGAAGGGGGTGGGCACAGATGAGCACGACCCCGACGACCACGAGCCTGGTTGACCTGGCTGCCCGCAAGCAGCTGCCGCACCACCAGTACATGGACCCGGCCACCATCGAGTGGATCAAGGCCAACCGGCCCGACCTCGACGCGGCCTGGCCTCCGCCCCTGCGGCCGGGCTCGACACAGCTCCTGAGCCGGTCCGCCCTTCCGACAGCGTGGCTGGCGGAGCCCCGCCTCCAGGATTCGCTCCACGGCATCCGGCACAGCATGCGGACCGCCGCGCTGGCCGCCCTGCTCGCCGAGATCCACGGGCTGGACGACATCGACACCGCCACGGTCGTCCTGGCCGCCGCCGTCCACGACTGCCAGCGCCTGCACGACCAGGACGACCGGGGGCACGGTGCCCGTGCGGCCATCTGGCTGGCCGCGAACGCCGATACGGTCTGGACCCATTTCGGCACGGTGGCCACGCCCCGACGGATCATCCAGGCAGCGACCGCCATCCGTCTGCATGATCTGCCGTACGACGCCTTCTGCTCGGACGATCGAGCCGACTACGCCCGCGCCGTACTCATCTGCGACCTGGTGAAGGCCGCCGACGCGCTCGACCGTTACCGCCTGCCGAAGCTCGACTGGTGGCCCGACGTGCGACACGTTCGTGAGCCGGCCTTCGACCAGCTCCGCGCCCTCGCCTTCGACCTCGTCGTCATCTCCGAGTCCGCGCACCTCGCCGGAGCCAGCAGCGCCGAAGCCGTCCGGTTCGCGCTCGCCGAGAAGGGATTGGTGTAGCCGTGAAGCTCCGCGACGCCTACGCCCTGTGGGCCGACGCGCACGCCTTCTTCGACTCCGCACTGCTGCCCGATGCCAGGCACGACGACCCGCTGACGGCCCAGACGGCCGTCTGGCACAAGCGCCTGACCGACGAGACGCCGAACGGCAGCCTGCTCCGAAAGAACGCGCTCTTCGACAGCCTCAGCAGCGACGGCAAGTTGCACCTGCTCCACGTCACCCACGCCCTGGAGGAGATCAGTAAGGAAGGGGTGCTCTACCCCTCCGGCGGATGCCTCGTCGGCAGCATCTACTGCGCGCCGCTCACACAGACGGACCATGGCTTCCGTATGCACAACCTGGCCGCCTACGTCCTCACCAAGGAGGCCCCGGCCTTCCTCGCCAAGGTCGGCCTGAGCGAGCGCACGCCCACACCGCTGATCTTCGAGATCACCACGCCGCCACAGGCGTACCGCGGATTGGCGGGCGTGGACTACCTGCGGCTGGGCTCGATCCACCTGCAGATCTACACCGACCTGGAGTACCTGCTCAGCAAGACCGAGCGACACCACCTGCGCGAGACCGTCGTCGGCCGGATCAAGAACTCCGCCGCGTTCCTGGCCCTGGCCGCCGGCATCGTCTACCAGGGCTCGACCGTGGCCACGGAGGGCTTCCTCCAACTGCTGGATGCGGCCATCCCCCGGCTACCGATCCTCGGTTACCTCTACTTCGAGGCCCTCGCTGAGTACCTCATGCTCCACTCCACCTCCGCACGCACCCGACAGCTGGCCGACCTCGGGGAGTTCAACAACTGGCTTTACAAGGAGATGCTCTTCGCCTCCTTCCCGGACATGGCCGGCAAATTCAACCTCGCCAGGTTCCGCCCCCGCCCGCAGCAACTGGCGACACTCCTGCAGCGGGTGGATCCGACCATCGACGCCGACCATGCCGGCGCCTACATGGTCGAGAGGATCAGCTACCTCGTAGCCGCGCGGCTCTTCACCAGCGGGCAGGTGCCCGAAGCCTGGCACCGCACACGCTGGGAGTTCGACAACCTCGCCACCCAACTCGGCCCGCTGCTCGGACACCTCATCCACCGCGAACTCCGCAGCTTCGGCCGGTACCCCGACTTCTACTTCTACTTCGACCAGCACAAGGCCCTGCAAGCCTGGAACTACTGGAACCACATGGACATCGTCGTGCCGTTTAACGGCACGATGCCCAAGGGCGAGATCGGCATCAACCCGGCCTACCCGAACCTGGATTACCGCGTCTGGCGTGCCGAGCCGGACGACTCCGGGCGCCTCCACCCGACCGAGCAGCTGGCGCTGAGCATCGCGCCGCGCCTGGTCGACATCAAGTACACACTCATGCGCAACAGCAGCCGCTGACCGCTGCCCCACACCCCTCGACGACCGATCGCGGAGGAGACGCATGCCCACCCACGGCCCTACCACCCCATCCACCACCGCCTGGCCGGCGCCCACCCGGCCGGCCGAAGCACTCTTCACCGAGATCTACCGCACCAACCACTGGGGATCCCCCGAGTCGGTATCGGGACCCGGTTCCGAGATGCGCCAGACCGAGGCCGTCCGAGCCGCCCTCGCCTCGGTGCTCGCGCACTACCCGATCCGTACCGTCACGGACGCCGGATGCGGCGACGTCAACTGGATCCGCCACGTCGACGGATTCGACCGACTGGACGCCTACCTCGGCCTCGACGTCGTCCCCGACATCATCCAGCTCAACCAGGAACGGCACGGCAGCGAGCGCGTCTCCTTCCGGCAGGCCGACCTGAGCAGGGACGACATCCCAGCAGCAGACCTCGTCATCGCACGGGACTGCCTCGTCCACCTCACCCACCACGAGGTGCTCGCCTTCCTCGACAGCCTGGCCACCAGCGGGTCGACGTACCTGCTCGCCACCACCTACGTCGGCCTCACTGAGAACCGCGACACCACGGACACCCACTGGCGCCCGCTCAACCTCCAGGCGGCCCCGTTCCACCTCCCCGAACCCGTTGAGCACTTCGACGCCGACTTCACGGACGGCGGCCGGCACCACCCCGGCAACGGACTGGGCCTGTGGACGATCGACCAGCTCAGCTCCCGCACCACCTGACCCTCACCCCAGGCGACCCAGGAAGCGAGACACAATGACGCCGCACGACCAGCAGATAGCCGCCCTGTGCGCCCAGCTCGACCAGGCCCTCGACTCACCTGCGACCACGCACGGTCTCGCCCGCACCCTCCGGGCGGCCGTCAAGGAAGTCGAACTGCACCGCCACCACCGGGCCAGCGTCGCTGCTCTGCCCGACGGTGTCCTCAAGCCCGGCCCCGCTAAGGTCCAGATCGGCGGTGGCGGCCACCGCATCGACGGCTTCTTCAACATCGACATCGTCCCGCCGGCTGACCTCCTGTGGGACGTGCGCGAGGGCATCCCGCTCGACGACGCCGGCACCGAGACGATCTTCTCCGAGCACTTCCTGGAGCACATCGACTACCCGCGCTCCGCCAAGCACTACGCCCACGAGGCCCACCGTGTCCTCGCCCCTGGTGGGCAGCTCATCACCGGCGTCCCCGACGCCGCCTTCGTCCTGAACCAGTACCCGGCACCGCCGGACCGGGCTGCCGAGATGATCGAGCGGTGGTACGCCAAGCGGCAGTGCCGAGGCGACATCAACACCTACCTCGACCTCATCAATTACGTCTTCCGCGACCAGGACGACGACCCGACCTACAACCCCCACTACTGGGCGTACGACCACGAGAAGCTCGCCCAGCTCTTCACCGAGGCCGGCTTCAAGACCGTCAAGCCGTGGACCTTCGACCCAACCTTGGCCAACCCGAAGCGCCAGTGGGCCAGCGTCTACGTGATCGCCACGAAGTAGCCGCGCCCGCGAGCGATCCGCACGGGAGCGCATAGGACCTCTGCCCGTGGTGGCCGGCAATCCGGCCACCACGGGACGGCGGGACCACCTGATCAACGCCAACAGCAGGCACCCGCACGCCTACGCAGCCCCGAGCGGGAGGCACCTCTTGTCGCAAGGCCATCCGTACGTCAGCCACCTGACCTTGGCCGACACCCCCAACGCGGTCCCCTGGGCCCGCCGGCACACCGCCGACATCCTGCGCCGCTGGCAGGTCCCGGACGCTGTCATCGAGACGGCCAACCTCATCGTCTCCGAGCTCACCACCAACGCGATCCGCCACCCGGCCAACGACCAGCCGCAGAGCACCGGATATCCGAGCCTCGCCGACGTCGGCACGTTCACGCTCGGACTCCAGCTGACGGGAACGGGCTTACTCGTCCAAGTCGCAGACCGCGATCCCCGACCGCCAGTACGGCGCGAGGTGGGCGTGGAGGCCACTGGCGGACGCGGGCTCTTCCTGGTGAGCGAGATGGCCAGCCGCTGGGGCCACTACCCGATGGCGGCCGGGAAGGTGGTCTGGGCCGAACTCCCACTCCGCGGTGCACACCAGCCCAGAGCGGAGCACGTCAAGCAGGCCGAGCCGCGAGATGGACCGGGCGATGCCACCGGTCCGGTGTCCGACCCGCTGCTGATAGGCCGCGTACTGGTCGGCCTGCGCGAGCTGTAGCACCGACGACCCTGGCGCTGGTTTGCGAGTGTCATACAGCGAGCAGGATCGCTTCGATCCCCTGCTGCACGTCGTGAGAGGTGCTGTTTGAAGCCGTTGCGCGGCGAGTCACGTTCCAAGAAGCCCGCGAGCCGGCCTGGTGAGGACATGCTCCGTGCTGTCCTCGCGAAGGCACCCGCCGAACAGCGGAAGCTCGCCGATGGTCGAGATACGGAGTCCGTTCTCGTCGGTATGGTCCATGAGTGGGGCGAAATCCGCGGCGGCAAGGTCTGGTGCGATATCACTGGCAGTCGGTGGGCTCACTTGTCCGATGACTCATGGGTCATCGGCGACTACCGTCCGCTTGGTCTGAGCGCGGACATGTGCGCGGTCAGCGATCACGCAGTGGCACGAACCTTCGCCTCCGGTTACCAGAAAATGATCTCTAGTAGCGTGCCCCCGGTGTCCTACTGGAGCGTCATCACCACGCTGGAGGACGTCATACCCGTCATGCTCGCTGTCCTCGACCGCGAACTGACCGGTGCGATCGCATGCCTCGACTGGTACCTCCAGACACCATGCTCCCCCAGGCTCTGCCCCCACCACCCAGACGGCGATGGCCCCCCAATCTGTGGCTCGACCGCCTGCGCAGACGCCGCACCCGACAGCCCATGCGACTGTGTCTGCGGGGGCGAGAATCACGGCATCGGCAGGGGTGCACTCCGTACTACACGCCCTGAAGCGCCCGACTGGTCCACCGCGCCAGCACCGTTGTGGCAGCCGGGCTTCGGCACCGTAGAGGTAGATCCGACGCACCGCCGGATTGCTGGGCGTAGTCCGTTCAGCCGGCACGGCACTCGCGTACGTGCCCCCTCAATGGCGTGGACCGGCGCGGTGGAAGCCGCACCAGCAGGCCGCAACTGAGCACCACCTGGTCTCAGTTTTGGTCTCATTCACCCCCGTCCGGCCGGGTTCAGCCGCTGCCCAGCGGTCCGCTCCACCGCAGGTCAGAACGGGTGTGAACCCCAGCGGACCCGCTTCGTGAGAATTGGAAAGCGTGTTGGGGGCAACCCCTCACGAGTTCGAATCTCGTATCCTCCGCCATGGCTCACCAGCCATAACGAAGGCCCCGACCGCCCAGCGGTCGGGGCCTTCGTCGTAGTCGCAATTCTGGTCGCATTCACATCGGGCATGCCGGACGAATCCGCACTGGCGGTTCGATCGTGCTCGCCGCCCACCCCACCATGGCCCTGCGCTCCGGCGTCCGCTTGGAGACCGCCGACGCGGCTGCGCGACGGCATGTCGCGTGTCGCCACGTTTTAACACAACGGCAACCGAAAGATCGTTTCTGCCCGCCGTCCGCCGTCGTTGAACCGGGCGTGCCTATGACGACCGACACTCCCGTCACACTCGACCACAGCCGCTTATCCGAGGCCCTGTTCCAGGACGGCCCCGAGGGTGCTTACGTCCACGCGCACTGGCGCAAGGCCATCTCGGCCGAACTGTTCCGCTACCGCCCCGAGGCCCGAATCGAGGAGAGGTGGCAGCTCGCGTACGACCGTCTGCGCGGACTGAACGACGAACTCCCCCTCCCTGCCGAGTGGCTGGCCTGCGATCCGCGCGAGTTGGCCGCACTCCACGAATGGGCCGCGGTGGTGGACGGCGCCACGGCGACCGTGGCCGGCATCCACTACAACCTCTTCCTGGGCAGCGTGCTCGACGACCAGGTGTCGCCGGCGCGCGACCTCGGCGAGTTCGCGTCCCTGGCCCGTACCGGAACCTTCCTGTGCACGGAGCGGGCGCACGGGAACGACGCGGCCGCGCTGGAGACGGTCGCCCGCTACGACCGTGAGCACGACGAGTTCGTGTTGCACACGCCGAACGACGGTGCATGGAAGTTCATGCCCAACACCAGTCCGGCGGGCGGGCCGAAGACCGCGGTCGTCGCGGCCAGGCTGCTGGTCGATGACCGGGACGAGGGCGTCTTCCTGTTCCTCACACCGCTGAGCGACCACCGGGGAGCGATGCCGGGAGTCACCGTGACGATGCTGCCGGAACGGATCGGCAGCCCGGTGGACCACTGTGTCACCGGCTTCGACCGAGTGCGGCTGCCGCGGACCGCGCTCATTCAGGGGCCGCACGGACAACTGCTGCCGGACGGTACCTTCACCAGCGCAGTGGGCAGCTCACGCAAGCGCTTCCTGCACGCCATCGGCCGGGTGACAGTGGGGAAACTCTGCATGAGTGCGAGCACGCTCGGGGGCTGTCGAGCGGCGCTGGCGACCGCGGTCCGCTACGCGTACGTGCGGCACATCTCCGGCTCGGCCACCGGACAGCGTGTCCCGCTGGCCGCGCACCGCAGCCACCACGCCCGGCTGCTCGACCGTGTGGCCACCGCCTATGCCATGACCTTCCTCCACCGGGCGGTCACCGAACGGTGGATCACCCACAGGCCCGAGGAACGCGCGGAGACGGAACGCCTGGTGGCCGTCACCAAGGGCTGGATCACCTGGCAGGCCCGGGACATCACGATCGAGAGCCGGGAGCGCTGCGGGGCCCAGGGGCTCTTCCCGGTGAACGGACTGGCGGAGTACTCCGCGAACGCGGACGGGGCGATCACGGCCGAGGGTGACAACCTGGCGATCTGGTGCAAGGCCGGCGCCGAGATGATCTTTGGCCACACGCTCACCCCGAAGCCCGAGGGCGCCACCGGCGCGGAGGATCTGACCGACCCCGGCTTCCTCCGGCGGACCCTCGCCGCCGCCGAGCGCCACTGGCACCTGGCCGCCCGGCGCGACCTTCGCGGCGGCCTGTCGCGTAACGGCTTGGGTCGCTGGAACAACGCGTCCGACGCCGCGCTGGCCCTGGTCGAGGCGTACGCGGTAGGGCAGGCCGCCGACGCGTTCGTCGCGGCCTGCACACGTGTGACCGACCGGTCCACGCGAGCCGTGCTGGAAGACCTGTGCGCTCTGTTCCTGCTCGGACAGGTGGAGTCGCGCAGCGGACTGCTGCTGGTCGAGGAGGCGCTGACAGCCGAGCAGGTCGGTGCGCTGTCCGAGACCCGGCAGAGGCTGGTCACCCGGCTCGCTCCGCAGTTGTCCGCGCTGACGGAGGCCTTCGACATCCCTGAGGAGCACCTGTCCTCCCTCCCGATGCTCACGGCCGTCCCGGCTCCCCGCTCCTGAATCGGTGGCAGGCCGGCCCGTCGCCGACTGCGGCCGCGCCCTCGTGCCCACGGCACACGCGGCTGCCTCTGGTTGCGGTTCTGGTTGCACTCACCCCCGTCCAGCCCCGTCCAGCCCCGTCCAGCCCCGTCCGGAGCCCGGCGAGCGAGCCACTCCGCCGAAGGTCAGGACATCTCCGGCCGCCACCGAACGCCCGGACCTGGAAAGCGTGTTGGGGGCAACCCCGCACGTGTTTGAATCTCGCATCCGCCGCCGGCAGATGGCCCGGACCACTCAGCGGTCCGGGCCTTCGTCGTCTCGTGTTCTCAGTTGGGTTCCCGGGGCTCACCGCCCACTCCCACCTCGGGAGAGCGGTCGCGGAGCGTGAGGGCGACGATGGCTGGACCCGCACGCGACCCGCGATGCGATTCTTCGGATCGTCGATGCCGAGAAGCCCCCTCTCAGGGTCCTCCTCGGCAGGTCCTTCCCCGACGTCGCCGCCCTCTACGAGGAGCGTCTGAGCACCTGGCGTCAGTGGCAACCGGTCTCCCTGGCCGCGTTCGGCTCAATGAATGCGCCGTTCCGGGATCAGCTCGCGCTGGTCTGAGGGTGGCCGCTTCCGGCGGTCCCGGAGCTGTGCCGGCCTGCCCGCCGGTCGACCGGGGCACCGGCCCGGGCGAGAAGGTGCAGTGCGGCCTGTGAGCCTGAGCCGGCCTCAGCGGTCGCGACGACGATGCGCTGCCCACTCGCCTGCGGGATCGTCAGGGTCTGCAGGTTGAGGTGCAGCCGGCCGACCAGAGGATGGTGCATGCGATAGCCGGCGATGTCCCAGTTCCGGACCCGGTTCTCGGACCACATGGTGGCGAATTCCGCACTCTTCATGGCCAGTTCGCCGATCAGCGCGGCCAGCCGGGGATCGTCCGGATACTGGCCGGCGGCAAGCCGCAGCTTCCCCACCACTGCCCTGGCCTTCCTCGGCCAGTCCACGAACAGATCCCGGGTGTGAGCGTCCAGGAAGACCAGCCGCGCCATGTTCGGGCGCCGGTCCGGCTGATCGGGGATGTGCGGGTCCAGATGTCCGGCGAACAAGGCGTGTCCCGTACGGTTCCAGGCCAGCACGTCGCTGCGGCGCCCCAGCACCACCGCCGGTGCGTCACCGAACGCTCCGAGCAGCTGCCTGGTCGCGTCATCCGCGTACTCGGGCGCCAGCCTGCGGCGCTTGCTGCCGCGACGTGCGGCGTGAGCCAGATCGTGCAGGTGGGCCTGCTCCACCTCATCCAGGCCGAGGGCCCGGGCAAGAGCGTCCAGCACCTCCGGCGAAGCGTTGAGCGACACCCCCTGCTCCAGCCGCGTGTAGTAGGACAGGCTCACCCCCGCCAACTGGGCCAGCTCATCGCGGCGCAGCCCGGGCACGCGCCGTCGCTCTCCGAAATCCGGCAGTCCCACATCCGCCGGTTGCAGCAGCGACCGGCGGATCTGCAGGAACTCCCCCAACCGCACTGACTTGTTCATGCAGCCGAGTATGTACGCGCCGGCGCCGTGCAGCCTGCCCCTGCCGGGGTCACCCACCCGTGGGCGCAGCCCCCGGTGTCCGGCAACCCGCTGGATCCACAAGCCCTTTCCCGGACCTACCCCTGGCAGGGGCAGGCTGTGCGGGAGCCCGGATGCACATACTTGGCACCGAGCCGGCCGCCAGGCAGACCCGGCAGACCCGTCGGACCAGGCAGACCAGGCAGACCAGGCAGACCAGGCAGACCAGGGATGACGCGATGCCCGCCGCATCCGCGTCCGGATCCGCCGGCACCGGCACCACCACCGGTACCGGCACCAGTACCAACTGACCAGCCGTTCCAGCGGGAGCTGGTCGACAGCACACCCGCGCGGGAGCGCCCATCAGACGTGCCCTCATCCGGCGCGTCCTCATCGAAGGAACCGGACATGAGCGACACCATCTACACCACCACCGCCACCTCCTGGGGCGGCCGCGACGGCAAGGTCGCCACCGAGGACGGCCGTCTGACGGCGTCGCTGTCCATGCCCAAGGAGCTGGGCGGCGACAACGGCCCCGGTACCAACCCGGAGCAGCTGTTCGCCGCCGGCTACGCGGCCTGCTTCCACAGCGGCCTGCGCTTGGTCGCGGGGGCGAAGAAGCTGGACGTCAGGGAATCGGCGATCTCGGTGACCGTCTCCATGGTCGGGTCGCTCGCCGAGGGCCGGCTGGGTCTGGCGGCCAGGATCGAGGCCCAGCTGCCCGGCGTGGACTCTGAGGCCGCACGGGAACTGCTCGAGGCGACCCATCAGGTGTGCCCGTACTCGAACGCGACGCGGGGCAACGTCCAGGTCGAACTGGTGCTGATCGAGGAGAACTGACGCGCACGCGATCGGATGCTCGGACGGACAGCCGACATCGGGGTACACGGCGCCTGGCTCGACTTCATCCGCCACAGCACCCCGGGCTGGACCCCGTACGACACCGGCACCCGCACCGCCGCCGTCATCGACGAGCAATGGAGCGCTGTCGGCCTCCCCGCCCCTCGATGAGGGAAGCCGGGAGGCAGGGGGATCCCGACCGGGCCGTGGTTGCAGTGCTGGTTGCGTTCACCCCGGTCCGTGAGCCGGAGGTATTCCACCCGCTCACGGACCAGGGTCCTGGGCCCTTGAGCCACCGTCCGGTTCTTCCGGATCTCGAACATCGCACCCCTCGAACTGGGGTGTCGCAACGATCCCTGGAACTCAAGCGCCGGTCGGGGCCTTCGTCGTCTCGTGGTCGCAGTGGCCGAGATCCACTGGGGAATGGCCGGCTGCACGACCGCGTCCGATCGGCGGGCCCTCGGCCGAGCCCTCGCGTTCGCGCCTGCCGGCCGCCGCCGCATCGATCGCGCACGCGCTCACTGCACCGTCACCCACGGAGCCCCACAGTCTGGTGGCAGTTCACCCGTGAGTGCGTTCATCACGGGGTGAGCAGCCCCCAGGACGCGGCCCACGGGAGGAAGGCCAGGCCGCCTGTCACCAGCAGGCCGAGCCTGATGCGCAGGAGAGCGGTCGCCTGCGATGTGCTGCGCCACCACTGGGCGGCGGTGGCGATGGTGGCGGCGACGGTGACGCCTGCCAGGAGTTGGAGTGTGAGCCAGACGACGGCCCGTCCCGCGATGACAGGGCCGGCGTCCATGGTGGCCTGGACGTAGAGCAGGTAGAGGGTGAAGCCGAGAGTGGCAACTGCCCCGGTGGCACTGAGCAGGCGGGCGGAAAGCGCGGCAGGTGGTGCGGTCCGGCGCCCGCGCAGTCGACGCAGGAGCGCGACCAGAGGGTAGGTGGTGAAGGACGTCAGCAGGACCAGGAGCAGGGCGAGTTGGACTCCGTATGTTCGGTACCAGGGGGCCGGGGCCAGTTCGGGACTGGCGAAGTCCTGGCGCGGGGGCGTCCCGGTGTCCGCGGACGGCGCGACGTCGGGCAGGTCGGCGACCCACCGGGCCATCAGGGGAACGTAGCCAGGAGTCAGATCGGCGCCGCGGTCGAAGCCGTCCGTCGTGGTGTGCAGCTTGTGTTCGGCGTCGGGGAAGAAGTGGATGGTGGAGCGGTTGTTACCGGCCTGGCGCAGTGCGTCTTGGAGGATCCGAGAACTCTCCAGCGGCGGCTCCTGGTGGTCCTGTCCGCCCCACAGGGCCAGGACGGGCTGCTGAAGGCGGGCCAGCGCTCCGGCTGCGTCGTGGTCGGCCTCGGGGAACAGGCCCGCGTCGGCCATCAAGCGGGTGCCCGACTGCGCGATCGGGCCCAGCATGGATCCTCGTACACCGGTCCTGCGGAGCTTGTTGGTCAGGTACCAGGCCTGGGCGCGCGCGGGGGAGACTCCGCTGGCGCCGACCAGCACGAGGAACTTCACGTCGGGCGACTGGGCGGCGGCCAGCGGAGCGACCCAGCCGCCCTCGCTGAAGCCCCAGAGTCCGACGCGGTCCGGGTCCACGCCGGGGCTGGTACGCAGCGTCTGCACCGCTGCCAGTGCGTCGTCGGCGAGGAGTCGGTAGGAGCGCTGGGTCTGGGAGTAGCCGACGGTGCGCTTGTCGTAGCTGAGCACGACGAATCCGGCGCGGGCCATCGCCTCGGCCTCGGTCCGGTACTGCCCGCGGGCGCCGGGCCCCGCACCCTGCACCAGCACGATCGCGGGGTGGCGCCGAGCACCGTCGAGGGGGGAGAGGATGGTCGCGTTCAGGCTCGGGCCGGCGTTGTGGAGGGTCGTCTCCTGGCTGCCGAGGCCGGTGGGCGTCTCGTGCGGCGGCGACTCCGCTCGGCTCGTGCCCGGCGTGAGGGTGGCGAGGAGTAACGCTGCGGCGAGGATTGCCGCCGCACGGATCGCGGGTCTGGTGATCGCGGTGTTCATGTGATTCCCCCTGGGAGTGTTCCAGCTCAACGAGACGAGACGAGACGTTCCGGTTCGTTTGGAGAATGGCACGGCGCTTCAGGACGGGTCAAGACGATACGTCTCGTCTCATGTTTGCCTTATGATTCCCCCATGACATCGCCAGCCAGTTCCGGGCGCCGCAGTCGGCGTTCCCATGAGGCCACGCTCGCGGCAGCCTTCGAGCTGGCAACCGAGGTCGGCTATGCCCAGGTGACGATCGAGGGGATCGCGGCCCGCGCGGGCGTGGGGAAGCAGACGATCTACCGGTGGTGGCCGTCCAAGGGCACGGTCGTCCTGGAAGCCGTCAACGAGAAGGTCGGCAGCGGGATCGACTTTCGCTCCACCGGTGACGTGATCGCCGATCTCACCGGGCAGATGAGCGCGGTCGTCGGGCTGCTCAACACCGAGATGGGCGACATCTTCACCGGCCTGATCGCCGAAGCCCAGTCCGACCCGGTGCTGACCGAGGCGATCCTGGACACGATCGTCAGGCCGCGCACCCGGGAATGCGCGGACCTGCTGAAGGAGGGCCAGCGGCTAGGGCAGATCCGGGACGACGTCGACCTCGACGCCGCGGTGGAGTTGCTGTACGCACCCCTGTACTACCGGCTCCTCCTGCGCATCGCACCGCTCTCGACCGATCACGTGGCAGACGTTCTCGCACTGGCGTTCCGCGGACTGCGACCGTAACGGGGCCATCGGGCCGCCCGGTCGCACCGTCAGCGGGCGAAGCGTGCGCGCAGTGCGGCCAGACCTGCGGAGAAGACCCCGCGAGCGGACTCCGCCATGTCCCGTTCCGCCGCGGCCTCGACGTCGTAGGTCGCGCTCCACTCCACGAAGCTCCCGTTCAGCTCCGTGACGGGGAGAACCCGCAACGACGCCCGGTAGTTGCGCAGCGGGAAGACGCCGTCCGGGAGGCTGAAGGTGTAGCTGCGGCCCTCTTCGTCGAAGGCCAGCAGGGTCTCGCGGATCTCGGTCCCACCGATCGAGAAGATCCGGACCGCCCCGACCGCATCCGCCGGCCCGCCGCCCTCGATGCGGCTCGGCGGCATGTGGGGGTGCCAGTCGCCCAGGCCGTTGAAGTCCCGGATGAGACCCCACACGTCGTCAGCGGGTGCTTCCACCAAGGTACTCACAGTCGTCTTCGGCATGGTCGCCCGTCCTGTCTGCTCTGCGGTCATTCGAACGAATGCCATCTTCGACAGCCGCACGGCCTCCAGCCAGAGCCCTGTCGGCTCCGGGAACCGTGGTCCTGGGTCTGCCGGACCCAGGACCCGGTCGGCGGGGTACGCCACACTTGTGGCGTGGACAGACGAGTTGAGTTGGGCGATTTCCTGCGATCCCGCCGAGCGCGGCTGCTTCCCGAGGACGTCGGTCTCCCCCCAGCCGGTCGGCGCCGGGTGCCGGGGCTGAGGCGGGAGGAGCTCGCCGCACTGGCCGGGGTGAGCGCCGACTACTACACCCGCCTGGAACAGGGCCGCGACGTGAACGTCTCGGCCGAAGTCCTGGACGCCGTCTGCCGAACCCTGCGCCTGGACAATGCCGAGCGCAGCCACCTGCACCACCTGGCCAGGCCCGGGCAGCCCGCTCCCGCCCGCGTCCGGCCCCAGGGGCCTACCCACCGGGTGCGCCCCGGCCTGCTCCGGGTGCTCGACACCCTCGACAACGCGCCCGCCATGGTGGTCGGACGGCGTCTTGAGATACTCGCCTGGAACCGCTTGGCAAGCGCCCTCATCACCGACTTCGCAGCACTGCCCGAGAGCGGACGCAACGGGATACGCCTGCTGTTCCTCGACGACTCCGTCAAAGACCTGTACCCCGACTGGGAACAGGTGGCCCGGGACGCTGTCGCCGACCTGCGGATGGACGCCGGCCGCCACCCCGACGACCCCCTGCTCGTGGCCCTGGTCGGTGAACTCTCCGAACTGAGCGAGGACTTCCGACGCTGGTGGGCCGAACACCCGGTCCGCGAGAAGGCCAACGGGACCAAGCGCTTCCACCACCCGATCGTGGGGGAGCTGACCTTGTCCTACGAGACCTTCCGCCTGCCCGACGACCCCGATCAGGCCCTCGTCATCAATACGGCCCAGCCCGGCTCCCCGTCCGCCGAGGCGCTGAGCCTGCTCGCCAGCTGGGGGACGAAAGCCCGCCCCGCGAGGACGGCGGCCCGCGCGTAGGCCTCCCCGCTCTCCTGCGCCGGCTCCCCCGGCGGTGGCCCGCCGGCCCGCGCGTGGAGATCACGCGATGCCCACTCGTGCATCGACCGCGAGTCGGTGCAGCCGATGGCCGGTGCCTCACAAAGGATCCCAAGCATCCGCTGCCCGAGGAGGGTGACGTCGTCGCGGACGTCCTGCGGTGACTCGTGCAGGGCGGGGACGGCGGGTGGCGGATGATGGGGAGGAGCACGGGGAGCAGACGTGAGGGGCAGCGCAGTGGGTGACAGCGGAACCAGCGGTGCGGGACCGGAACTCCCGGCGGGCGGTGGGGAGTCCGGGGCAATCGCGGCTGCCGCGCGGCCCGAGGGC
The DNA here is from genome assembly GCF_040303105.1 of Kitasatospora sp. NPDC096128. Classification (NCBI taxonomy): domain Bacteria; kingdom Bacillati; phylum Actinomycetota; class Actinomycetes; order Kitasatosporales; family Streptomycetaceae; genus Kitasatospora; species Kitasatospora sp. NPDC096128. The sequence continues at coordinate 105,843 of NZ_JBEOSP010000016.1, read as the reverse complement.
GGGGCGGCAGCGGGCCCGGGACGGCGGCGGTCCGTGGCCCGGCGGCTGGCCGTGCTGGTGCTGGTGCTCGTGCTGCTGGGCGGAGCGCCCTGGTGGACGCTCCTCGGTTCGGGTGCCGACTGGCCGTTCCCGGTGGTCCTGGCCGGCACGGTGGTGTTCGCCGCCTGGCTGGTGTCCTTCCCGTTCCTGATGATCGCGGGCCACGGGTCGCGGCGGAACGACCGGGCGGCCCGCGTCGCGGACACCAGCCTCGGGGTGGTCTGGGTGCTGTTCACCTGGTCCGTCCTGGGCGGACTGGTGAACCTCGTCCTGGGCGGGCTCGACGTCGGCGGCACCGACCGGGCCAGGACCGTGGCGGCGGCGGTGGCCGCGGTCTCGGCCGGGCTGCTCGCCTGGGGGCACCGCGAGGCGATGCGGGTGCCCCGGGTGAAGCGGCTGGACGTCCACCTGCCGCGGCTCGGCGGCGGGCTGGACGGGACCAGGGTCGTGGTGCTCGCCGACACCCACTACGGGCCGATCGACCGGGCGGACTGGTCGGCCCGGGTCGCCGCGGCGGTCAACGCGCTCGACCCGGACGTGGTGGTCCACGCCGGGGACATCGCCGACGGCACTCCCGCCCAGCGCCGGGAGCAGTCCGCGCCGCTCGGCACCGTCCGGGCCCGGCTGGCCAAGGTCTACGTCACGGGCAACCACGAGTACGGCGGGGAGGCCCAGGGCTGGCTGGACCGGATGGCGGACCTCGGCTGGGAGCCGCTGCACAACCGCCACGTCGTGGTCGAGCGCGGCGGGGACGCCCTGGTGCTGGCCGGCGTGGACGACGTCACCGCGGAGTCCTCCGGCCTGGCCGGGCACCGGGCCAACCTGCTCGGCGCGCTGGCGGGCGCGGACCCGGACCGGCCCGTCCTGCTCGTCGCCCACCAGCCCAAGTACGTCCCGCAGGCCGCGGCCGCCGGCGTCGACCTGCAGATCTCCGGGCACACCCACGGCGGCCAGATCTGGCCGTTCAACTTTCTCGTCCGGATCGACCAGCCCGTGGTGCACGGCCTCAGCCGGCACGGCGAGCGCACCCGGCTCTACACCAGCCGGGGCACCGGCTTCTGGGGACCTCCCTTCCGGGTCTTCGCCCCGAGCGAGATCACCGTGCTCACCCTGCGCTCGGGCGACGCCCCGGCCGGCGGGTAGCGCAGGCGCCCCGGTCGGCAGGCAGCACAGCCGCCCCGGCCGGCAGGCAGCACACCCCCGGGGCGTCACGCCGGGGACGTCAAGCCGGGGACGTCACACCCGCGGCTTCACACCGGGCGGCCGGGCTGGTCGAGGAGCAGCTGGACGCCGTCGAGGATGCGGGCCAGGCCGAACTCCAGCGGGTCGACGGGGTCGGGGGCGAAGGCACCGGCAGCGATGGCCCGGGTGAGGGTGGGGAAGCGGTCGGCGTGGCGTTCCAGGAGTTCATCGGTGAGCCGGCCCCATTCCCGGCTGTGCTCCTCGTCGAAGTCGAGGTCCTGCTGGACGAGGGTGCGGACCAGGCCGGCGACCAGGACGAAGACCCGGTGCTGCTCGGCGGCGCTCAGGCCGGAGGGCTCCAGGGCGGCGAGGGCCGCGTCCAGCCAGCCGAGCTGGTGGGGGCCCATGAGCTGGCGGCGCATGGCGGTGGCCGCCAGCAGCCAGGGGTGGGCGCGGTGGAGCGCGGCGGAGCGGCGGGCCCATTCGGTGATGCGCTGCCGCCAGTCGTCGCCGGCGGCTGACAGGTCGGGGACGCCGGCGAGCACGGACTCGACCATCAACTCGACCAGTTCGGCCTTGCCGGGCACGTAGCGGTAGAGCGCCATGGCCGAGACGCCGAACTCGGCGGCGACCTTGTTCATGGAGACCGCGTCCAGCCCCTCGGCGTCGGCGATCACCACGGCGGCGGCGGCGATGCGCTGGGGGGTCAGGCTGGGCTTGGGCCCGCGGGTGGGCTGGTCCCGCTCGCCCCACAGCAGTGCGATGCCCGCGCGCAGGTCGCGTGCCTTCTCCTTGGCCATCCCGGTCTCCTCTTCGAATCTTCGGATCGTCGAATCCTGTGCGGCTTCCGCGCCGTCGCGGCCTCCGCACGTCCGTTGCGGCCTCCGCACGTCCGTTGCGGCTTCCGTGCGCCGTCCGTTGACAGCACCTCGAACTGTATATACCTTAAACACATCTGCTGACGCAGTAAACAGTTTGGGGGATACACCATGCTTGCCACCATCGCCATCGCCACCACCGCCGCCCTCGCCACTCCCGTCGCCGGGGTGCTGGGCTACCGACAGCTCAAGCGCGCGGCACTCACGAAGAAGCTGCGGATCACCGCGCCGAACGGCGTCGAGGAGTCCGGCTTCGTCCGGATCGGCGGCATCGACCAGTGGATCTCCATCCGCGGCGAGGACCGCAGCAACCCGGTGATCCTGGAGATCCTCGGCGGCCCCGGCGCCTCCAACCTGGCCTTCCTCCCCCGCACCCACAGCTGGGAGAAGCACTTCACGATCGTCCGCTGGGACATGCGCGGCGCCGGTTTCACCTTCGCCGCCGGCGGCCCGGAGGGGCAGGGCGAGCTGAGCCACCCGCAGCTGTACCGCGACGCCCTGGAGGTCACCGAGCACCTGCGGACCCGGCTCGGCGTCGACCGGCTGCTGCTGGTCGCCAACTCCTTCGGCACCGTCCTCGGCCTGCGGCTGGCCCGCAACCACCCCGAGCTGTACTCGGGTTACGTCGGCACCGACCAGAACATCATCGACGGCGGCCGGGAGCGCACCGCCTACGACGCCCTCGTCGACCGGCTGCGCGCGGCGGGCCGGAAGAAGGAGAAGGAGCTGGCCACCGCCCTGGCCATGGGCGCCGACCGGACCCGGTGGACCACCAAGGACGTCGCCGAGTACAACAAGCTGGTCCTCACCAGCGACCCGCTCTCCTACGACACCATGAAGACCGTGGTGATGCGCTCGCTCTGGTTCTCCCCCCTGCACACCCTGCGCGGCCTGCGGTCGTATCTGAAGGCCATGGAGTTCTCCGAGAAGCTCCAACTGGAGGCTGCAACCTTCGACGAGCGGGCCGAGGGCACCGACTTCCGGATCCCGTTCTTCGTCTTCCAGGGCGACAGCGACGTCCTCACCCCGCCCGCGCCCGCCCGGCGGTTCTTCGACGACGTCACCGCCCCGGTGAAGGAGTTCGCGCTGATCCAGGACGCCAGCCACTTCGCGAGCTTCCGCCACCCTGACCGGTTCCTCGACCTGATGCTCACCAAGGTCCGCCCGGCGATCACCACCCGGCCGGCCGCCCGCTGAACCGGGCGGGCCGGTGTCACTCCGCCACGACGGCTATCTCGTGGACGGCGTTGCGGTCACCGGTGAGCGGCTGGACCCGCCCTGCGGAGTCGGTGGCCCGGCAGCGGATCCGGTGCCGCCCCGGGGCGAGGTCGTGCCGGAGCCGGAACCGCTGCCACGTGGGGTGCGGACCGCGCGCGTCCAGCTCGGCGGGCTGCCAGTCGGCGTCGTCCACCGCGACCTCGACGGCCGTCACCTCGGTGGAACTCCAGGCGTAGCCCGCCAGTTCGCGAACCCCGGCGGGCACGGTGGAGCCGTCCCGCAGGCTCAGCAGCTTGCTGCTGACGTCCTTCTCACGGACCGGCCGGACCTCGCTCTCCCCCGGCAGGACGCGGGTGTACAGGCGGGTGGTGAACAGGTGTTCGGCGCGGTCGGCGGCCAGCACGATCCTGGTCAGCCACTTGACCGAGTTGGTGCCGAACATCAGCGGCGCCACCGCGCGCACCGGGTACCCGTGGTCGGGGCGCAACGGTTCGCCGTTCATCCGGTGCGCCAGGACGACCTCGGTGCGGGCCTGCTCCAGCGGCAGGTCCTTGAGGAAGTTCACGTCGCTCTCCCCCGCGAAGTCGGCCCGGTCGGCGCCCTCCAGCCAGACGTGCCGAGCCTCCGGAAGCGGGCCGGCCAGCGCCAGCACCTCGGCGAGCGGGACGCCGACCCACTCCAGGTTGGTGACGGCGCGGGTCGGCACGGTGGGGTGCAGCGGATTGCCGAAGCACTCGTGGACGGCGGTGAATTCGGTCTGCGGCAGACGCTTCAGGGCCTGGAAGTCCAGCCGCAGGGGCCGCTCCACCAGGCCCTCGACGGTGAGCGTCCAGCTGGCGGCGTCGAGCCCCTGGGGCCGGCCGAGGTGGTTGCGGATGAATACCTCGTCGACCGGGGTGCGGAAGACGTCGGGCGTCTCCGGAGTCGTCTTGAACATGCGTCATACCCCCGTGCTGATTCCACTGTTCCCGGGATCGACGGTACAAGAAGGGACTGACAACGAGTCGCTCAGGCCCCCCTCCGCCCGCGCGGCCCAGGCCGGGTCGTACGGGACGACGTGGATCGGCTCGTCCAGCTCAGGGGCGGTGTTCGAGATGACCGGAGGGTAGCGGCCGCAGACGTCCGATTCCTTCAAGACCCCCGCCCGCAGGCCGCCTAGCGTGGCGACCATGAACAGCACACCAGCACCGCGGTTCGCCTTCATCGGCCTGGCCGTCTCCGACATGGCCGCCTCGGTCGCCTTCTACCGGCGGCTGGGACTGGCCTTCCCCGAGGGCTCCGAGCAGGAGCCGCACGTCGAGACCGAGCTGCCCGGCGGACTGCTCCTGGTCCTCGACGCCGAATCGACCATCCGCTCCTTCCACCCGGACTGGCAGCCGCCGACCGGCGGCGCCCGGGCGGCGCTGGCGTTCCGCTGCCAGAGCCCGGCGCACGTGGACGCCGTCTACCGGGAGCTGACCGAGGCCGGCCACCACGGCGAACTCAAGCCCTGGGACGCCTTCTGGGGCCAGCGCTACGCCTCGCTGCGCGACCCGGACGGCAACGGGGTCGACCTGCTGGCACCGCTCCAGGGCGCGTGAGGGCCGGAACACTCACAGCAGATCCGTCACCCGGGACCCCGCCAACTCCCGTACATCACGGGAGAGATGAGCCTGGTCCGCATAGCCCGTCCGGGCCGCCGTCTCGGCGAGCGGGACGCCGGCGCGGGCCAGCCCCAGCGCGCGCTGCAGCCGCAGGATCCGGGCCAGCGTCTTGGGACCGTAGCCGAAGGCCGCCAGCGAGCGGCGGTGCAGCTGCCGGGCACCGAGCCCGACCGCCTCGGCCGTCGCCGCGACGCTGCGCCCGGCCGCGAGCGCGCCGGCCACCGCCCGCACCAGCGGGTCCTCGGGCCGCGCCGCGGCCGCCAGGCGCAGCGCCAGCTCCTCCAGGGCGACGGCCGGGTCGGGAGCGGCGTCGATCCGCCCGGTCAGTCGGCGCACCTCGGCGGCGGGCAGCAGGTCAGCCAACTCGACCCGGCGGTCGCGCAGTTCGTAGGCCGGCACACCGAGCAGCAGCGGCCCGGCGCCGGGCCGGAAGCGGACGCCCGCCCACGGCCCGCGCAGCCCCGGCCCGGTCCGGAACGCCCGGGTGTCCGGTCCGGCGACCAGCAGCCGGCCCTCGCTCCAGAGCAGGTCCATGCAGCCGTCCGGCAGCACCAGACCGTCCGCGCCGCCGTCACCGTCATCACCGCCGCCGCCACCGCCCGGGCTCGCGCCCTTCGTCCACAGCACCGCCCCGGGCAGCCTGGACGCGCGTTCCGCGTATTCGGTGGGCATGTTCGAAGGCTACGCGCGCCGGGCGGGCAGCGCGTCCCGGGAGCCTTCGGCGGTCCGGCCGGCGAGGTGGTCGGCGAGGCGGTCGGCGAGGTGGTCGGCGACCAGGTCCGCGACGATCGCCCCGGCCCGGTCGTTCAGGTGGAGGTGGTCGACCAGCAGGTGGAGGCCCCGGCCCCGGGCGATGCCGTCCCAGGAGTGCCGGAGGAGCAGGTGGCGGACGGCCGAGCGGAAGGCGAGGCCGACCCGGTAGCCGAAGGCGGGCGCGCCGGTGCCGCGCTCCCGCAGCACCTCGGCCATCCGCTCGTGCACCGGCAGGTAGTCGGCGCCGACGCCCCGGGCGAGTTCGGCGGCGACGACGTTGAACGCGCGGACCCGCTGGTTGGCCGGGGAGTCCGGGTCCTCGCCGAACGGCGGCAGCGAGGCCAGCGCGATGCGGGCGCGGCTGCCGGTCCGGACCAGGTCGACGATCGCGCCGAGCCGCTCCCGGTACCGCTCCGGCCCGGCGCCGCCCAGCAGGTCGTTGGTGCCGATCATGACCACCACCGCGGCCGGCCGCCGGTCGAGGACGTCCCGGCCGATCCGCTCCAGCAGGTCGGTGCAGCTGTCGCCGTTGCGTCCGGCGTTGACGAAGTCGAGGCCCCGGCAGTCGGGCCGCCGGCGCAGCGAGGCGACCCAGTCGGTACCGACGGTGCCGTGCACCAGGCTGTCGCCGGCCACCACGACCACCGGCGAACTCCCGCGGTGCGAGCGCGGGTTGACGGGAGGGCGCCGGAAGACGACCCAGCCCAGGGCGGCGGCGCAGGCGAGCAGCCCGCCGGTCGCGGCGGCGAGGCCGGGGAGCAGCCGTTGCATGGGAACCTGCTTGGAATCGGGTTGCCCGGGGCGGCGGCGGGCCATCCGAGCGGGGTCAGTGCACCTTAGGACAGGCCCTGGCCCGCCCGCCCGCAGGGGTTCGGACGGAGGCGCCGGAACGCCCGAAGGCCCCGATGCCGGCGGACCGGTCGGGGCCTTCGGAGGGCGGGTGGTCAGGCCGCCACCCCGGCGGAGGCCGCCGGAGCCTCGACGGCCGGCTCCTGGGGTTCGACCCCGGCCGACGCCTCCGCACCCGCCTCCGCACCCGCACCCGCCGGCTTGCCCCGCATCAGCACCAGGGTGAGTGCCGCCGCCACCAGGACCGCGATCCCGCCGACCGTGAAGGTGGTGGAGGTGGCGGCGTTGAAGGCCTCCCGGGCGGCCCGGGCCAGGGCGCCGTCGCCGCTGCCGGCGGAGAGGGCGAGCGCGTCGGTGACGGCGTGCCGGGCGGGGGCGGGGGCGTCGGCGGGCATCGCGCCGGTGTAGGTGCTGGAGAGCACGGTGCCGAGGATGGCCACGCCGAGGGCGGCGCCGGACTGCTGGATGGTGTCGTTGAGCGCGGAGCCGACCCCGGCGTGCTCCCCGGGGATGGCCCCCATCAGCGCGTTGGCGGCGGCCGGCATGCCGAGGCCGGAGCCGATGCCGAGGACCAGCATGGCGAGGGCGACCTTGGCGAAGCCGTCGCCGACCGAGAGGGTGGCCAGCAGGCCGAAGCCGCCCGCGATGATCACCATGCCGATCGAGGTCAGCACCCGGGCGGAGAGCTTCTTGCCGAGCGCGGCGCCGATCACGTTGAAGGCGAGCGAGGCGACGGCCAGCGGGATGAAGGCCAGGCCGGTGTCGGTGGGCGAGAACTCCAGCACGAACTGCAGGTACTGGGTGAGCACCAGCATCAGGCCGCCGGTGGCGAAGGTGAGCAGGACGAGGGAGAAGCTGGCGCCGGTGAAGACCCGGTTGCGGAACAGCTTGAGCGGGACCATCGGCGAGTCGGTGCGGACCTGGCGGACGCCGAAGCCGACCAGTGCGGCGATCGCGACGGCCAGCGAGCCGAGGGTGTTGACGTGGGCGAAGCCGTCCCGCGGCAGGACGATGATCGACCAGACCAGGGCGGTCATGCCGACCATCGAGAGCAGCATGCCGGGCAGGTCGGGCTTGCGCCAGGGGCCCTTGGACTCGGGCATCAGCACGACCGCCGCGACGATGGCCACGGCCGCGACCGGCACGTTGAGCAGGAACACCGCACCCCACCAGAAGTGCGCGATCAGCGCGCCGCCCAGCACCGGGCCGCCGACCAGGCCGATCATGGCCACCGCGCTCCAGGCGGCGATCGCCCTGGGCCGCTCCTCGTCGTCGAAGACGGTGATCAGGATGGAGAGCGTGCTGGGCATGACGAGGGCGCCGCCGACGCCCATCAGCACGCGGCCGGCGATCAGTTCACCGGGGCTGCCGGCGACCGCGGCGACCAGTGAGGCGGCGCCGAACAGCACCAGCCCGATGATCATCACTTTTCGTCGTCCGAACCGGTCGGACAGGCTGCCCGAGGTCAGCAGCAGGCCGGCGAAGACCAGGATGTACGAGTCGATGATCCACTGGATGTCCTGCGCCCCGGCCTTGAGGTCCTCCGCGATCGGCGGGATGGACACCGTGAGCACCATGTTGTCGATCACCAGCACCAGGCTGCTGAGGCACAGCACGACCAGGATGAGCCAGCGACGCGGGTGACGATCCACCGCGATTCCCCCTTCGGTTCGGCACGTCGGCCGCAGCCCCGCGCACGTCCTCGCGTCGGCGGCAGCCGCGCGGAAGTCCCCGTGGCGCACACCGTCCGCCGTCCCCGACCGAACGGTGTGCGCCACGTCGAACACTGTACGGAGACCGAACACTGTGCGCAAGGCCGTACGGCGTGCGCCAGCCGTACGGTGTACGTAAGGCCGTACGGTGTTCGGCGTCGGGGCCTATGCTGGACGGACCGCACCCGACCAGGGGGCACGTGGAATGGAGGGCCTGATGACGGCCAAGTCGGAGGACATCGCACCGGAGCACCGGAGCGAGGCGCAGCCCGGCATCACCTCGCCGTGGAACCGCCCGCAGAAGCGGCGGACCCAACCGGCCCTCAGCCGCGAGCAGATCGTCGCCGAGGCCTTCGCGCTGCTGGACTCCGACGGCATCGAGGCGCTGAGCATGCGCAAGCTCGGCGCCCGGCTCAACGCCGGTGCGACCTCGCTCTACACCCACGTCGCCAACAAGGAGGAGCTGCTCGCCCTGGTCGTCGACCACGTCTTCGGTGAACTCCCGCTGCCCCGGGTCACCGGCGCCGAGGACCCGGAGGTCTGGCGCGCGGCCGTCATGGAGAGCTGCGAGGCCATGCGCGCGACCATCACCCGCCACCCGTGGATGGTCTCGGTGATGGGCGACGTCGGAATGATCTACCTCGGGCCCAACTGGATGCGGCTCTCCGAGGCCCTGCTCGCCGTGGCGGAGACGGCCGGCTTCGAGTTCTCCGAGGCCAACGACATGATGAGCGTGGCCATGGGCTACACCATCGGCACCGCCTGTGTGGAGGCCGCCTGGCTGAGCGCCCTGACCAGGAGCGGCCAGAGCGAGCAGGAGTTCATGGCGCAGATGATGCCCGCCGTCATCGAGGCCACCAAGGGCCATCCGCGACTGCACCGGCTGTACACCACCCACGTGCCGGACGAGATCGACGAGGGCCGGGACAGCAGCTTCCGCCGCGGGCTCACCATGATCCTGGACGGCATCGAGGCGCGACGCTCCAAGGCCTGAGCCCGGACCGCCGCGCCCCGTCCGCAGACCGTCAACTCCCGCTCAGCGCCTGGACCTCGGCGTACCCGGGCAGCGGACCGACCGGCCCGCCCGAGGCCACGGCGGCGGCCGTCGACACCGCCGCCGCCAGCGCCGCCCGGTACAGCAGCCCACCCGTGCTGACCCGGGCCACCCCGAGCGCGGCCAGCTCGGCGAGGCTCGGACCGGCCGGCGTCCAGAGGATGTTGAGCGGGACGGACAGCCGCCCGACCAGCTCGGCGATCGCCGCCGGCTCGCTCAGCCCGGGCACGAACACGCCGTCCGCGCCCGCCCGCCGGTAGGCGTCCAGCCGCCGTACGGTCTCCGGCTCCGGGTCGTCGTGGCCGCACCAGTAGGTGTCGGCGCGGGCGTTCACGAACAGCTCCGGCACGGCGGCCTTCACCGCCGCGACCTTCGCCGCGTGGAGCTCGGCCGGCGCCAGGGTGCCGTCCGGCCGGCCGTCCTCCAGGTTGATGCCGACCGCCCCGAGGCCGGCCAACTCAAGTGCCAGCTCGGCGACTTCGGCCGGATCGTCACTGAACCCGGACTCCACGTCGACGCTCAGCAGGTAGCTGTCGCGGCCCAGCCGGCGGGCCAGCCGGACGGTCTCCGCGCGGGTCGCGGCGGCACCGTCGGGCAGCCCGGCGGCGGCCGCCACGCCCAGGCTGGTGGTGCCGATCGCGGGGTGGCCGACGGCGGCGAGGGCGGCGGCGGAGGCGTGGTCCCAGGCGTTCGGGAGCAGCAGCGGGCGGCCGGGGCGGTGGTGCAGGGCGGCGAACGCGGTCAGCGGGGCGGGGGTGGTCATCGAGTCTGCTCCTCGGTCGGGCTCGGGTGGTCGGTCGTGGTCGGGCCCTCGGTCGTGCCGGGGCTCCTAGGCGGGCGGCATCGAGGTGTCCGACGGGTCGGAGGAGCCGTACAGGATGCCCTCGGCGATCACCAGGGCGTGCGAGCGCCCCGGGCAGAGCCGGGGCTCGGCGCCGAAGGCCAGCGGCCCCCGGCCGGGCTCGCGGGCCGCGTCGAGGTCGAGCAGCACGTGCGCCCCGGCGGGCACGGCGACCCCGCCGACCACGGTCGCCCGGGCCGCGAACCGGCGCATCGCCCGGACCGGCGGATCCTCCCGCAGCACGGCGGCCAGGTCCGGCGCCCCGCCGCCGCGCCGGGCGTGCTCGACCAGGGTCGCGGTGGCCTCGCAGGCCTGCACCAGCAGGCCGATCCGGTTCGCCGCCGTCTCCGGGTCCGCGTCCCCCATCGCGGGCAGCAGCCGGGCCACCGCCGCATCCGCCTCCGGGTCGTCCGGCGCGGGGTCGAAGTAGGCCCGGGCCACCGCCTTCACGTCCCGTGCGACGGCCTCCGGCCCGGCCAGGCCCAGCGCCGTCGCCAGCACCCGCACCACCCGCAGCCGTAGGTCCGGTTCGTAGCCGCCCGCGGCCAGGATCCGCAGCTCGCCCGGGTCCAGCCGCTCCAGGTCTGCCAGCACCAGCGCCCGGCGCCGGGCGTGCGGCCCGCCCGCGCTGAACCGGGCGACGGTGGCCCGCAGCCAGGCCGCGGTGCCGTACGGGCCGGGCGTCGCGGGCGGCGGGACCAGCGCGGGGTCGGCCAGGGCCGCGGTCACGTCCTCGTGGCGGACGAAGGTCACTTCGCGGGAGGTCGGGTCGTGAGGTGCCGGCTTGTGGGGCGTCGGATCGTCCATGCCGTCATCGTGGCCCCGAGTCGTTTCGGCCCCTGCCGAACCGTGCCGGGACGACCATGGAGGCATGCCCGACCACGAACGCCTTCCGGTGGACCACCGGGGCTCCCCGCTCGCCGCCCTCGCCGCGCTGCTCGCCGACCCCACCCGTGCCGCCTTCTGCTCCGCCCTGCTGGACGGCCGCGCCTGGACGGCGGGCGAGCTGGCCCGGGCGGCCGGAGTCGCGCCGTCCACGGCCAGCGAGCACCTGTCCCGGCTGATCGCGGGCGGGCTGCTGAGCGAGGACCGCCAGGGGCGGCACCGGTACGTCCGGCTGGCCTCCCCCGCCGTCGCGACCCTGATCGAGGACCTCACCGTCTTCGCCGAAACCGGCCCGGAGGCCGCCGGGGCCACGCCCGGAGGGTCCTCCGCCGGACCCGCCCGCCGCCCCGGCCCGGCCCCCCGTACGCTCCGCGAGGCCACCCGGCAGAGCGCCGAGGCCCGCGCCCGCACCTGCTACGACCACCTGGCCGGCCGCCTCGGCGTGGCCGTCGCCGAGGCCCTGCTCGACCGCGGCCTGGTCAGCGACCACGCCGGGCTCGCCGTCACCGAACGGGGCCACGCCTGGCTGGCCGAGCAGCGGATCGAGCTGCCGCCGCGGGCCGGCCGCCCGGGCGGGCGCCCGGTGGTGCGCAGCTGCCTGGACTGGACGGAGCGCCGCAGCCACCTCGGCGGCGCACTGGGCGCGGCGCTCTGCCGCACCGCGCTGGACCGCTCCTGGGTCGAGCGGATCGGCTCCGGCCGGGCCCTGCGGGTCACCCCGGACGGCGGCCGGGCGCTGCACGAGCTGCTCGGCGTCGAGGTGTCCTGAAGGCCCGGGCCCGCCCGCGCCCACCCGGCCGCCGGTTCACCCCGTTCCGCCTTCACCCCATCGACTTCGCCCCGTCCAGCGCCTCCCGGATGATGTCCGCGTGCCCGGCGTGCTGCGCGGTCTCCGCGATCAGGTGCAGCAGCACCCGCCGGGCCGACCAGCTCGCTCCCGGCTCGAACCAGGGCGCCGGCGGCAGGGGGTGGCCGAGGTCGAGGTCGGGCACGCCCCGGACCAGCGCGTCCGTACCGCGCGCGACCGTCTCGTACGCGGCGAGCAGCCCGGCCAGGGTCTCGCCCTCCGCCATCCGGAACTGCTCCGCCCAGTCCCCGTCGTCGCCGCCGCGCATCGCCGCCGCACCGCCGGTGATGAACCGCGCCCAGCGCGCCTCCACGGCCGTGACGTGCTTGATCAGGCCGCCCAGGCACAGCTCGCTGGCGGTGGTGCGCCGGGCCGCCTGCTCGTCGGTGAGGTCCCGGACGGTGCGGCGCAGCAGGCCGCGGTGCTTGTCCAGGGTCTCGACCAGGTCCTCGCGCTCGCCCATCAGACGTCCACCGTCGGCGGCTGGTCGCCCACCGTGCGGCCCAGGTCGATCAGCCCGAAGGCCGCGCCCTGCTGGTCGCCGACCGCCGCGAACCGCCCGAACGGGCTGTCCATCGGGCCGAAGTAGACCGTGCCGCCGCGCGCCGTCAGCCGCCCGATCGCGGCGTCGGCGTCGTCCACGGCGAAGTAGACGCTCACGTACGAGGGCGCCTCGGGCGGCAGGAAGTCGCCCTCCGCCCCCATCCGGCCCAGCACCGGCCGGCCGCCGACCAGGAACATCCGGTAGTCGAACTGCTCGGAGTCCATCTTGCGCACGCCGTACGGGAAGACCGCCGGGAAGAAGGCGTCGGCCTTCCCGGGCTCGCGGGTGACGAGTTCGGCCCAGGCGTACGCGCCGGGCGCGTCCTGCTTCTCGAAGCCCTCGTGGGTGCCGCCCTGCCAGACGCCGAACACCACCCCGCCCGGGTCCTTGGCGACCACCATGGTGCCGAAGTCGCCGACCTGCATCGGCCCCATCACCACCTCGCCGCCGTTGGTCCGGATCCGCTCGGCGGTGGCGGCGGCGTCCGGTGAGGCCAGGTACAGGCACCAGGCGGACTTGACCTGCTCGCCGGGCATCGGCGGCACGATGGCGGCCACCGCCTTGCCGTCCGAGTACGCCTGGGTGTAGTTGCCGTACTCCGACGAGCTCTCGCCGAAGGTCCAGCCGAGGACGTCCCCGTAGAAGGCCTTCGCGCCCTCCAGGTCGGTGAACATCGCGTCGGCCCAGCAGGGTGTGCCCTCAGGTAGCGCAGCCATCTCTCAGCCCTCGTGTGCGACGGTGCGGGCGCGCGTCGGAAGGCGCGCGCGGCCCCCGACTCGCCAGCCTAGCCACGACGCGGCGCACCCGCGCGGGCTGGCCCGCGCGGGTGCGCCTGCGTCCTCGGTCCTCGTCACGACGCCCACGGACACAGCGGCCGGCCCGCGCGGGTGCGGCTGCGTACGGGGGCGTCCGTCAGCTCGCCGGGGCCGCCGCGCCCAGCGGCGGACGCAGCGAGCTGGTGCCCAGACCGGTCGGGCCGAGCGGCACCACGCCGATCGCCGAGACGGGCGCCGGTGCCGGCCCCGGCACGGCCACCGCCACCGGCGTCGCCCCGGCCGCCCGGGCCCGCACCGCGCCCGCGAGGTCCCGCTCGGCGCCGAAGTGCCGCTCCAGGTCCTCGGTGCGGTAGCGGCGGCACTCCCGGTGCCAGTTCAGTACGCCGGCCAGCCAGTTCTCCAGCTCCCGCACGTACCCGTCGAGCAGCTCCCGGGCCTCCGCCGACAGCCCGAAGTCCTGGTACATCACGGGGAGTTCCTTCTGCGCGACGTGCTGGAACTGGGCCAGCCGGGAGTGCATCAGGTCGTCGACGATCCGGACCGCCGACGGGTAGTCGCAGTCGAAGAAGTTCTGCACCACCAGGACGATGTTGTGCAGCTCGCCCTCGTACTCGATCTCCTTCTGGTACGAGAACAGGTCGTTGACCATGCAGCCGTAGTCCATCGCGGAGTTCTCCAGCGCCCGCATCGAGCCGTGCCGGTAGACCTCCTGCGGCACGGTCCGCCCGTGGCCGAGGCGGGCGAGCAGCGTGGTGAGCTCGGAGCCGAAGGTGGAGCGGCGCATCTCCAGGTAGTCCACCGGGTCCGGGACGCGGTTCTGGATCTGGTTGGCGAGCTCCCAGATCCAGCTCGCCGTCATCACCTCGATCGCCTCCCGCAGCCGGCCCCGGTTCTCCACCGTCATCGGGCCCGCGGTGCGCTCCCAGATGTCGGCGAGGGAGCGCTCCAGCGCGTTGGCGGGTTCGGGCGCGGGGGTGCCGTCCACCGGCATGAACAGCGGCAGCCGCGCGGTGGCGGCCTTGGCGCCGGCCAGGTCGCGGGTGCGGCCGAAGACCACCGGGTAGTAGTCGTCGGCCCAGGTGCCCCAGGCCAACCAGGCCGAGGCGATGTCGAGTTGGTCGGCGGTGGCGTCCGGGTGGAGCCCGGCCGCGCAGAGCGCCAGGTCGTAGTCGCGCATCGACTCGGCGTCCCAGATGCCGGATCCGGGGGCGGCGGGGTGGTCGGCCAGCAGCCCGACCCGCTCGGCCCACTCGACCACCCGCTCCCGCGCGCCGTCCAGGTGGGGGCTCAGCGTGAGGTCGAACGGCAGCCGGAACTCCGGCAGTCGGGACGGCCCGACGGCCCCGTACGGCACGTGCCCGTGCGACCGCGCCCGCCGCACGGCCGGCGCCGCCGTCGGCCCGGTGCCCGCCATCCCGGCCGCCGCCGTCCCCTGGCGCAGGATGTCCAGCGCCGAGGTCCCGATCCCGCCGATCGCGTACCGGTCCCACCAGTTGCCGGCCCCGGGAAGTCCCGGCAGCCCCGGCAGCCCGCCCCCGCTGCCCGGCGGCACCTCACCGGCCGAACCGGCCGCCGCCCCACCGCCGTTCATGTAGCGGCTGGAGCGCATGTGCCACTCGTGTCCGCCGGACTGCCAGTCCTGCAGCCCCTTGACGTACGCCATCACCCGGGCGCGGCCCACCGGGTCGAGCCCGGTCTCCGAGAACAGCACCGGCAGTTCGGTGAACACGGTGTTCTCGAACTGCTGCAGCCGCGAGGTGAGCAGGTCGTTCACCGCCTCGGCGGCGTCCTGGGTCGAGCACTCCAGGAAGTGCTCCAACACCAGGATGCCGTTGCTCAGTTCACCCTCGTCCTCGACCTCGCGCTGGTACGAGAAGATGTCGTTGCGCAGGTGCACGGCGTCCGAGAAGGCGTCCATCAGCACCCGCAGCGCCCGCGAACCCGACACCTCCTTCGGCACCTCGGCGCCCGCCGCGTACTCCACCAGCTGCGCGGACCAGGGCGCGCCGCCGACCTTGCGGCGCATCTCGATGTACTCGACCGGGTTGGCGATCCGGCCCGCGTCGATGTTGGCGAGCTCCCACAGCGACTCGTTCAGCAGGTTGCGGGTGCTCTCGGCGAACCGGATCCGCCAGTCCTCCCCCATCACCGGCACGGTCCGCCGCCACAGGTCGGCCAGCCCGGCCTCGACCGGGTTCTCCGGCTCCGGCACCGGCGTGGCCGGGTCGGCGGGCATGAACAGCGGCAGCCGGTCGAGGTGCTCCTTGCCCGCCTCGCGGTCGTTGGTGCGCTTGTACATGTCGAGGAAGTGGTCGTCGAAGAAGAAGACCCACACGTACCAGTCGGTGACCAGCGACAGCGCCTCGGCGGAGGCGTCGGGGTGGGTGTAGGCGCAGAGCAGCCCGTAGTCATGGGCGTCCAGGTCGGCCTGGTCCCAGACCCCCGACCCCTCCAGCATGCCCATCTCCCGGGCCCAGACCGAGGAGTGGGCCCGTGCCTCCTCCAGATGGGGATTGAGCCGCGCCGGGTGCGGCACGTAGAAGGACGGCAGTTCGAACGGCTGGGTCACGGCGGGCTGGCCTTTCTTGACACGTCGTTGGGGACCAAGAATGACCTGCCGTCACATCGCCGCACCGCCACAACCGAAACAGTCATACGAGATGCCACCCCCCTGGCACAATGCCCGCCCACACCCCCGGGGGGCGGGCCACCGGTCGGTGGTCCGCCCCCCGGGGGTGTGGGCCGGTCAGGCCGCGAGGCCCAGGACGAGGGAGGCGGCGACCGGGGCCAGGTAGATCAGCGGGAAGGGGATGTGGGCGTAGGCGCGGGCGCGGGCGACGGTGATCACGGCGCCGAGGAAGTAGAGGATGACGCCGACGGCGGCCGCGTAGCCGACGGCCGGGACGGCGAGGCCGACCAGCAGGCCGAGGGCGCCGGCGGCCTTGGCGACGCCGAGCCAGGTCCACCAGGCGCGCGGGACGCCGTACTCGGCGAGGGGCCCCACGACGTACTCGGCCTTGGCGAAGACCGAGTACGCGGAGAAGCCGACCATGAGGGCGCCGAGGACGGTGACGACGATGTGGGCGACGGACATTGGAGTGCTCCCCATTCGGTGGCTGGTCGGTCCGAGGCGATCGGATCCGGTCGGACACAGCACTGACCCGGCCCGTGCGACGGATGTGACCGCCACGGACAAAAATTTTTCCGCCGCCCCTCCGAGCAGCCCCCAACAACCGCTCCGCCAACGAACAAAGCAGACCTGGCAAGGGATGGAACACCAAGACTTCCCCAGCTACGGGCGTGTTGACGGCGTCCGCCCACACCGCGTCATCCAGACTGGGCGCCGACCGACGTCAACTCCGAGGAGGCCCAAGCTCATGAACGTCACCGTGCGGCTCGCGCAGCAGCCCGAGGCCGACGAACTGCTCGGACGGAGCGCGCTGGCCGCGCTCGTCGGCATGCTGCTGGACCAACAGGTGCCGATGGAATGGGCGTTCACCGGCCCGCTGACCATCGCCCGTCGGCTCGGCGGGAACGACCTCGACGCCCACGAGATCGCCACCTACAGCCCGGAGGAGTTCGTCGCCCTGCTGTCCGCGAAACCGGCCGTCCACCGCTACCCGGCCGCGATGGCCAAACGGGTCCAGCAGCTGTGCCAGTTCCTCGTCGCGCAGTACGACGGCGACGCCGCCGCGCTGTGGAAGGACGCCCGCACCGGCAAGGAGCTGCTCAGCCGCCTCAACGCGCTCCCCGGCTTCGGCAAGCAGAAGTCGCAGATCTTCCTGGCCCTGCTCGGCAAGCAGTACGGGGTACGGCCGGAGGGCTGGCGCGAGGCGGCCGGCGCGTACGGCGAGGAGGGCGCCCACCGCTCGGTCGCCGACATCACCGGGCCCGAATCCCTGATCCTGGTCAGGGAGTTCAAGCAGGAGATGAAGCGCGCCGCGAAGGAGGCCAAGGCCGCCGCCAAGCCCCGCACCACCACCCGGTCCACCGCCGCGGCCGCCACCGCGGGTGCCGGCGGGGTCCGTTGAGCCCGCCCGGGGGCGGAGGCGGCTATCGGCGGGCCGGCACCGACCGATAGGCGTACCGCCCGCGCACCGACCGCACGAAGTACCGCCCGTGGCTCTCCGCCGCGAGCAGCTCCCGGTGCACCCGGGCCGGCACGTCCGCGTACCGGTAGACCCGCCCGCCGGTGAACTCCAGCTCCAGCACCCGCGCCCGCGGGTCGTAGCCCACCGAGCGCAGCACCGAGGAGTCCACCGCCGCACGGTCCATGACCCTCCCAGTGTGCGGCGAGGGCCCCGGTCGCGCAGTGCGACCGGGGCCCTCAGCCGGGTTCCGGGAGCGGAGCCGTCACACCAGGGCGGACTTCCGGTCCTCCGGAGCCCCGTTCGCCCCGTCCGACGCATCCGCCGCGACCTCACCGTCGAGCACCGCCTCGTCGAGCACCGCACCGTCGAGCACCGGGCCGTCAGCGACCGCACCGGCCCCGCCCGCCGCCGCCCGCTTCCGCGGCAGCGCGAACATCAGCAGGAACACCGCCGCCAGCACCCCCGTGACCCACCACATCGCGTGCACGAACGCCCCGCCGAAGGCCGTCCCCCGCGCGTCGGGCGCGACCACGTCGTCCATCGCCCCGAAGAAGGCGACCGACACCAGCCCGAGCCCGAGCGCGTTGCCGACCTGCTGCACGGTGTTGATCAGCCCGGAGGCCGATCCGGCGTGCCGGCGCGGCACCTCGGACAGCACCGCGTCGGTGATCGGCGCGACGATCAGCCCCATCCCGAGGCCCATCACGACCAACGGCAGCACCATCTGCCAGGGCGTGATGGCCGTCCCGTACCGGTTCGCCTCCCAGATGTAGGTGAGCACGCCCGCGGCCATCACCAGTGCGCCCGCCTGGAGCACCTTGCGCCCGAAGCGCGGCACCAGCTTCTGCACCGACAGCCCGGCCGCCGTGGAGACGGCGATCGAGAAGGGGATTCCGGTGGTACCGGCCTTGAGCGGGCTCCAGCCGAGCCCGACCTGCATGTAGAGGGTCCAGACCAGGAAGAAGATGCCCAGCGCGACGCCGAAGGCCAGTTGCACGCAGATCCCGGCCGCGAAGCTCTTCACCCGGAACAGTGAGAGCTCGACCAGCGGCGAGCCGTCCCGCCGGGTCTTGGCCTTCTCGTACACCACGAACAGCACGAACACCGGCAGGCTGCCGGCCATCGACAGGTACCCCCAGAGCGGCCAGCCGGCCTCCCGGCCGTGGGTCAGCGGGTAGATCAGCATCAGCAGGCCGAGGCTGGCCAGCGCGACGCCGACCAGATCGAGCTTGAGCGCGTGCTCGGCCTTGGACTCGTCGATGAAGCGGCGGCCGAGGAGCAGCCCGGCGATGCCGACGGGCAGGTTGATCAGGAAGATCGGCCGCCATTCGAGGCCGAGCAGGTTCCACTCGGTGAGCAGCGCGCCGATCATCGGACCGGACACCGCGCCCAGACCGACCACCGCGCCGAACATCCCGAACACCTTGCCGCGCTCCTCAGCCGGGAAGGTCGCGTGGATGATCGACAGCACCTGCGGCACCATGAGGGCCGCCGTCCCGCCCTGGAGGATCCGCATCGCGACCAGCATCTCCGGGCCGGTGGCCAGGCCGCACAGCGCCGAGGCCAGCGTGAAGCCGGTGATCCCGATCAGGAACAGCCGCTTGCGGCCGTGGACGTCACCGAGCCGCCCGCCGGTGATCAGCCCGATAGCGAAGGCCAGCGCGTAGCCGCCGGTGACCCACTGGATCTCGCTGAACGAGGCACCGGTGTCCTGCTGGATGCTGGGGATGGCGATGTTGACGATGGTGACGTCCACCAGGTCCATGAAGGAGGCGACCATCACGATCGCCAGCGCGATCCACCTCCGCCGGTCGGCTCCTGCCGTACTCATTCCGCTCTCCTCGCTCGTCCGCCGCTGCACGTCCGGAACGGTAGCGGCCATGTAGGTCAGGAGCTGTCCCAGTTGGTCGGGCATGCTGGACGGCATGACCGACACCCCGGCCCGGCTGCTCAACCTGCTGTCCCTGCTGCAGACCCCGCGCGAGTGGCCCGGCAGCGAACTCGCCGAGCGGCTCGGCGTCAGCCCCCGCACCATCCGCCGCGACATCGACCGGCTGCGCGAGCTCGGCTACCCGGTGCAGGCCAGCATGGGCGCGGTCGGCGGCTACCGGCTGGTCGCGGGCACCGCGATGCCGCCGCTGCTGCTGGACGACGAGGAGGCGGTGGCGATCGCGGTCGGCCTGCGGGCGGCCGCCGGACACGCCGTGGTCGGCATCGAGGAGGCCTCGGTGCGGGCCCTCGGCAAGCTGCTCCAGGTGCTGCCGGCCCGGCTGCGGCACCGGGTGGGCACCCTCAACACCGCCACCGTGCCGCTGCTCACCGGGGACGGCCCGACCGTCGACCCGGAAGCCCTGACCCTGATCGCCGGCGCCGTCACCAACCACGAGCGGCTGCGCTTCGACTACCGGGCCCGCGACGGCGCCGAGACCCGGCGCAACGTCGAACCCGAGCGGCTGGTCTCGACCGGCCGCCGCTGGTACCTGATCGGCTACGACGTGGACCGGGAGGACTGGCGGCTCTTCCGGGTCGACCGGATCGCCGACCCGTTCGCCACCGGCGCCCGCTTCACCCCGCGCCCGCTGCCCGCCGAGGACGCCGCCGTGTTCGTGGCGAACCGGCTGCGCCGCTCGCCGACCCGCTCCATGGTGGCCACCGTCCACCGCCCGGCTGCCGAGGTGGACGGCTGGATGCCCTGGACGGGCGACCACGAGATCGAGCCGATCGACGACCACAGCTGCCGGCTGCGCGCCCGCGCCGACTCGCTGAAGTGGATGGCGGCCGGACTGCTCATGCTGGACTGCGACTTCGAGGTGCACGAGCCCCCGGAGCTGCGCGAACACCTGCGCACCCTCGCCGCACGGGCCGCACGGGCGGCGGACCGGGGCGATTAGGCCCGGGCTGCCGAGCCCGGGCCCGGCAGCCCGCCCGCGGTTCGGCCTCGGGCAACCGCCGGACCGCGACCGGACGACCGGACGTCAGCAGCCCCTCAGACCCCGAACTCCCCGGTCAGCAGCGCCCGGCCGAGGGTGTGGAAGGTGAGGTTGAAGCCGACCTGGGCCGGCGGGGTGTCCGCGGTGACGTCCAGCTTCTCCACGTCCAGCGCGTGCACCGCGAACACGTACCGGTGCGGGGCGCCGGGCGGCGGGGCGGCACCGTCGTACTTGTTGCCGGGGAAGTCGTTGCGCCCGTGGAAGGAGTCCGCGCCCGGCAGGTCCTCGTCCGAGGAGCCGGCGCCGCGCGGCAGTCCGGCGGTGTCGGCGGGCAGGTTGAGGGCGAGCCAGTGCCACCAGCCGGAGCCGGTCGGCGCGTCCGGGTCGTAGCAGGTGACGGCAATGCTCCGGGTGCCCTCCGGCAGGCCCGACCAGGCCAGCTGCGGCGAGAGGTTGCCGCCGGCGTAGATGAACTCCTCGGCCAGCGTGCCGCCTTCGGCGAAGTCCTGGCTGCTCAACGGGAAGGACGGCACCTGCGGCAGGAACTCGTACGGCAGCGGCGGACGAACACTCATGGGTGCACCTCTCACAAGTTCTCACGGTCGGGACGACACCGGTCACTGTAATGGGGTGCACGTCCGATCCGGTGGCCCCTACAGTCGGTGCCATGGCCTCGGAGCACCCCAGCAGCACGGCAAGCGACCTCGACCCCGTCCGCATGATCGCGGACGCCCGTCGGGCGCTGTTCACCATGGTCGGCGTACTCGCCGCGATCTGGCTGATCCAGCTGGTGAACTGGATGGACGACTACGACCTCGGCAGGCGCTTCGGCGTGATCCCGCAGGACGTGACCAGGCTGCCGAACATCGTCACCGCGCCCTTCCTGCACTGGAACTGGGCCCACCTGGAGGCCAACTCCGGCCCGCTGTTCGTCTTCGGCTTCCTGGCCGCCTACCGAGGGGTGAAGAAGTTCCTCGGCCTGACCCTGCTGCTCGCCCTGACCAGCGAGCTGACGGCCTGGGTGTTCGACCCCCCGCACACCGTCGGCGCGGGCGCCAGCGGCGTGGTGTTCGGCTACTTCGGCTACGTGGTGCTGCGCGGGATCATCGACCGCAACCTGATCGACACCCTGGTCGGCGTGGTGCTCGGTGCCTCCTACGCCTACATGGTCACCAGCGCCCTGCCCGGGGTCGCCCCGGGCATCAGCTGGGCGGCCCACCTGGGCGGTCTGATCGGCGGCCTGGCCGGCGCCTGGATCTTCCGCAACCGGGCTCCGCGCCCGGCCGCCGTGCCCGGGGCCCGGACCGCCTCCCGGGCCGGCTCCACCGCCAGGCCGACCACCAAAGTGACCGCCAAGCCGACCGCCACCGACCCGAACAGCCCCAACGCCGCCCTGCTCAAGGAGCTCGACGACCTGGGCCTCTAGCCCGACCGGCCCCGCCAGGTATAGACCATTCCCACCCCTGCGGCTAGCGTGAGCGGCGCACCTGCCCCCAGCTCCGGAGCCGCACCGTGGAGTCGTCCGTCCTCGCCTTCGCCACCGACCTGCTCGACGAGGGCGCCGACCCGTTCTTCGGCAACCTCACCGACCGGGCCGGCGTCGGCGGCGTCACCCTGGCCTCCGTCTACCACGAGGCCCGCGACGTCTTCCCGCACAACCCCCGCCGGGTGATCCGCTACCTGGAGCCGGGCGCCGCCTACTTCCGCCCCGACCCGGCCCGCTGGCGGGGGCGCCGGCTGGCGCCCGTGCCGTCCACCGCGATCGGCGACCGCGACCCCTTCGCCGAGGCCGCCGTCGAGACCGGCCGCCGTGGCCTGAAGCTGCACGCCTGGACGGTCTTCTGCCACAACGACCGGCTCGGCTTCGCCCACCCCGACTGCGCCCCGGCGAACGCCTTCGGCGACCGCCACCTCACCGAGCTCTGCCCGGCCCACCCGGAGGTCCGCGAGTACGCGCTGACCCTGGTCGAGGAGCTCGCCCGCTACGGCGTGGACGCGATCCGCGCCGAGTCCCTGCACTTCCACGGTCTGCGCCACGGCTACCACCACGAGCGCTACTTCGAGGAGCTGGGCCCGACCGCCGAGGCCCTGCTCGGCGTCTGCTTCTGCCCGCACTGCCGCGCCGCGGCCACCCGCGCGGGCGTCCCGGCCGAGCAGGTCGCCGAGGCCGTCCGGACCGAACTGCGGCGCCGGCTGGCCGACCGGCAGGCCGCCGCCGAGCCGGCCGATCTGAGCGCCCTGGCCGACGGCGCCTTCGCCGCCTACGTGGACGCCTCCGCCGCCACCGTCACCGCGCTCGCCGCCGACCTCACCGAGCAGGCCCGCCGGCACGGCCTGCGGCTGAGCTTCCTGGACGGCGGCGGCCCCGGCAAGGGCTGGCTGTCCGGCATCGACCTGTCCGCCCTCGCCGGGGCCACCGACCAGATCGAGACCCTCGGCTACGCCGCGACCGCGCGCGAAGTCCGGGACAAGGTCGCCGCGTTCGCCCTGCACGGCGTCCGCCCGGAGCGGATGGCGGTGATCCTGCGCCCGATGGCCGCGGACTGCGACGGCCCGGAGAACCTCGCCGCCAAGCTCGCCGTGCTACGCGAACTCGGCGTCCCCGAGGTCGAGTTCTACCACTACGGCCTGATGCGGCTGTCCTCGCTGGACCGGATCGGGGCGGCGCTCAAAGCCTGAACTCACCGCCGCCGCTTGGACGTCCCGAACAGGCTGCGCGAGATCTCCTGCCCGAGCTGCTTCCCGGCCGAGCGGGCGAAGGACTTCACGGTCGGGTTGTTGAGCAGCGAGCCCAGCAGCCCGCCCGCCCCCTGGGGTTCGGCCCGCCGCGGCGCGGGCTGGGCCGGCGCGGGGGCGGGCGGCTCGACCGGCTCCGCCTCCGGCCGGGGCGCCCGGGCCGCCAGCTTCTCGTACGCGGACTCCCGGTCGATCGCGTCCCGGTAGCGCGCCGTCAACGGCGAGGCGTCCACGGCCGCCTGCAGCGCCCCCGGTTCGATCGGCCCCATCAGCGACTGCGGCGCCCGCAGCCTGGTCGCCGCGACCGGCGTCGGCGCGCCCTTCTCGGAGAGCACGGTGATCACGGCCTCGCCGGTGCCCAGCGAGGTGAGCACCGCGGCGAGGTCGTAGGAGGAGCGGGGGAAGGTGGAGACGGTGGCCTTGAGCGCCTTGGCGTCGTCCGGGGTGAAGGCGCGCAGCGCGTGCTGCACCCGGTTGCCCAGCTGGGCGAGCACGTCGGCGGGGACGTCGCGCGGTGTCTGGGTCACGAAGAAGATGCCCACGCCCTTGGAGCGGATCAGCCGCACGGTCTGGGTGATCGCCTCCAGGAAGGCCTTGGAGGCGCCCCGGAACAGCAGGTGCGCCTCGTCGAAGAAGAACACCAGCTTGGGCCGGTCGAGGTCGCCGACCTCGGGCAGTTCCTGGTAGAGGTCGGCGAGCAGCCACATCAGAAAGGTGGAGAACAGCCGCGGCCGGTCCTGGACGGCGGGCAGTTCCAGCACCGAGACGACGCCTTGTCCGTCCGCGGTGGTGCGCAGCAGTTCGGCGGTGTCGAACTCGGGCTCGCCGAAGAACGCCGCGGCGCCCTCGTTCTCCAGCACGGTGAGCGCCCGCAGGATCACCCCGGCGGTGGCCGCGGAGAGGCCGCCGATGGTGCGCAGCTCCTCCTTGCCCTCGGGGGAGGTGAGGTGGCCGATGACGGCGGTGAGGTCCTTGAGGTCGTAGAGCTCCAGGCCCTTGCGGTCGGCGTAGTGGAACACCAGGCTGAGCGAGGCCTCCTGGGTCTCGTTCAGGTCCAGCACCTTGGCCAGCAGCAGCGGCCCGAAGCTGGTGACGGTGGCCCGGATCGGGATGCCGGTGCCCTGGCCGCCGAGCGAGTAGAAGTCGACCGGGCAGCCCCGGGGCGTCCACTGCTGCCCGACCTCGGCGGCGCGGGTGGCGGTGCGCTCGCCGGGCGTGCCGGGCGCGGCGATGCCGGAGACGTCCCCCTTGATGTCGGCGAGGAACACCGGCACGCCCTGGGCGGAGAGCTGTTCGGCGATCAGCTGGAGGGTCTTGGTCTTGCCGGTGCCGGTGGCCCCGGCGACCAGCCCGTGCCGGTTGAGCACCGCGAGCGGGACACGCACCTGGGCGTCGGGGTAGGCGGTGCCGTCCAGCAGCACCGCGCCGAGGTCGAGCGCGGGCCCGGTGAAGGCGTATCCGTCGGCGATCTCCCGGACGGCGGTCGGGGTGGGGGCGGAGTCCATCGGTGCACGCTCCTGGACGGGATCGGCGGTCGGGAGCCAGTCCTGAACCCGGCCGGGACCGGGCGATGTTCACGACATTTCCCATCAAACAGCCGCAATCGCCCTCGCGCAGCTCGCACCGGTGCGCGTGGCGGCGCCGCGGCTGCTGCGCCGCGCGCCGTCCGAACGGTAGGCTTTCCGTGTGATCTTCAAGCGCATCGGCAATGGGCGGCCGTACCCGGATCACGGCCGGACGAGCACCCGACAGTGGGCTGACGTCGCCCCACGCCCGGTGCGGCTCGACCAGCTGGTGACCACCAAGGGCCAGCTCGACCTGGAAACCCTGCTGGCCGAGGACTCCACCTTCTACGGGGACCTCTTCGCCCACGTGGTGAAGTGGCACGGCGACCTCTACCTGGAGGACGGGCTGCACCGGGCCGTACGGGCCGCACTGCAGCAGCGCCAGGTGCTGCACGCCCGTGTCCTGGAAATGGACTGACGGCCGCACGGCAACGACTCCGGACCGCCCCCTCGCCACCCGGCGGAGGGCGGTCCGCGCTTACCCGGGTACCTCCTTTCGGGTACCGGGGTACTCCAGATGATGATCGTTTAGTACCTTCGCAGCCGTCCGGCACTACGCTGCTGACTACGGCCGCGACCAGGGGATCCGCCCGCTCCCGGGGATCCCCGACCCGGCCAACCCGTCATCCCGACCCCGCCCCGGCACGAGGGGGAGACAAACCGTGAGCATGTTGACTCCCCAAGGCCTCAAGGGGAAGCAGTACCGCGTCACCGGCAATGCCTACCCGCGGCTGGGCCGGCCCCCGAAGAAGAGTCGCAAGGTGATCGCCGCGCTCGCGGCCCTGCTCGCCCTGGCCCTGATCGGCCTCGGCGGCGTGCAGCTGTACGACATCTTCCGCGGCAAGGACAAGAACGCCTCCGCCCAGGCCTGCGCCGCCCCGTCCGGGAAGCCGCTGGCCGCCCCGACGGCGGGCGCCACCCCGGGCGCCCCGGCGGCCTCCGGTGCGCCCGGCGCACCGGTCGACCCGCACGCCGTCCCCGCGCCCTCCGCCGTCACGGTGAACGTCTACAACGCCACCACCAAGGCGGGCCTGGCCGGGCGGACCGCCGACGAGCTCAAGAAGCGCGGCTTCACCATCGGCAAGGTCGGCAACGCCCCCGCCGAGCTGGACAAGAAGGTGCCCGGCACCGCCCAGGTGATCGCCGGCCCGACCGGCGCCGCCGCCGGCACCCTGGTGGGCTCGCAGATCGCCGGGGCCGCCGTGACCGCCGACGCCCGCACCGACACCAGCGTGGACTTCGTGATCGGCGACAGCTACAACGCCCTGCTGGACGAGACCCAGGCGGCCGCGGCCCTCGCCCTGGCCATCAAGCCCTCCCCCACCCCGAGCGCCACCGGCAGCTGCTGACCCCCGCGCGAGAAACCAGGAGAGCCCCCGGCAGCGCCGGGGGCTCTCGGACGTTCGGAAGGGGTGCTCAGCCGGCCGTGCCGTACAGCCGGTCGCCGGCGTCGCCCAGGCCGGGGACGATGTAGCCGTTCTCGTTCAGCCGCTCGTCCAGGGCCGCGGTGACCACGGTGACCGGCAGGTCGGCCAGCTCGCGGCGCATCACCTCGACGCCCTCCGGCGCGGCCAGCAGCACCACGGCGGTGACGTCGGTGGCGCCGCGCTCGATCAGCATCTTGATCGCGGCGACCAGGGTGCCGCCGGTGGCCAGCATCGGGTCGAGCACGTAGACCTGGCGGCCGGAGAGGTCGTCCGGCATCCGGGTGGCGTACGTGGAGGCCTCCAGGGTCTCCTCGTTGCGCACCATGCCGAGGAAGCCGACCTCGGCGGTCGGCAGCAGGCGGGTCATCCCGTCCAGCATGCCGAGGCCGGCCCGCAGGATCGGCACGACCAGCGGGCGCGGGTAGCTGAGCCGGGTGCCGAGGGTGACCGCCACGGGCGTGGTGATCTCCACCTCGTCGGTGCGGACGTCCCGGGTGGCCTCGTAGGCGAGGAGGGTCACCAGCTCGTCGGTCAGGCGACGGAAGGTCGGCGAGTCGGTGCGCTCGTCGCGCAGAGTGGAGAGCTTGTGGGCGACCAGGGGGTGGTCGACGACGTGGAGACGCATGTACCGAGGTTAGCCCGGTCCTGGACGCCTGTACGACACGCCGTGCCAGGCCGCCGACCGGCGGCGGTCACCGTTCGGTGACACGCCGTGACACGTCGCGAATGTCCGAATGGAACCAGCTCCTGTGGTATCAACCCGGCAGTTCTGGGAATGTCACGTCTCATGACGAGCAACCCGAAGGCCGGGGACGGCTCGGCCGACGAGCCCGTCGACGGGGCGGCCCTTCGCGCCGGCCCGCCCCAGGACCCCCCGGAGACCGAGTCGGAGCGCCGCAAGCGGCGGGCCGTCTTCCTGCGCGAACTCGCCGAGGCCCGCGAGCTGAGGGAACGGGTCCAGCCCCGGCGGACCAAGGAGCGGCGGATGCGCGAGGCGATGCGGATGCGGACCTTCCGGATCTGAGCCCGCCCCATCCCCGACCCACCCCCTTCCCGTCCGATCCCCCCGCGATCCCACCCCGACCCGACCCCGACCCGGCCCCATCGCGACTCCGTCGCGCCCCGGACGGGCGTTCGGACCAAAATTCGACCGGCCTCGGACGGCCCCGGCCCGGATCCGCCGTACGCCGCCCGGCCCTTCCGACACGACCTGCAAAGACGCGCTGCCGAACACCCCCCGCAAGGGCGGGCTTTCTGTCACGATTCCGATGGGACGGTCCGAACAAGCGGACCGCCTCTGGCGCGGGGGCGGCCAGATTTCCGCGTCGCCCGAGCACGCCGAAGCCGAGACCGATGATCTTGGGAGTGTCCCTGGTGGCGTACTTCGCTGCAGTGCTTGCTCGCTCCGAGGACGGGTGGGATGTGAGCGAGACCGAGCTCGACGACGTCGAAACCCTGGCCGATCTGGCCGAACTGGCCCGCGACTCCGCGCAGGACGACGACAGCGTCCTGATCTTCATCGAACAGGAGGACTCCTGGTTCGCCATCGTCCGGGTGGACGGTGAGGACGATCCGCGGATCTTCGTGTCGGACGGCGCCGCCGCCGCCCGCAGCTCCTACGGCTCCGTCCTCACCGACGAACTGGTCGACCAGGCCGGCGAGAGCGAGTTCGGCGACCTGGACCACCTGCTGGACGAGGAGGCGGAGGCCGAGGAGCAGGACGACGAGGACGCGGACGCCCACGGCGGCGTCCCGGTCGGCCCGCTGGGCGACGCCCACCTGCTCACCGAGTTCGGCCTGGCCGCCGACGAGCTGCTCGGCCTCAGCGGCGAGGGCGCGGTGCCGGGCGACGCCCTGGAGGAGATCGCCGAGGCCCTCGGCTGCGGCGAGGTCCTGGAGGCGGTCCGGTAGCGGCACCGGTCGCACCGGTGTCCACCACCGGATGCCCGACACTGGATGCCATGCAGCCCGCATCCACCCCGCTGACCGTCCCGCACATCCCCCCCCTGCCCGCCCCCGTCCGCCCCGACCCGGTCCGCGACCGCTGGGCGGCGCCGATGCGCCTCGCCATTGCCGAGGCCGCCCTGGCGCCGGCCACCGGGGACGTCCCGGTCGGGGCGCTCGTCCTGGGCCCGGACGGCGAGGTGATCGGGCGCGGCCACAACGAGCGCGAGGCGGTCGGCGACCCGACCGCGCACGCCGAGGTGGTCGCGATCCGGCAGGCCGCGGAACGGATCGGGGAATGGCGGCTCAGCGGCTGCACCCTGGTGGTGACCCTGGAGCCCTGCACCATGTGCGCCGGCGCCATCGTGCTGTCCCGGATCGACCGGGTGGTCTACGGCGCCCTCGACGAGAAGGCCGGCGCCGCCGGCTCGCTCTTCGACGTGATGCGCGACCGCCGGCTCAACCACCGGCCCGAGGTGATCTGGGGCGTGCTCGCCGAGGAGTGCGGCGCACAGCTGCGCGCCTTCTTCGACACCCACCGCTGAGCCGCCCGGCGACGGCCCGCCCGATACGGATTTCGTGACCGCGCCACCCGTCCGGTAGAGTTCCCCTCGGTAGCGTGTCCGAGCGGCCAAAGGAGCACGCCTCGAAAGCGTGTGTGGGGGCAACTCCACCGTGGGTTCGAATCCCACCGCTACCGCCATAGACGAAGGGCACCTCCGAAATTCCGGGGGTGCCCTTCGTCGTTCGCGCGCACCGCCGGAGGCGGCGGGTCCGCCCCCTGACGCCGGAACGGCTCCCCCGGACGCGGAAAAGGCTCCGCACTCCGGGCCGATGACCACCATTGCCCGGCTCGTACGGAGCCTTGGAGGGGGAGCGGCTCGGGGGACTGACCGCTCCCCCGGCGGAGCCCCACAACCGGCGCCGCGTGGGGGGAAGCCGCGACCACCGGTCCCACAGCGGGGGCTCCGGATCCACGTGCCGGGGGATTCCTGCCAGATCCTCGGCACGTCTTCCATCCTGCCGCCCGGGCCCGGACGGGGCACCCGGAGAAAGGCCCCACTCGCGGGGACCTTCGTCCCGCCGGGCGAACGCGTCGCACACTTGATAGGCCGTCCGGTGGATAAGCTGCCCTGCAAGGCCGCTCGGGGACCGGATGACGGCGGCCCACCGCAGGGAGGAAGGTCACGATGGCGCAGGCGAAGAAGATCGGCATGGCCCTCCTGCTCATCTTCGTGCTCTACTCGATCATCACCTCACCGGCCCGGTCCGCCGAACTCGTCCAGCTGGGCTTCGAGGGCATCTCGAACGCGGCCAAGGCGGTCGGCACCTTCATGACCGGTCTGATCAAGTAAGGAGCGGCAATCGTGATCCGCCACCTGGTCCTGTTCAAGCTCGACGAGGGCGTCGCCAAGGACGAGCAGCGCGTGCTCGCCGGCGCCAAGGCGTTCGACGAGCTGGGCTCGCTGATCCCCGAGCTGCGCGAGTGGGAGTGCGGCTGGAACACCACCGAGCGCGACATCGCCTACGACTACGCGATCAACAGCCTGGTCGAGGACCGCACGGCCCTCCAGGCGTACCTGACCCACCCCGCGCACCAGGCCGCGGCCGGCCAGTGGCGCGAGTTCGCGACCTGGGTGATCGCCGACATCGAGGTCTGACCCCCGCCGCCGTCCCCCGGACGGCCCGCGCCCGCCCCGTCCGGTCCCCGGACGGGGCGTCTTGCTCTGCCCCGGAACAACCCTTGCGGCGCCTCGCCGACCGGCCCCCCACCGGCTGAGCACCGCACCAACACACCTCCACCGGGTGCTTGCCCGACCTGCGCCCAGCTTGTGATGCTATGACCGGTTTTGCCGGACATGGCGAGGTGATCAACCAGCCGCGACACCCGATCCGCAGGGCCCGCCATTGTCGAACTTGGGAGGGGTGACGTGTCCGTGGACGAGGTGTTGGCTGCGATCATCAGCCCGGCCGGCGAACTCCGCCCGGACGGGCTGCGCGGCCCCGGTGGCCGCCCCGTCGTGGACGTCCGGACGCTCACCCGGGTGCTGTTCGAGCGGCTCAGCGAGCTGCCCCCGGACGCCCCCGAACGGGAGCGGGTCCGGGCCGCCCTGATCGAGGTGAACATCCCCCTGGTCCGCTACGCCGCCACCCGCTTCCGCAGCCGCAGCGAGCCGATGGAGGACGTCGTCCAGGTCGGCACCATCGGCCTGATCAACGCGATCGACCGCTTCGACCCGACCCGGGGCGTCCAGTTCCCCACCTACGCGCTGCCGACGATCCTGGGCGAGATCAAGCGCTACTTCCGGGACAACGTCCGCACCATGCACGTCCCGCGCCGGCTCCAGGAGCTGTGGGTCCAGGTCAGCGGCGCCATGGAGGAGCTGACGGTGCTGCACGGGCGGGCCCCCAAGGTGCCCGAGATCGCGGCCAGCCTGCGGATCCCCGAGGAGGACGTCCGGGCCTGCCTGGACGCCGGGCGGGCCTACAACGCCGCCTCCCTGGAGGCCGCCCAGGAGCACGAGGGCGGACTCGCCCTGCTGGACCGGCTCGGCTACGAGGACGCCGCGCTGGCCGAGGTCGAGCACCGCGACATGGTCCGCCACCTGCTGGTCCAACTCCCCGAACGGGAGCGGCGGATCGTGATGCTGCGGTTCTTCGCCAACCTCACCCAGTCGCAGATCAGCACCGAACTGGGGATGTCCCAGATGCACGTCTCCCGGCTGCTGTCGCGGATCCTGACGAGGCTTCGGACCGGCAACTCCTGGGAAGAGTGAGATTGCAGCGCGTTACTCCGACGTGACATCTTGCGACGTTCGGGTTTGCCGTGGCCCGTGTTCCGGTATGCAGGGGGTTGGGCCCCCGCCGGGAACCTCCGTGCGACGGCCCCCGTTCAACTGTCAGTCACAAGGGGGTGGGTGCATGTCCGGAGAGCTGGGCACTGCGGAGATCCACGCTGGTCAGGCCGAGGGTACGGCGGTCGCCGAGGACCGGATCCCGCTCCAGCGGGCCACGTCCCTCGAAAGGCCGGCCACCGGAGCACCGGGGCCGGAAGCGCCGGCCGCCGCAGCACCGGGCCCCGGGACGCCCACCGCGGCACCGCCCGGCTCCGGGCTGGACACCCGGACGCTCTCCCGCTCGCTCTTCCTGCGGCTGGCCGCGCTGGAGCCCGGCAGCGAGGAGCACACGTACGTCCGCGACACCCTGATCGAGCTCAACCTGCCGCTGGTCCGGTACGCCTCCGTGCGCTTCCGCAGCCGCAACGAGCCGATGGAGGACATCGTCCAGGTCGGCACCATCGGCCTGATCAAGGCGATCGACCGCTTCGACCCGGAGCGCGGGGTGGAGTTCCCCACCTTCGCGATGCCCACCGTGGTCGGCGAGATCAAGCGGTTCTTCCGGGACACCAGTTGGTCGGTCCGGGTGCCGCGCCGACTCCAGGAGCTCCGGCTGGCGCTCACCAAGGCCGGGGACGAACTGTCCCAGCGGCTGGACCGCTCCCCCACCGTCGCCGAACTGGCCGCCTGCCTCGGGGTCAGCGAGGAGGACGTGGTCGAGGGCCTCGCGGTGGGCAACGCCTACACCGCCAGCTCGCTGGATTCCGGCCCCGGCGAGGAGGACAGCGAGGGGCCGCTGGCCGAGCGGCTCGGCTACGAGGACCTCGCGCTGGAGGGCGTGGAGTACCGCGAGTCGCTCAAGCCGCTGCTGGCCAAGCTGCCGCCGCGCGAGCGCCGGATCATCATGCTGCGGTTCTTCGGCAACCTCACCCAGTCGCAGATCGGCGAGGAGATCGGGATCTCCCAGATGCACGTCTCCCGGCTGCTCACCCGGACGCTGACCCAGCTCCGCGCGGGGCTGATCAGCGAGAGCTGACCGCCGCCGCGCTGGTCACCCGCCGTCGCCGTCCAACAGGTTGGCGCGCAGTCCGGCCAGCACGCGTTCGTCCAGCCCGAGCCCCTCCCGCCAGAACGCGTCGAAGTCGGCCCAGCCGGCCTCGACCTCCGCGAAGGCCGCGTCCAGGTAGTCGCGGTCGGCCCGGAAGACCGGCAGGAGGAGCTCGGGCTCGCGCATCAGGCCCCGGCGGGCGAAGTCCGCCAGCACCGAGTCGACCACGGGCGCGGAGCGTTCGTTGGTGAGCAGGTAGTCGGCGAGCACGGTCTCGCGGTCCACGCCCAGCGCGGTCAGCACGAGCGCCGCCGCCCAGCCGGTGCGGTCCTTGCCCGCCGAGCAGTGGAACAGCAGCGGCACGCCGTCCGGGGCGGCCAGCAGCCGCAGCAGGGCGGCGAAGCTCTCCCGGGCCTGCGGGGCGGTGACGAACCAGCGGTAGAGGCCGGTCATCAGGGCGGCCGCCCGGCCGTCGCCGAGCAGGGCGCGCTGCTTGCGCGGGCTGCCGTCGGCGAGGGCGCTGCGCAGTGTCCCGTGGATGTCGAAGTCCGTTGCCAGCAGAGGGAGATGGTGCGCGGTCACGCCGTCCGGAAGACGGTCGGCACCGGACTCGCGGATCTCGTCGGCGCTGCGCAGGTCGACCACCGCGCGCAGGCCGAGCGCGCCCAGCGGGTCGAGGTCCTCGGCGGTGACGTGGTTCAGGCCATCGCTGCGCAGGGCCACGCCACCGCGCAGCGCCCGTCCGCCGGCCGTCCGGTACCCGCCCAGATCGCGGGCGTTGACCGCACCGCGCAGACCGAGACTGCGGCCGACCAGGACGGCTCCGTCCGACTCCGCGAGGGCATTCCGTGCGTCCCCGATTCGCTCGGATGCGATCTGACGATCGGCCACCCGCGGCCTCCATTGCATATTCGGACGGTCACATGGCACAGCGGTGCCCGATATTGCATGAACCTGCCCATTGGCGCAGCAGGATGTGCGAGAGTTGTCGTGCGCGACGACGACAGTGTAGGTGCCCCACAGAGCCGTGTGAGCCGCACAGGCGGTAACCAGCTGTAGCAGTCGGCTTCCGTTTTTTCATTTTCAATTCATTATTTGCGTGGGCGGTCCGGTTGCGGTCAGAATCAGCGCCTCCATGGCTTCACCATGAACGTTGGTAACAGGTTCGCTGCACTCTTGCCCAATTGGTCCCTCGCACTGCCGACCCTCGACCAGGATGGGCGCCGGGCAGCCTGCTGCCCGCGAACAGCTACACGGGCAGGCGAGCGACGAAGCAGCGCGGCGCCTGACCCAAGGGGAGGATCAGACATGGGTCGAGCGACCCGAAGAGTTGCCGCTTGCGCAGCGGCAGTTCTGCTGGCCAGCGGCCTGCAGACCACCCTGGCCCACGGCGACACCACGCCGTCGCCCAGGATCGACCTCACCGTCCTGGTCATCGACGACGGAGGTCCGTCGGTCGCGGCGATCACCGCCGAGCTCAAGAGCCAGGGCACGCCGTACAAGGTCGTCACCCTCAATGACACCAACCGCCCCGTCATCAACGCCGCTTTCCTGAGCGACACGGTGAACGGGGTGCCCCGGGGCAAGTACCAGGGCATCGTGCTGCCCAACGAAAACCCCTTCCCGAACAGCGCCGCCGAGATGGCGGCGATCGCCACCTACGAGGCGGCTTTCAACGTCCGGCAGATCGACGCGTACACCTGGGCCAGCCCGGCCGTGGGCCTGAACTACGCCTCGAATCCGGGATTCTTCGGGACGCTCGACGGATTCCAGGCCGCCACCACCGCGGCCGGGACTTCGGGCCCGTTCGGGTACCTCCGGGGCAGCGTCCCGTTCGAGGACAACGACCCGAAGGTCAGCGAGAGCTACGGCTACCTGGCGACCCCGCTCGCCAACCTGCCGTCCGGCGCCTCCTTCGTCCCGCTGGTCGACGCGGCGATACCCAACTCGACCAGCCGCGGTTCGCTGGTCGGTGAGTACACCCACGACGGCCGCAAGGAACTGGTCGTCACCTTCGTCTACAACCAGTACCAGCAGCAGTACCGGCTGCTGGCCCGCGGCATGGTCGACTGGATCACCCAGGGTGTCCACCTCGGCTACGACCGCAACTACTTCTCCACCCACGTCGACGACGTGTTCCTGGCCGACGACCGCTGGGACACCACGCTCAAGTGCACCCCCGGCGACGTCACCTGCCCGCCCGGCACCCCGGGCAGCACCAACCCGATCCGGATGACCCCGGACGACGCCAACCACCTCAAGCAGTGGCAGGCCGCCAACAACTTCACGCTGGACATGGTGTTCAACGGCGGCGGCAGCGAGGACTGGAAGGCCGACCACCAGACCACGGTGGACCCGACGGCCGACCAGATGATCGCCGACCAGACCAACTACCGCTGGATCAACCACACCTACACCCACCCGTACCTGGGCTGCGTGCAGGACGTCACCGTGGTCCCGTGGAAGTGCACCAAGGACGCGTCGGGCAACACCGTCTGGACCGACCAGAACACCATCTCCACCCAGATCAAGCAGAACTTCGACTGGGCCGCCAAGAACGGGCTCAAGCCCGACCCGCAGGTGCTCGTCACCGGTGAGCACTCCGGTCTGCTCACCGCCCCGCAGGAGACCAGCGACAACCCGAACCTGGCGCCGGCGCTGGCCGCCAACGGCATCAGGTTCACCGGCAGCGACGCCTCCCGCGAGCCCGCCCAGCGGGCCGTCGGTTCGTCCACGCTGACCGTGCCGCGGTACCCGATGAACGTCTTCTACAACGCCGGTTCGGCGAAGGAGGAGGCCGACGAGTACAACTGGATCTACACCAGCAAGGCCAACGGCGGCAGCGGCGTCTGCGAGAACAACCCCAACTCCACCTGCCTGCCCCAGCCGCTGGACACCACCACCGGCTACCAGTCGTACATCGTGCCGCTGGAGGCCCGGATCGACCTCGGCCACGTGCTGAGCAACGACCCGCGCCCGCACTTCGTGCACCAGTCGAACCTCTCCGAGGACCGCATCCTGTACCCGGTGCTGGAGAAGATCCTCGGCACCTACCGCTCGCTGCACGCCGACAACACCCCGATCGTGAACCTCGGC
Organism: Kitasatospora sp. NPDC096128; assembly: GCF_040303105.1. NCBI lineage: Bacteria > Bacillati > Actinomycetota > Actinomycetes > Kitasatosporales > Streptomycetaceae > Kitasatospora > Kitasatospora sp. NPDC096128. The sequence goes on along the minus strand of NZ_JBEOSP010000016.1, from coordinate 70,948 downwards.
GAGCGCGAGACCGGCCAGGAGTTCCAGAAGCGTGCGGCCTGGAACAAGGCGGTCGCCGCCGGCCAGGTCACCGCCTACAAGATCGGCAACACCGTCACGGTCAGCGCGCCCGCCGGTGTTCAGGTCCAGGCCACCATGCCGACCGGAACTGCTCAGAAGATGGCCATCGGCACGGCCGCCTTCGGTTCGGCCTACGCCGGTACGCTCTCGGGCTGGGTGTCCCCGGGCGCCCTGCAGAGCAGCGTCACCCTGCAGCTCCCGTCCGGCAGCGCGCCGGCCGCCCCGGCCGCCGTCACGCCGAACGTCGCGGCCAAGTCCGTCCCGGCACCGGCGCCGGCGGACAAGAAGGTCGTGCCGCAGGGCGTCGCCACGCCCGTCCCGGCGGGCCCGAGCGACGTCACCCGCAAGCCCGCCCAGTCCCTCGTCCCCGGCAGCGGCACCCCGGTGCCCGGCAAGGACGTCGTTCCGGGCGTGAACACCCAGGGCAACGGCGCCCCGGCCGGCAACGGCCAGAACGGTTCCGGCAAGGCCCCTGGGGGGACGGCCTCGCACGGCACCACCACCGGACGCCCCGGCAACCGGTAACCCTTGGCACCCCGTGGCGGGGCCGGGCAGATCGCCCGGCCCGGCCCCGCCACGGCTCCCGCTCCGGCCACCCAGGCCGGACAAACGACGCAAGAACAGGAGGGGGGACAGGAGATGCGCGTCACCCTGCTCACCGAGGGGACGTACCCGCACCAGCACGGCGGCGTGAGCGTCTGGTGCGACCAGCTCGTCCAGGGCATGCCGGATGTCGACTTCGACGTCATCGCCGTCACCGGAACCGGCCAGGAACCGCTGGCCTGGGAGCTGCCCGCCAACGTACGGTCCGTCACCACCGCACCCCTGTGGGGCCCGGCCTCGGAGGCCCGGGCACCGCGCGGCAAGGAGATGCGCCGCTTCCTCAACGCGTACGAGCGCTTCCTGCACTCCATCCTCGACCCGGTCTACACCACCCACTTCGGCACCGAGCTGTACGGCTTCGCCGACCTCGCCCGGCGCGGGCTGCTCAGCCCGGCACTGCGCAGCGAGCGCGCCCTGCGCACCCTCCAGCACGTCTGGACCCGTGACTACCTGCCCACCGCGGTCTCCCGGCCCACCCTGCACGACGCGCTGAACGCCACCGACCTCCTGGAGCACGCGCTGCGGCCGCTCTCGGTCGAGCCGCCCACCGACGGCGTCGCCCACGCGGCCAGCGGCGGACTCGCCACCCTGCCCGGCCTGATCGCCGCCCAGCAGTACGGCGTACCGTTTCTGCTCACCGAGCACGGCATCTACCTGCGCGAGCGCTACCTCGGCTACCGCACCGGCCCGTACCGCTGGCCGGTCAAGGCCCTGCTGCTCGGCTTCTACCGGATGCTCGCCGAGGAGAGCTACCGGCAGGCCGCGCTGGTCACCCCCGGCAACCGGTACAACCGGCGCTGGGAGGAGCGCGGCGGCACCCCCTCCACCCACATCCGCACCGTCTACAACGGCGTGGACCCGGCCGCCTTCCCGCCCGCCGGGCCCGAGCCCGAGACGCCGACCCTCAGCTGGGCCGGCCGGGTCGACCCGATCAAGGACCTGGAGACGCTGATCCGGGCCTTCGCCATCGTCCACCAGGAGATCCCCGAGGCCCGGCTGCGGCTCTTCGGGGGTACTCCCAAGGGCGGCGAGGCCTACCGGGACGGCTGCATAGCCCTGGCCGCCGAGCTCGGCATCGCCGACTCGGTGGCCTTCGAGGGCCGCGTCGCCGACATCACCGACGCGTACGCGGCGGGCAACGTGGTGATGCTCTCCAGCATCAGCGAGGGCTTCCCGTTCACCCTGATCGAGGCCATGTCCTGCGGCCGGGCGACCGTCTCCACCGACGTCGGCGGCGTGCGCGAGGCGGTCGGCGACACCGGGCTGGTCGTCCCCCCGCGCGAACCCGAACCGATGGCGGCCGCCGCGATCGAGCTGCTGCGCGACCCCGCGCGGCGCGCCCGGCTCGGCGAGGGCGCCCGGCTGCGGGTCATCGAGCAGTTCACGCTCCGCCAGAACATCGACGGCTTCCGGGGCATCTACACCGAGCTCCTGGGCACCTCCCGCTGGATGCCCGGCGGGATGGTCGCCGTCACCGACGGAGTCCCCAGCCCGGACTGGGGCCAGCAACTGGCCGCCGCCCGGCCCGAGCCCAGCGAGGTCGGCGCGTGAGTGGTCCCATCCGGCTGCTCCCCGACGAGGGCGGCGCCGACCGGACGATGCAGCTGCGCTCCCTGCCGCTGAAGCGCCGCCGCCCCGCCCCGCCCGCCGAACCCGACCCCGCCCAGCAGCTCGGCCTGTCCGAGGACCCGCTGGACGAACTGGCCGAGCGCCTGCGCGAAGTCTGCGCCGACGCCGTCCACCCGTACGAGATCGCGGCCTTCCTGGAGTCCGACGGCCTCTCCGACGAACAGGCCGCCCTGCTGTACGGCCGCCCCGACGCGTTCACCGTCGCCGAGGAGCTGTTCGAGAAGATCGAGCGCCGCTACCCCGGCCCGAGCTCCGAGTTCGCCAACCCCTGGCGGGCCGACCCCTGGCGCTGCGTGGTGCGCGGCCTGGTGTTCGCCCTGCCCGGGCTCGGCTACCTGCTCGGCGCCAACCTGTTCGCGACCACCCGGATGCGCTTCGGGCTGCCCTCGGGCATGCTCGCGCTGTCCATCGCCACGCTGGTCAGCTGGGGCTTCAACCAGGCGCTGGCGCACCGCTCGTACCGCTGGCTGAGCCGGCTGCGCCGCCGGGAGGCCGCGATCTGCCTGGCCGTCGGCGCACCGGTCGGTGCGCTGCTCGCCGCCGCCTCCGCGTACGTGGTCGGCGGGCCGCTCGGCGCCCTGTGGTTCGCCGCGGGCCAGTCCTGCTACCTGGCGGCCGCCACCGCGCTGCTGGTGCTCGGGCGGGAGAAGTTCCTGCTGCTGGCGCTCGCCCCGGCCTCGGTCGGCGCGGGCGTGGTGCTGGCCGTCGACGTGCCGGAGCTGGTCCGCACCGTGGTGCTGCTCGCCTCGGTGGCGCTGGCGGTCGGCCTGGCCGTGCGGGAGCTGCTGGTCGCGGCCCGCGGCGGCGACCGGGACGGCGTGGAGCTGAGGCTGCCCGTCCGCCAGGAGGTCCCGCACCTGCTGTTCGGGCTGGCCTGCGGCGCGCTGACGCTGATCGCCGGCCTCGGCGAGACCATCCACCAGGCCGTGCGGGCCTCCGGCCACGCGGTGCACACCGCCGCCCAGGGCGCGCACGCCCTGCACGAGGTGAAGACCACCCCGACCGGCCCGGCCATGATCGCGCTGACGCTCAGTCTCGGCCTGGCCGAGTGGCTGCTGTTCCGCTACCGGGCGATGGCCGTGGCCGCGCTGCGCACCAGCCACACCACCGGGCAGTTCACCCGCCGCACCGGCGGGATCCTGCTCGGCTGCCTGTTCATCTACCTCACCACCGTGGCCGCGCTGGACGCCGCCGCGACCGTGCTGTGGCCGGGCGCCCCGTCGCTCGGTGTGCCGCAGCTCGGCGCGATGCTGCTCCTGGGCGGCTCGCTCTGGCTGGCGCTGCTGCTGAACGCCTTCGGGTTCAGCTGGAGCACCGCCCTCATCTGTCTGGCCGCCGCGGTCGCCGAGAGCGTCGGGCTGCTGACCGGTGCGGACCCGATCGTCCTGCAGCTGATCGGCTGCGGGGCGGCCGCCCTCGTCCTCACCGCAACCGCCGGGCCCGCGCTCGGCCGCACCACCCAACACCGCTGAGAATCCGCCTCTCCAGAGGCACCACCGGCCTGGCGTGCTCAGACGTCCGGCCGCTCCCGAAAACGAGAAAGCGAAGAACGCATGAGCAGCGTCGCGGTTACCGGAGCCGAGGGCTTCATCGGCTCCCACCTCGTCGAGACCCTGGTCGCCGACGGGCACCACGTCCGCGCGATGGTCCAGTACAACTCCTTCTCCTCCTTCGGCTGGCTGGAGACCCTGGCGCCGGAGGTGCTGGACTCGGTCGAGATCATCCTCGGCGACGTCCGGGACCCAGGCTCGGTCAACGGCCTGGTCAAGGGCACCGAGGCGGTCTACCACCTGGCCGCCCTGATCGCGATCCCGTACTCCTACCGCGCCCCCCACTCGTACGTGGACACCAACGTCACGGGCACCCTGAACGTCCTGGAGGCCGTGCGCCACCTGGAGATCCCGCGCCTGGTGCACACCTCCACCAGCGAGACCTACGGCACCGCGCAGACCGTGCCGATCACCGAGGACCACCCGATCAACACCCAGTCCCCGTACGCCGCCTCCAAGGCCGGCGGGGACCGGCTGGCCGACAGCTACCACGCCAGCTTCGAGACCCCGGTCGTCACCCTGCGCCCGTTCAACACCTTCGGCCCGCGCCAGTCGATGCGCGCCGTCATCCCGACCGTGATCGCCCAGGTTGCCGCCGGCCAGACCGAGATCACCCTCGGCGACCTGCGCCCGACCCGCGACTTCATGTTCGTCAAGGACACCGCCAACGCCTTCCGCACGGTGGGCACCGCGGCCGCCGAGACCGTGGTCGGCCGGACCTTCAACGCCGGCACCGGCGGCGAGATCTCGGTCGGCGACCTGGTCACCCTGGTCGGCAAGCTGATGGGCGTGGACCTGGTGGTGAAGGAGGACGAGCAGCGCATCCGTCCGACCAACTCCGAGGTCATGCGCCTGGTCGCGGACGCCACCCGACTGCGCGCGGCCACCGGCTGGGCGCCGCAGTTCACGCTGGAGCAGGGCCTGGAGCAGACCATCGAGTTCTTCCGCGAGCCGGCCAACCTGGCCCGCTACAAGACCGACATCTACAACGTCTGACCGTCGTAACGATCATGCTCGTCCTGGTTACCAAGGTTCGTGGCCTGCACAATCTTTCCGTGGGGGAAACACCATGCACGCAGTGATCCTGGCCGGCGGTAAGGGCGTTCGACTCCGCCCCTACACCACCGCGCTTCCCAAGCCGCTCGTCCCGATCGGCGACCAGCACGCGATCCTGGAGATCGTGATGCGCCAGCTCGCCGCCTCGGGCTTCAAGACCGTCACCCTCGCCATCGGCCACCTCGGCCACATCATCCGCGCCTACGTCGGCAACGGCTCGCAGTGGGGCCTGCGGGTCGGCTACGCCGTCGAGGACAGCCCGCTCGGCACCATGGGCCCGCTGCTCACCATGCAGGACCGCCTGCCCGAGCACTTCCTGGTGATGAACGGCGACATCCTCACCGACCTGGACTTCGCCGGGGTGCTCAAGCACCACGAGACGTCCGGCGCCCCGCTGACCATCGCCACCTACGCCCGTCAGGTGAAGATCGACTTCGGTGTGCTGACCGCCGAGTCCGGCACCATCACCGGCTTCCAGGAGAAGCCCAGCATCGACTACCGGGTCTCGATGGGCGTGTACGGCGTCTCCCGCGCGGCGCTCGCCAAGTACACCCCCGGCCTGCCGCTGGGCTTCGACGAGCTGGTGCTCGACCTGCTGGCCGCCGACACTCCGCCGGCCGCGTACGACTTCGGCGGCTACTGGCTGGACATCGGCCGCCCGGACGACTACGACCGGGCGAACGCCGAGTTCTCCACGATCCGCCCGGTCCTGATGCCCTTCGAGTCGGCCGGCACCGTGCCGGGCGTCGCCGAGCTGCCGCTCCCGGCCGCCGGCACCGTCCGGGACGACGCGACCGAGGAGCCCGTCGCCGCGGGCGCCGAGAGCGACGGACGGGCCGCGTGAGAATCCTGCTGCTCGGCGGCGACGGCTTCCTGGGCCGTCACGCCACCGCCGTCCTGCGGTCACTGCCCGGGGCCACCGTGCTGACCGCGGGCCGACGGCCCGCCCACGACCTCCGGCTGGACCTGGGCACCGCCCAGGCCGGCCCGCTCGGCGAGGAACTGGCCGCACTGGCCCCCGACGTGGTGGTCAACTTCGCCGGCGCGGTGGCCGGCAGCGCGGTCAAGCTCGCCGAGGTGAACGCCCGCGGACCGGCGGTGCTCTGCGAGGCGCTCGCCCTGGGCGCCCCGAAGGCCCGACTGGTGCACATCGGTTCGGCCGGCGAGTACGGCGTCTGCGCGGAGGGCGAGTCGCTCTCCGAGCAGGCCGACGCCCGTCCGGTGGGCGTGTACGGCGCGACCAAGCTGGCCGGCTCCCTCGCGGTGGCCGGCTCGCCGCTGGACGCGGTGGTGCTGCGGGTGTTCAACCCGGTCGGACCGGGCGCCCCGGCGGGCTCGCTGCCCGGCCGGCTGGCGGCCGAACTGCGCCGGGCGGCGCCCGAGGGCGCCGACGCCGTGGTCACGGTCGGGGACCTCTCCGCCTACCGGGACTTCGTGGACGCCCGGGACATCGCCCGGGCGGTCGGCCTGGCCGTCGCCGCCGAGGGCCCGCTCCCCCGGGTGCTCAACCTCGCCTCCGGGCGGGCCCAGCGGGTCCGGGCGATCGCCGACGGCCTGGTCGAGGCGTCCGGATTCACCGGCCGGATCGACGAGAGCGGGGCGGGCTCCGAGCGCTCGGCCGCGGTCTCCTGGCAGCAGGCCGACGTGTCGGCCGCCGCCCGGGAGCTCGGCTGGCAGCCGGAGACCGACCTCGCCGACACCCTGTGCGACCTGTGGCTCAGCACCGCCGAGCCCGCGCCGACCCCGGTGGTCGCATGACCGCCGGGACCACCCCCGACGGCCGCCTGCTGGTGCCGCTGTACGTCCACCCCGCGGTGGACCCGGCGGCCTGGCGGGCGGTCGCCGCCGCCGGCCCCGCCCGGATCGCCGCCGTGGTGCTCAACCTCGCGGACGGTCCCGGCGAGGTCCCGGACAACGTCTTCGCCGAGGCCGCCGACGAACTCCGCGCGGCCGGCCTGCCGCTGCTCGGCTACGCCGACACCGACTACGGCCGCCGACCCCACGCGGCCGTGGTCGCCGACATCCTGACGTACCGTCAGCGGCACGCCGTCACCGGCGTCTACCTCGACCAGGTCACCACCCACCCGGGCGCCTTGGCGCACTACCGGCGCCTCGCGACGGCGGCCCGGGCGGCCGGCTGCGGCACCGTGGTGTTCGGCCACGGCGAGCACCCGGACCCGGCCTACGCCGAGGTCGGCCTGGCCGACCTGCTGGTCACCTTCGAGGGCGACTGGGACGCGTACCGGGCCATGACCCTGCCCCTGTGGACCGCCCGCCACGCGGCATCCCGCTTCTGCCACCTGGTCTACGACGTCCCCGCCGAGGCCGCCGAAGACGCCTCCGCGCTGATCGCCGCCCGGCGAGCCGGCGTCGGCTGCGCCGTACCGGGCGCCGGGGAGAACCCCTGGCGCACCCTGCCCCACGGCCTGACCGCCGCTGAACTGACCTGACCCGATCCGGAGTTCGACTACCGTGAACCGCCGCACCCGGCTACTGCCGGCCGCCATAGCCTTCGCCACCGTCGCCGCCCTGCTGGTCAGCTCCTGCAGCAGTTCGAGCTCGGACGACGAGCACGACTCGGCCGACGGCACCCAGAGCGACTCGCCCACGGCCACCGCGCCGAGCACCCCCGGCACCGGCACGCCCAGCACCCCCGGCACGCCCAGCGCCCCCGGCACCACCTCGGCCCCGGGCACCCCGGGCGCCACCACCGCCCCGGGCACCCCGCCGGGCACCACCCCGCCCGGCACCACCCCGTCGCAGGCCGGCGCCCGCTGGCAGCCCACCCCGGGCCTGACCTGGCAGTGGCAGCTCGGCGGCGGCCCCGTGGACCAGTCGGTGGACGTGCCGGTCTACGACATCGACGGCTTCGAGAACGACGCCTCGGTGGTCGCCGCGCTGCACGCCAAGGGCCGCAAGGTGATCTGCTACATCAACGCCGGCTCCTGGGAGGACTTCCGCCCCGACTCCGCCACCTTCGCCAAGACCCTGCAAGGCTCGGACACCGGCTGGAAGGGCGAGAAGTGGTTCGACATCCGCAAGCTCGACCAGCTGAAGCCGCTGATGGCCGCCCGCTTCGACATGTGCAGGAGCAAGGGCTTCGACGCCATCGAGCCGGACACCATCGAGGCCTACAACCAGAACAGCGGCTTCCCGCTGACCCCGGCCGACCAGCTCGCCTACAACCGCATGCTGGCCCAGCTCGCGCACGAACGCGGCCTGGCCATCGGCCTCAAGAACGACCTGGACCAGATCCCCGCGCTGCTGCCGGACTTCGACTTCGCGGTCAACGAGGAGTGCTCGCAGTTCGACGAGTGCGACCGGGTCTCGCCCTTCATCAAGGCGGGCAAGGCGGTCTTCCACGTCGAGTACAAGCTCGACACGGACCAGTTCTGCGCCAAGACCAAGGCCCTGGGCTTCAGTTCGATGCAGAAGAAGCTCGACCTCAACGCCTGGCGCAAGCCCTGCTGAAGCCGGTGCTTCCCGTCGCGCGGGTGACCCTCACCGGGGCCACCCGCGCGAGGGTCACTTGACCGCCAGCCAGACGACGGCGCCCAGGACGACCAGGGCGACGACGGCGACCAGCGCGATCACGCCGGTGCGACTGCCGCTTTTGCTGCTGCCGTAGGTGGAGACGGAGCCCGGTGCCTGGGGCGCCGGGGTCTCGTCGACGAACGCCCGGAACATCTGGGTGCTACCGGCGGGGTCGTAGTCGTTGTCAGCCATGGCACGGACTCTAACGAATCCGCCCACCTCAGGCACACCCCGGACCCCTCCCGGGGCGCACCCACCACCCGCGCGTGCGACGGTGGTACGACCGGATCGTGAAATCCGTGTGACCGACGGAATGTGCTGCCTCGCAGGCAGGTTGACTGCGGGCATGACCGGAAACCAGAGCCGGGTCCGCCTCGGCACCTCCGACCTGTTCGTCCACCCGCTCTCCCTCGGCGGCAACGTCTTCGGCTGGACGGCCGACGAACAGCAGTCCTTCGCCGTGCTGGACGCCTACGCGGCCGCCGGCGGCAACTTCGTCGACACCGCCGACGTCTACTCCGCCTGGGCCCCCGGCAACGCCGGCGGCGAGTCCGAGACGGTCATCGGCAACTGGCTGCGCAGCCGGGGCAACCGCGACTCCGTCGTGATCGCCACCAAGGTCGGCATGCACCCCGAGGCAGGCGGCCTGGGCGCGGCCAACATCAAGGCCTCCGTCGAGGGCTCGCTGCGCCGCCTGGGCGTGGACCACATCGACCTCTACTACACCCACCGGGACGACGACACCCCGGTCGAGGAGTTCGTGACGGCGCTGGACGAGCTGGTCCGCGCGGGCAAGGTCCGGGCGGTCGCCGCCTCCAACATATCCGCCGAGCGGCTCGCCGAGGCGCTGTCCTTCGCCGAGCGCGAGGGCCTGGCCAAGTACGTCGCGGTCCAGCCGCACTACAACCTGGTGTCCCGCGACACCTTCGAGGGCCCGCTGGCCGCGGTGGTCGCCGAGCACGGCCTCGCCACCGTGCCCTACTACGCGCTCGCCTCCGGCTTCCTCACCGGCAAGTACCGCCCGAACGGGCCGGGCGTCGACAGCGCCCGCGCCGAGGGCGCCGCCCGCTACCTGGCCGAACCGCGCGGCCCCAAGGTCCTGGAGGCCCTCGACGCGGTCGCCGCCGACCACGGCGTCGAACCCGCCACCGTCGCCCTCGCCTGGCTCGCCGCCCGCCCCACGGTCGCCGCCCCCATCGCCAGCGCCCGCACCGTCGACCAGCTCCCCCCGCTCCTCGCCGCCTCCACCCTCACCCTCACCCCCGCCCAGACCACCCTCCTCACCACCGCCTCCGCCTGACCACGCGCCGGGCCCCCGACAGCACGTCGCTGTCGGGGGCCCGGCGCGCTGCCCGGCTACGGCCGCCCGAAGTGGGTCGGGTAGTAGCCCGGGTTGAGGGTGGATATCCGGACGGTCCGGCCCGGGCGGGGTGCCTCGACGAACTTGCCGCCGCCCAGGTAGATGCCCACGTGGTGGATCCCCGAGGCACGGCCGCTGTCCGACCAGAACACCAGGTCACCGCGACGCAGTTGCCCCGCGCTGATCGGCGTGGTCGCCGCGTACTGGTCGTCGGCCACCCGGGGCAGCCCTATCCCGCTGCGCCGGTAGGCCTGCTGGACCAGCCCGGAGCAGTCGTAGCCGGACGGACCGTTGCCGCCCCAGACGTACGGCTTGCCCAGCTGGGCGAGCGCGTAGTCGACGGCCGCCTCGGTGCTCCCGGAGGTCGGGGTGGAGTCCGCGGACGGGCGGCTGCCCGATCCGCCGGAGCCCTGGTCCGAACCGCCGCCGGACTGGCCGGTGCGGCTGGCGTAGACGTCGTAGTGGCTGGTCCAGCGCCACTCGCCGCTGCTGTTCCTGAACCAGTACTTCGACCCGTCCCAGCCCTGGCGCAGCCCCCAGGAGGAGGCCGAGCCGTTCGAGACGGCCTTGGCCCCGGAGGAGCCGGAGGAGCCGGAGGAGCCGGAGGAGCCGGACTGGCCGGTGCGGCTGACGTAGACGTCGTAGTGGCTGGTCCAGCGCCACTCGCCGCTGCCGTTCTTGAACCAGTACTTCGACCCGTCCCAGCCCTGCTTGCCCGCCGCGGCGTGCGCGGAGCCGGCACCCGCCGTCAGGCCGACCACGCCGGCGCCCGCCAGCACGGTGGTGGCCAGGCAGGTACTTCGCACGGCCCGGTGTATTCGGCTGCCACCGCCGGCCGCGGCGGCGCGGGCGGTGCGCGGCCGGGCGGCGCAGTTCGGGCAGCCGCAGCCGGTGATCGCGGGGATGCTGCCCAGGCGCTCCTCGAAGCCGATCAGACCGGGGTCGGCGTCGAGGCCGGTACCGGGTTCGGCGTACGCGCCGGTGGCTATCCTCATGCGGGTCGTCCTTCCTTCCGCCCGGCACGGGCGGCCGGGGACGGTACCGAGGCGGCCACTCCGGCCGGGGCGACGAAGGCGACCAGCAGCTGTTCCATCAGCGCGCTGCGGGCGGCCTCGTCCAGTTCGTGCGCGGTCGCGCGCTCCAGTCGGCGGACGGCCAGCGCCGCCGCCTCCACCGCGTCGTCGACCAGCACGGTCCGCAGGCCCGCGTCCAGGTCGGCCAGCCGGCGGCGGCGCATCGACTCGGCCACCTCGGGCGCGTAGTCCAGTGCCAGCGGCTGCACCGAGTAGACCTCCAGGCCGGCCGGGGCGGCCTCGGCGGCCAGGGCCCGGGTCATCTCGTCGGCGAACCACTGCCCGTCGCGCAGTGCCGGGCCGGGCGCCGCGTTGCTGTCGCACGGCAGGGTGGAGGCGGTGCGGGTGAGCACCGCCTGGACCTGCTCGCGCAGGTAGCTCTCGTGGTCCTCGATCGCCAGCAGCGCCCGCGCGGTGTCCTTGACCCGCCAGACGATCAGCAGCCGGACGACGATCGGGGTGCCGGTGCGGTCGACGACCTTGACCGGCTCGCTGCGCCAGTGCCGCAGCCGCACGTCGACCCGGCGGCGGCGCAGCAGCGGGTTCACCCAGACCAGCCCGGTTCTGCGCACCGTGCCCCGGTAGCGGCCCCAGCGGCTCAGCACCCGGGTCTCGCCGCCCGCGTTGGCCAGCAGGCCGGCCAGCGCGAACACCACCAGCAGCCCGACCGCGCCGACCAGGGCGACCGCCTGGGCGTCGATTCCGGACCGGCCGCCGGCCTGCGCGGTTGAGCTGCGCAGTTCGGGCAGCGCGTCCATGTGGGGGATGACGCCGGTGCGCAGCAGCACGTAGACCACGCCGGCCAGGCCGAGCAGCACCACCAGCAGCGCGACCCAGCCGGGCAGGGAGGTGGCGGTGTGCTCGCGCAGCGCCTGGTCCGCCCGCGGGGGGCGGCGCGAGGTGGCGGCGGGGGCACCGGCCCGGCCGAGCTCGGGGAGTTCGACGGTCTCCGGGGCGGCCGTCTCCAGCGGGTCCCGCAGGTCGGCGGCGTCGGCGGGGGACGGTCCGGGGACGACGACCAGCGGGGCGGTCGTCGGACCGCTGTCCACCGGGCCGGCCGGGCCGGCGGCCTTGACGGTCGAGACCTTGGGCAGCGGGCTGGCGCCGGTGGCGGAACGTTCCGGCAGGGCTGGGGGGAACGACTTGGGCAGGTTGTCGGGTCGCTGCGAAGAATCGCGGGTGACGTCCATGCACGGATCCTCTGGGTCTGGTGTGTCGCGCAACGGGCGGCCCGGATCTGACGGGCAGTGCCAGAGTCAGGCTAAGTTCATACGTCATCAAATGCGACATTTGAGCTGAGGTGTGTCGACATTTACTGACGAATCGTCCGAAGCTGACCTGACGCGCAGGCACATGGTCGGATGGTCGGGACGGTTCGGCGCAGGTCAGCGCCGTCGGGCACCGGATCCACGGGCGAACACCCGACGGGTGATCAGCCCGATTCCGGCGAGCACCAGCAGGACCCCGGCCAGCACACCGTGCCGGCGGGGCTCCCGTGGCCGACTACTGGCCGCCGCCTCCTCCGCCGGGGGCGCGGGCAGCGGCCGGGCAGCGGCGCGGCCCGCCCGGGAGCCGTCCTGCTCGGCGGCCGGCCGGGGCTCGGCGACGGTTCCGGGCGACCCGGTGGGCCTCGGGGAGGAAGCACCGGTCGAAGCGCCGCCCGGGGAAGGAGCGGCGCCGCCGGACGGCGGAGCGGTGAGGGCGGGAACAGCGGGAACGAACGGCACCGTCGGACCGGCCGAGCCCGCATGGGCCGTGGGAGCGATGGCGGCGACGGTGGGCGTGGTGGAGACGGCCGGGGACGCAGGGACGGACGGGACCGGTGGCACCGCCGCCGAGGGCGCCGCCGGGGTCAGGACCACCGCCGGCACGACCGGGGGTACGACGATCGGCAGCAGCCCCGGCGGGACCGGCCGGAGCACCGGCACCTCGGTCGGGCTCGGCGGCCCTACCGCCGAGGGCGACACCGCAGGCGCAGCCGCCGGGAGCGGGGCCGACACCGTGGGCACGGCCGAGGGCGACACCGAGAGCGAAGGCGCCGCCGAAGGCGAGCCCGACACCGTGGGCGAAGGCGCAACCGGAACCGGAGCCGAGGCCGAAGCACTCGCGGCCGCCGAAGGACTGGGCGCCGAAGGACTCGCGGCCGCCGAAGCGCTGGGCGCCCCCGCCGCCACCCGCACCCGTACCGGGTCCCCCGAAGTCCCGTTCCCCGCCCGGTCGGTCGCCGTGACGGTCAGCCACTGCTCCCCGTCCGCCAGGTCCCGGTTGGCGGTGCAGCTCCAGCTCCCGTCCAGTGCCGCGGTGGCCCCGCAGAGCACCGTACGGTCGCCGGTGCCCGCCGCCGGCGCGGCCGTGACCAGCACGCTGGTGCCCGCTTCGGCCCGGCCGGTGAGCTTCGGGCGGCTGACCCGCAGGACTTCGCCGGGGGTGGGCGCGGTGAGCACCGGCTTGGCCGGCGGCACGGTGTCCACGACCAGCACGACCGGCTGTCCGGCCGTCCGGTTCCCGGCCGCGTCGACGGCGACGGGGGTGAGCTGGTGGCTGCCGTCGGCCAGGTTCTCGACCGGCAGGCAGGACCACTCGCCGTCCGCCCGGACCGCGCTGCTGCACAGGTCGACGGAGGTGGACCGGTCGGAGACGGAGACGGTGCTGCCGGCCTCGCCGGTGCCGGTGAGCTGCAGCCCCGGGTCGTTGGTGTAGGCGGGGAGGGTGAGCACGGGCGCGGCCGGCGGGGTGGTCTTCACGGTGACCTTGACGGGCTCGCCGCGCAGCACCACGCCGCCGGTGGTGGTCTCCACCGGGGTGAGGGCGTGCCCCCCGGCGGCGAGCGCGCTGCCGGGGCGGCAGGACCAGCCCCCGCCGCGCTCGACCTTGGCCTTGCAGAGCGTGCTGTCGCCGTCCCGGATCTCCACCGAGGCGCCGGCCACGGCGCCTTCGCCGCTGATCCGGGGGCGGGCGTCGGCCAGGACGGTGCCGTCCACCGGTTCGGCGATCTCGGGCCGGGCGGCGCCGACGGTCAGCTTGATCCGCTGGTCGGAGACCTGCCCGGAGTCGGCGAAGCCGCCGGAGGGGACGATTTGGCTGTTGTCGCGGCCGATCCGCAGCCGGGCCCAGGTCTCGCCGGAGGCGGCGCCGGGCGGCACGGTCCACTCCAGGGTCGCGGTGCCGACGCCGGCCGGGATCTCGGCCTGCACCCGGTCAGCGGGGTCGAACCGGCCACTGTGGTCGAAGTCGATCCAGCCGGCCAGGGTGGCGGGTTGGTCGCCCACCGCGACCGGGACGGTGACCCGGTAGTACCGGCCGATGGCAGCCCCGTCGGGGAAGCCGAGCGAGGGGTCGGCGCCCCGGTACTCGCCGCGGCCGGGCTGGAGTTCGGGCGGCGGGCTGCCGGGGGCTCCGGCGGGCAGGCTCGCGAAGGGGTTGCCGCGCCGGACGGCGTCGTGGTCGAGCTCGACCAGCGGCCGGGCGGCCCGGGCGCCTTCGGGGCGGCCGGCGTCGCGGCGCCCCGGGGTGATGGCGTCGGCGCCCAGGAAGAGGTCGGAGACCACGTGCGAGGCGTTGCCGTAGGCCTGCGGCGCGGTGCCGAGGTCCTCGTCCACGGTGACGGTGTAGGCCTGGCGCAGGGCGGGCGCGGCGGTGGTGCTCCCGGCCCGGGAGGTGGAGCGCTGCTCGATCCGGAACACCGCGGTGCGGACCGTCCCGGCGAGTTCCAGGGTGCCTTCGGCGGCGGAGCCGGCGGCGGCGTCGGAGGAGCCGTCGTTCCCGGCGGGGGCCAGGGAGTTGCCGTCGACCGTCCAGCCGGACCAGTCGGTGCGCCCGACCAGGGTGGGGGCGGCGGGCGAGCCGCCGGTGAGGGTCAGCCGGGCCGCGGTGCTGGTGGTGCCGGAATTCCCGGTGGCCGCCGCGGCGAGTCCGCTGAGGTGCAGCCGGGGATTTCGGACCGGCCGGGAGAATCCCAGCCGGAGCGTTCCGACGGTCCGCCAGGAACCGTCCGCCTGCGGACGGTCCGGGGTGAGGAGGAAGGTCTGGGCGGGGTCTCCGGGGCGCATTCCGTCCGCGTAGACGACGGCACGCCCCCCTCCGGAGCGGTCGGCCAATCGGCCCGCCTCGGCGCCGACCGCCGTGCCCGGTGCGGCCGTGAGGTCGAACTGGACGGAGAGTCCGGAGGGCAGCACCGCCCGGCGCTCGCCCGACCAGGCGTCAGGTGCCTGTCGGGCCACCGAGAGCGGGGCGTTCCAGCTGGTCAGCGCCCCGACCGTGAGAACGGCCAGGACGGCGGCTGTGCGGGGAAACCGTCGGCTCATCCGGCTCTCCTTCACGGTCGGCTGCCGGGGTGGCGGGCAGTCTGGGCACAAGATCCGACAAAAACGGAATCACGATCCCGGACCGGTCATACTGCGACACCTTCGCTTTCGACCGCGTCCCACCCGTTTGGCGGCCGTCCGGGCGGCAGGACGGGTTGTACCCGAATCGGCCGCATTTCACCCATTGAGCGGTAATGGATCCGGCCCGGACGGCCGAACGCGCCCGATCGGCTCACCGAGTACCCACGGGCGCTCGGGCGCGACCACCGGAAGCTCCGGGCCGCGCCGGAGCACCATCCGGCCGTCGGGGCCGGCTCTGCCGGAACACGGCGACTTCACGGGCCAGGAGGAGAGTCCTGGACCGGCGGCACGTGCTGCCCTGGGCCAACCGGACCGACCTGGGGTGACGGGCGTCACGCACGGGCAGCGGACCGGCCCCGCCCGGTCCGGAAAACGGAGAAGCCCCCGGCCGGTGGCCGGGGGCTTCTCGCTGGTGCGCTCAGCAGGATTCGAACCTGCAACCTCTTGATCCGTAGTCAAGTGCTCTATCCGTTGAGCTATGAGCGCAAGGAACGGGCGAACCCGATCTTGCGGAGTTTGGTGCGCTCAGCAGGATTCGAACCTGCAACCTCTTGATCCGTAGTCAAGTGCTCTATCCGTTGAGCTATGAGCGCTCGCCCTGGTGAACGGTGTCTCCGGGGCGTTGCGTGGACAACATTACATGACCTGCGACGTAGGACGAAATCGATTGATCCGGCCCTGGTCCGCCCGCTCCGAGCCGCCCGGCGACCAACGCCCCGGACATGCGAAGAGCCCCGCCGACGTGATCGTCGACGGGGCTCTCCGGCTGGCGGAGGCTGAGGGATTTGAACCCTCGATCAGGAATAACCCCGAAACCGCATTAGCAGTGCGGCGCCATAGACCGGACTAGGCGAAGCCTCCCCACATGGAGCACGCCCGCGCGTTGCGGACCCGTTCCGTGTGTCAGTGATGATGCCACAACCGTGGGGCTCGGCACCAACCACCGCCAACGTTACTAGGCGGGTCGTCCCCGCCGCAAAGAAGAATGAGATACTGCCGACTCCGGAGGAGCTGCCCTGAGCCGAGGAGACCTGTCGACGTGAGCAGCAGGCCGATCCGAGGCGCTGCTCGCCTCGACGCCATACTCGACGCCCTGCCCGACGCGTTGTTGCTGGTGAACAGCAACGGCACCGTGGTGGACGCCAACAGCGCAGCGGTCCAGGCGCTACAGGCGCCCGGCACCTCGCTGGTCGGCATGGGCGTGCTCGGCCTGCTACCCGAGTTCGACCCCAGTCGGATCCCCGGCTCGATGCGCCCGGCCACCCGCGACGGCGACGCCCTCGACCGCCCGGTCCGGATGACCGCCCACCGCACCGACGGCTCGACCTTCCCGGTCGAGGTCTCCGGCAACGACTTCGCCACCGACGGCGGCGACGGCTACGGGCGCTCCCCGTACGAGCCCTACCGCGACGGCCCCCGTGCCTCCTCGTCCTCCGACCTGCTCCTGCTGCTGGTCCGCGACCTCTCCGGGCGGCTCGGCGTCGAGGCCGAGCTGCGCCGCCAGCACAAGCAGACCGAGATGATCCTGCGGGCCGCCGCCGAGGGCGTGCTCGGGGTGGACCTCGATGGCCGCTGCGTGCTGGTCAACCCCGCCGCCGCGCACATCCTGGAGTACCGGGCGAGCGAGCTGGGCGGGCGCGAGCTGCACCCGCTGATCCAGCACTCCCGGGCCGACGGCACCCCGCTGGCGCTGGAGGAGTCCGCGCTGCTGGACACCCTGACCTCCGGACGCAAGCACCGGGTGCGCGGCACCGTGCTGTGGCGCAAGGACGGCCGCCCGGTCACCGTCGACCTCACCACCGCCCCGGTCCGGGACGGCGACGAGCTGGTCGGCGCCGTGATGACCTTCACCGACCGCAGCCGCGAACTCGCCCTGATCGCCCGCAACGAGCACCTCACCGCCGTCCTGGAGACCGAGCTCGGCGGCGCGCTGAGCGCGCTGAACCAGCGGCTGGACCGCCTCGCCGCCGACCCGGCCGGGCAGCTCTGGCCCGAGGCCAACTGGACCCTGCGCCGACTCGCCGACGAGTGCCGCCGGTTCGGCAGGCTGATCGACGGCGTGCTGGAGCACCAGCGCTCCGAGGCCGGTGACGGCGGACCGGCCGAGGGCCGGGACGGCAAGGAGAGCAAGGACGGCAAGAACGGGCCCAAGGCCGCGAAGCAGGTCCCGGTCGGCCTGGACAAGGTGGTCCGCCGGGCCGTCGAGGAGGCCGGCGAGCTGGTCGGCCCGGGCCGGGTGCGCTTCTCGGTGCACGCCGCCGCGGTCGAGGTGATCGCCGATGAGCGACGGCTCGCCCAGGCGCTGGCCCACCTGGTAGCCGACGTCAGCGGCACCGGCCTCGCGCTGGACGCCCCCACCACCCCCTCCCCCGGCCTGGCCGTCCCCGGACTGTCCGCGCCCGGGCTGGGCGGCCCGCCCGCCCCGTCGGCGCCCGCCGAGCCGCCGACCGTCGTCCTGGCCGCCGCCCAGCGCGGCGAGGTCGCCCGGGTCGAGATCCGCGGCCCCGGCGTCGGCGGCAGCCCCGTCCACCTGCCGATAGCCCGCGCGGTGGTCGAGCGCCACGGTGGTGTGCTCCAGCCGCACGAGCTGCCCGGCAAGGCCGGGACCACGTACGTGGTGGAGCTGCCGCTGGACCCGGCCGCCGCGAAGGCCGCCGCCGAACGCGCCTCCGCCGAGGGCCGCTCGGACCGGCCCAAGGAGGGCGACAGCGCCGTCCTGCCCGAGCTGCCGGGCATCCCTCAGCTGCCCAGCAGCGGCGATGCCGCCGAGTCCACCCGCCCCGCCGCCGACGCCCCGGCCGGCTCCGGCCGACCGGGCGACGCACCGGAGGGCCGCGAGACCGCCGAGCCGGAGCAGGCGCCCGCCGAGGAGGCCCCGGCCGAGCGCCGCGGCCGCCGGGGCCGGCCCGCCGCCGAGGCGCCGGCGCCCGAGCCCACCGACCCCGCCACCCCCGCCGACCAGTGGCCGAACGCCCCCGCCCGGGTCGAACGGGCCGTCCCCGAACAGTGGAACGGCACCGGCAACGACCCCGCGTACGGGCGCCGGGGCCCGGCCGCCCCGGAGGCGGCGCAGAGCGACCCGTGGGGCACGGACGACGGCCGCTCCGGCCCCGCCTACGCGGTGCCCGTCGAGGGCGCGCGCCCCCAGCAGAACCGGCCCAACGGCCGTGAGCCCCTGGCGCTCGGCCCCGCACCCGCCGACGCCGCCGACCCGCAGCCGAACGGCGCCCCTGCCGAGGACGGCGGCGAGGCCAAGCCGCGCAGACGCCGCGCCCTGCCCTCCGCCGAGGACTCCTCGGGCGGCTTCGCGCTGCCCGGCGTGGGCGACACCCCGGTCTACCCCGGCCTGGAACACGCCCTGCCCACCGGTCCGGCGCCCGCCCCGGCCGAGCCCGCCACCGCGCCGACCGGCCGCCGCCGACGGCTCTCGGTACCGCCCGGTCCCGGCCCCGACGCCCCGGCCGGAGCCCCCGCCCCGCAGCCCGGCACCGCGCTGGAGCCCGCCCGGCCCGCGCTGCCCGCCGCCGAGGAGCCGAGCGGCCCGCGCCCGGTCGCCAGCGGCCTGGCCGAGCTCGCGCCGCCGCGGCCGATCGTCGCCCCGGTCGGCGCCCCAGTGCCCGCCGCCGCGCCGCAGTCGCCCGCCCCGGCCGCGCCGCGCGCGCTGGCCGAACTGCCCGCCGCCCGGAGCGACCGTCCCGACGCCGAGCAGCCGCAGGCCGCGTCCGGCGAACTGGCCAACACCCGCCGACTGCTGGTCTGGCCCGAGCCCGACCCGGCCACCGGCCAGGCGCTCCAGTCGCGCGGCTACCTCCCGGTGATCGTCCGCTCCCGCGAGGAGGTGGACGCCCAGGCGAACGCCTTCCCGGCGGCGCTCTTCGTCGACCCGCTGACCGGCCCGATCACCCGCACCGCGCTGCAGTCGCTGCGCACCGCCGCGCTCAACAGCAGGGTCCCGGTGCTGGTCACCGCGGGCCTCGGCCAGGCCACCCGGGACGCCGCGTACGGCGCCGACCCGGCCGTGCTGCTGCGCGCCCTGGCCCCGCGCGACGGCGAGCACCACGCCCCGCGGGTGCTGCTGGTCGAGGGCGACCCGGACATCGCCGCCGCCATGATCAGCAGCCTGGAGCGGCGGGGCATGCACGTCGAGCACGCGGTGGACGAGAACGACGCCGTCGCCCGGGCCAGCAGTGTGCAGCCCAACCTGGTGGTGATGGACCTGTTCCAGATCCGCCGCCGCCGGATCGGCCTGCTGGACTGGCTGCGCGCCAACGACCGGCTGCACCGCACCCCGCTCGTGGTCTACACCTCGGTGGACCTCGACCCGCGCGAGCTGCCCCGGCTGCGCACCGGCGAGACGGTGCTGTTCCTCGCCGAGCGCTCGACCACCGAGGACGTCCAGTCCCGGATCGTCGACCTGCTCGGGCGGATCGGCGCGATGGGCGAGGCGGGCGTCGCCGCCGCGGGCTGAGGCCGGACACGCCTGAGGGCCGGCCCCCGTCCCGTACGGGGGCCGGCCCTCCGCGCCGTCCGCTACTCCTTGCCGAGCGTGGTGACGTCCAGCCCGCCGGCCGCGTAGTCGGCCCGGATCACCTTCTTGTCGAACTTGCCGACCGAGGTCTTCGGGACGGACTCGACGATCGCCCAGCGCTCCGGCAGCTGCCAGGAGGCGATCCGCTCGGCCAGGAAGGCCCGCAGCTCCTTCAGCCCGACGGCCGCGCCCGGGCGCAGCACCACGGTGGCCAGCGGGCGCTCGCCCCACTTCTCGTCCGGTACCGCGACCACGGCGGCCTCGGCCACCTCGGGGTGGCCCATCAGGGCGTTCTCCAGTTCGACGGAGGAGATCCACTCGCCGCCCGACTTGATGACGTCCTTGGCCCGGTCGGTGAGGGTCAGGTAGCCGTCGGCGGTGATGGTGCCGACGTCGCCGGTGCGCAGCCAGCCGTCCTCGGAGAACTTGTCCTCCGGGCGGACCGGGTCCTGCCCGGCGCCGCCGTAGTAGGCGGCGGCGATCCACGGGCCGCGGACCTCCAGCTCGCCGGCCGCGACGCCGTCGTGCGGCATCCGCTCGCCGCCCGGGCCGATCAGCCGGGCCTCGACCGAGGCCGGGAAGATGCCCTGGGTGATCCGGTACGGCCACTCCTCCTCGGGGGTGAGGCCGCCGGGCGGCTGGGCGAAGCAGCCGAGCGGGGAGGTCTCGGTCATGCCCCAGGCGTGCAGCACCCGGATGCCGTGGCGCTCGTCGTAGGCCTTCATCAGCGAGGGCGGGCAGGCGCTGCCGCCGATGACGACCATCCGCAGGCTGGAGGTGTCGTAGTCGCCCGCGTCCAGCTCGTCCAGCAGGCCGCTCCAGATGGTCGGGACGGCGGCGCTGACGGTGGGGCGGACGGCGGCGATCATCTCGGCCATCGGCTTGGGCTGGAGGAAACGATCCGGCATCAGCAGGTTGGCGCCGGACATGAAGGCGGCGTGCGGG
Source organism: Kitasatospora sp. NPDC096128 (assembly GCF_040303105.1). Taxonomy (NCBI): domain Bacteria; kingdom Bacillati; phylum Actinomycetota; class Actinomycetes; order Kitasatosporales; family Streptomycetaceae; genus Kitasatospora; species Kitasatospora sp. NPDC096128. The sequence continues at coordinate 50,225 of NZ_JBEOSP010000016.1, read as the reverse complement.
ATGCCCCAGGCGTTCACGTGGAACATCGGGACCACCGGCAGGGCGGTGTCGCGCGGGGTGAAGGCGAAGTTGTCGCCGGTGTTGACCTGCATGCAGTGCAGGTAGATCGACCGGTGGCTGTAGAGCACGCCCTTCGGGTCGCCGGTGGTGCCGGAGGTGTAGCAGAGCACGGCGGCCCGGCGCTCGTCGATGTCGCGCTGCCACGGGAAGTCGGCGGGCCGGCCGGCGATCAGCTCCTCGTAGTCGTGCACGCCGCCCGCGAAGCCGGCCAGCAGCGAACGGTCGCCCGGGCCGGCCACCACGATGTGCTTCAGCGTGGGTGCGAGCTCCGGCAGCACGGCGGCGAGCAGCGGCAGCACGCTGCCGTTGACGATGATCACGCGGTCGGCGGCGTGGTCGATGATGAAGGACAGCTGCTGGGCGGGCAGCCGCAGGTTCAGGGTGTGCAGCACGGCGCCCATCGCCGGGACGGCGAGGTAGGCCTCCAGGTGGAAGTCGTTGTTCCACATCAGCGTCGCGACCCGGTCGTCCCCGGTCACCCCGAGCTCGTCGCGCAGCGCGTGGGCGAGCCGCGCGGCGCGCTCGCCCACCTCGGCGTAGGTCCGGACGACCGGACCGGCCGCGTCCCAGGTGGTGACGGTGGATCGGGCGTGGATCGTGGACCCGTGCTCGAGGATCCGGGCGACGGTGAGCGGTACGTCCTGCATCGTGCTGAACACGGGTCCTCCTCGACCTGGCGGCACTGGCTGCTCCGCGGCCCCACCTACCGGGCGGTAATGCGCGCGGACGTCCCCGATTGTGCCGTTCCGTCCGCCCGCTGTCAGCATCCCGACCCCGTTGCACGGATCACGGATCCGGGGAGGGCCCGGCCCGGACCCGGCCCCGCTCCTCCCCGGGGCCGCTCAGCCGGCGGTCGGGCCGTCGACCCGGTCGCGGTCGACGGTGAGGGTCTCGCCGGCGTAGGTCTCCTGGACGTTGCCGCGGTACTGGTGGACGCGCTGGTGGGAGGACCAGAGGTCCGGGCCGAGCGGGCCGGAGTCGGCGGTGTCCGGGCGGTCGTCCCAGCGGGCGTACCAGAGCGCGTCGGGCAGCGGGGAACTGCCGGCCCGGGCGGCGGCGGCCAGGTCGGCGACGCCGGAGCCGAGGCTGGAGTAGAAGCCGGAGCGGTAGCCCGCCGCGTGCAGGCCCTGGGTCCAGCCGAGGGCGAAGTCGACGACGGCCTGGCCGCAGGCGGCGTCCTGCCTCGGGTAGGCCTCGATGTCCAGGTAGACCGGGCCGCCCTTGCCGAGGCCGAGCGCACGCATCGCGTGCACCGCCTCGGCGGCCTCGTCCCGGCCCTGCCGGGCGGCCTCGGCCGGGTCGATCCGCCTGGGCTTGCGGCTCGGGTCGGCGCACGGCGCCTGGAGGCCGACGTGCACCGGCAGGAACCGCCAGCCCATCGCCCGCGCCCGGTGGATCCAGTCCGCGGTCAGCCGGGGCTGGGCGCAGCCGCGCTGGGACCCGCTGACGTAGATGCCGACCGCCCCGTACGGGGAGGCCGCGCGCCAGGCCCGCAGGGTCTCGGTCGAGGGGGCGGTGCAGACGTCGAAGGCGGCGCCGCTCCAGTTGTCGCGGATCCGGGGCGGGCCGATCCCGTCGGGGAGCCGGAGGGCCCGGATGCGCGGGACGCCGACGGCTGCCGCGGCGGAGGCCTCGGCGCTCACGCCCGTCCCGTCGGTGGCCAGCAGGAGCACGAGGGAGGCGGCGAGGAGGGCCGCGGGGCGGAGATAGCGCACCCCGCCTTGATACTGACGGACCATCGGACGAACGCGCCAACCACGCCGCGGGGCCCGTTCGAGTCCACCCTTTCGGACGTACCCGTCCGCATCCGTCCCGCTTTCCGTGAACGGGCTGTAACGAGCTTGCTGGTTGGTCACTCCTTACGGCAAACTCGTCAGCATGCCCACCTCCCACACCGGCGAAACCACTGCCCCCACCTCGGCCGCCGCCGTCGCCGAGGCCCTTGCCATGCCGCCCGCCCCCAAGGGCGAGCCCGCCGGCGAACGGGGCAGCTGGCGACGAGGTGGGGAGCCCGGATCCACGGCGCCCCCGGGGGCCCGCCCCGGCCGGTCCACCGGCCGGATCGGCAAGGCCCTGCGGCGCCCGGAGCGGATCCCGGCGCCGCTTCTGTGTCTGGTCGCGATGTTCCTGGTGCAGACCGGCATCGCGCTCTCCAAGCCGCTGTTCGGCCCGCTCGGGGTCAGCGGCACCACCTTCCTGCGGCTGGGCTTCGCCGCGGTGATCCTGCTCGCCGTCACCCGCCCCCGGCTGCGCGACAAGCGCCCGCGCGACCTCGCCGCGGCCGCGCTGCTCGGCATGGCCTCCGCCGGGATGACCTTCCTGTTCGCCGGGGCGATCGACCGGCTGCCGATGGGCACCGCCGCGACCATCGAGTTCCTCGGCCCGCTCGCGGTCGCCCTGGTCTTCGCCCGGCGCGCCAGCCACCTGCTCTGGGCGCTGCTCGCGGCGGCCGGGGTGGTCCTGCTGACCCTGCTCGGCGAAGGGGACGGCGGCGGCTCGCTCGACCCGGTCGGCCTGCTCTACGCCTTCGGCGCGGCCGGCTGCTACGCGCTGTACATCCTGTTCACCGACAGGGTCGGCGCCGCCTTCCACGGCTTCCAGGGCCTGGCGGTGTCGATGACGGTCGGCGCCCTGTTCCTGGCGCCGTTCGGGCTCGGCGAGGCCTGGGACGGGCTGACCGCCCCCGGCGCCTCCCCGCTGACGCTGCTCGCCGCGGCGGCCGGGGTGGCGCTGCTGCTGCCGGTGCTCCCGTACGCGCTGGAGATGACGGCGCTGCGGCGGATGCCCCAGCGGGTGTTCAGCGTGCTGGTCAGCCTGGAGCCGGCGGTCAGCGCGCTGGTCGGGCTGGTGGTGCTCGGACAGTTGCTGGGCGCGGCGCAGCTGGCCGGGATCGGCTGTGTGGTCGCGGCCAGCGTGGGGGCCACGCTGACCGGGCGGCGCTGACCGGGCGGATGACCGGATGGCAGGCACCGACCGGGCGGAACTGACCGGGCGGAACTGACCGGGCGGAACTGACCGGGCGGCCGGGGCCGCCCGGGCGCTACGGCCAGAGCAGGGTGCGGGACCACTCCGGGGTGCGGACCGGACCGGTGCGGGTGTAGCGCAGCCGGACGTGCCGGCGCTGGGCGTCGCCCTGCCAGAACTCCACCTCGTGCGCCCACAGGGTGTAGACCGCGTGGCCGGGCGCGACGGCGTCCGGGGTGGCCTCCAGCCGGCGCCGGGCGACCGCCACCGCCTCGTCGTACTCGGTCAGCCCGCCCAGCGGCTCGCTCTGCCGGCCGACCAGCGCGCCGACCCGGGCGGCGGGCGAGCGGGTGGCGAACTCGGCGGCGGCGACCAGGTCGGCGGCCCGCTCGACGGTGCCGCGGACCCGCACCTGACGGCCCAGCTGCGGCCAGTAGACGCTCAGCGCGGCGGCCGGGTGGTGGCCGAGCTGACGGCCCTTGGGGCTGTCGGCGGCCGCGGAGAAGTTCCAGCCGGTGCCGGCCGCGTCCACGTCGCGCAGCACCAGCACCCGGGCGTCCGGCATGCCGTCGGCGTCGACCGTGGAGAGGGTGAAGGCCTGCGGGTCCAGCACCCCGGCGTCCAGGGCGGTGGCGAGCCAGTCCACGAACAGCGGGCCGGGCTCGGCGGGGGCGGCGTCGGGGTCGAAGGAAGGCAGCGGGCGGGCCATCGGCGGGCGGCCGAGCAGCAGCTCGGGGACGGACCTCGGTTCGGGCCGGCGCTCGTCCGGCGGTGCCGGGCACGCCTGCGGCTGCGGCTCCGGTGCGGGCCTGGCCCCGTCCGGGCCGGTCAGGCCCTCGTCCTCCGCCGCCATCGCGCGCCCTTCCTTCCGATTGCCGCGGTCGTCGCCCCGGCCGGGCCGTCCGTTCCGGGCCCGGCCACGTGGAGCGCTGTCGGAGCGCAACCGTACCGCCGTGGACCGACGGCTCCGGGCGCGGGCCCTCGCTGGAAGGATCCTGGCCGCTCGCACGGGTGGGGCGCGCGCTGGGCGGGACCCGCACGGGCCGGGCGCACGGGCGGGTCAGGGGGAGCCCGGGCCCGGACGCACTCGTGGGCGGTGCCGATGGCGGCACCGCCCACGAGGCCGGTTTCGCGGCGACCCTTTCCGCTGGCCGGTCCATGCGTTCGTCCGATCTCCCCGGTCCACCCGGGACGGGAGCCCGCCCGGTGACCGTTCCGAACCCCGCCGCGGACGCTCAGCCCGCCCGCGGCCGTCCACCTCCGGCGCCCCCGCCGGGGGTGGTGCCCGGGGCGTCAGCTGAAGATCGGGGCGAAGATGACGTTGACGTTCTTGTTGCCCTGACCGGCCAGGACGTTGCCCGCGTTGTCCTTCACCGCGACGGTGTTGTTCTGGTTCGAGGCCCCGGAACCGGTGGCCGTCTGCTGGGTGGACACGTAGTTGCCGTCGACTCCGCCGAACACGTTGCCGGTACCGGTGTTGGACACCACGCCGGCGTTGGAGCCGGCCGCGGCACCCGCGCCGTTGTCGGCGGCGGCGACTCCGGCACCGGCCAGCAGCAGACCCGCCGCCAGCGGGGCGGCGAGCAGGATCCCGGACACCCGGCGGGTGTTGAAGCGAGCCATGTGAGCCTCCAAAAAGCTGTTAATCGTGCATTGGTCGAGCAGGGTTGCGGGGGTTCGCCGGCCAGACGAACGCCTGCGGGCTGCGACGCCGGGGGAAAGACTTCCGCAACAAATCGACAAAGCACTAGCCGACGGAGCACTTTTCGCCCGTTCGCGTGATATCCACCGAGGCCGCGCATAACGGGCACCGAATCGGACAGTGCGCCGACACACCGCTACTGAGCTGGCACTTCGCCCGATCGGCGGCCTTTCGCCGGGCGCCGGACGACAGCGCATCGGCGCCGTACGAACCTCCGGGCGCACCACCCCGGCGCAGGGCAGAGAGGAACGCGCCCCCAAAAAGTTCGACCACCCTTCCATGTCGACTTTCCAGCCATTCACAGACCATCGGAAAGTCGTACTGAAAATGCGGGCCGACCAGGGACGCGGATGGGGAAGAGATATCCGCCCGGAAAATCAGACCATCTTGCCCGGATTGAGGATGCCCAGCGGGTCGAAGACCGCCTTGACCTGCCGCTGCAGCTCCAGCCCGACCGGCCCCAGCTCACGGGCCAGCCAGTCCCGCTTGAGCAGCCCCACCCCGTGCTCGCCGGTGATCGTGCCGCCCAGCTCCAGCCCGAGCGCCATGATCTCGTCGAAGGAGCGCCGGGCGCGCGCCGTCTGCTCCGGGTCCGCGGCGTCGAAGATCACGATCGGGTGGGTGTTGCCGTCCCCGGCGTGGCTGACCACCCCGATGGTCAGCGCGTGCCGCTCGGCGATCTCCGCGACGCCGTTGAGCATCTCGGCCAGCCGGGAGCGCGGCACCGCCACGTCGTCGATCATCGTGGTGCCCAGCCGGTCCAGCGCGGGCAGCGCCAACCGCCGGGCCGCCAGCAGCAGGTCCGACTCCGCCTGGTCCTCGGCCGGGACCACCTCGGTCGCCCCGGCCGACCGGCACAGCTCCGCGACCCTGGCCAGGCCGGCCTCCCGGTCCGGCCCGTCGAAGGCCACCAGCAGCAGCGCCCGGGTCGACTCCGGCAGCCCCATCTGCCCCAGCTCGTTGACGGCCCGGACGGAGACCTCGTCCATCAGCTCCATCAACGACGGCGTCAGCCCGCACTCCATCACCGCGCAGACCGCCGCCCCGGCCGTGTCCGCGCTGGAGAACTCCGCCGCCAGCGCCAGCTGCGGCGCCGGCGCGGGCCGCAGCGCCAGCACCGCCCGGACCACCACCCCGAGGGTGCCCTCCGAGCCGACCAACAGCCGGGTCAGGTCGTACCCGGCCACTCCCTTGGCCGTGCGGCGGCCGGTGGACAGCAGCCGCCCGTCCGCCAGCACCACGTCCAGCCCGAGCACGTACTCACTGGTGACCCCGTACTTCACGCAGCACAGCCCGCCCGCGCCGGTGCCGATGTTGCCGCCGATCGTGCAGGACTCCCAACTGGACGGGTCCGGCGGGTAGCAGAGCCCCAACTCCTCGACCGCGCGCGAGAGTTCGGCATTCACCACGCCGGGCTCGACGACCGCGACCCGGTTCACCGGGTCGATCTCCAGGATCCGGTTCAGCTTCACCAGCGACAGCACGACGCACCCGTCGACGGCGTTCGCCGCCCCCGACAGCCCGGTCCTGGCCCCCTGCGGCACCACCGGCACCCGCAGCTCGGTCGCGGTGCGCAGCACGTGCTGCACCTGCTCGACCGTCTCCGGGAAGACCACCACGGCGGGCGTGCCGGCGGCGCAGAAGCCCGCCATGTCGTGGCTGTAGGCGGCGGCCACGTCCGGATCCACCACCACCGCCGCCGCCGGGAGGCCCCGCGCCAGTCGGTCCGTCAGATCACTCATCGCCGCCTCCGCTCGCCGCCGCACCCCCGCCACCTCCGCACTCTGCCCGGCAGGCCGGGGGCGGGCAAGTGGGCCTCGGACCCGGACGGGCCCGGCTGCTCAGCCCGGGCAGCCGGGTCAGGCGCGGCGCAGCGCCGGGGTGGCCAGGGCCGCCAGCCCGGCCGCCCCGGTCGCGAGGGCGCACAGGAGCGCGGGCGGGGCGGCGCCCGTGGCGTCCACCAGCAGCCCGAGCAACCCCGTCGACAGCACCAGCGCGAGGCTCTGCACCAGCGTCAGCAGCGCCTGCACCCGGGAGAGGTGGGAGGCCGGGGCCCCGCCGAGCACCAGCGGACCGAGGTGGCAGGCGAACAGCCCCGAGCCGACGCCCACCACCGCGCCGCCGGCCACCGCCACCGCCGGGCCGGCGGACAGCGCCAGCAGCACGATGCCCGCCGAGGCCGTACAGAGCCCGGCGGCGGCGCCGATCCCCGGCCGGGGCAGCCCGCCGCGCCAGGCGACCGCGGCCGCCACCGCGAGCACCCCCGCCGCCTGACCGGCGGTCACCAGCCCGGCCGTGCCCGCCGCCCAGCCGTGCGCCCGGGCGAGCAGCGGGCCCAGCAGCGACACCACCGGCAGCAGCGCCCCGGCAGCGGCCCCGGTGAGCAGCAGCGCAGCCCGCAGCAGCGGATCGCCCAGGGCGAGCCGGACGCCCGACCACGCCTCCCGCACCAGGCCCGCCTTCCCGGCCGCGGCAGCGGAGGCGGCCGGGAGCACGGGCCGCTCCCCCGGCCGGACCCGCAGCAGCACCAACAGCACGGCCCCGAAGCTCGCCGCGTCCACCGCCGCCACGCCCGCGAGCCCGCCCCCGGCGACCAGCAGGCCGCCCAGTGGCGCCCCGAGCAGCACCGCGCACTGTCCGCCGGCCTGTCGCAGCGCGAGGGCCCGGGGCAGCCGGTCCGCGGACACCAGCCGACGCGGCATCGAGCCGCTCGCCGGGAGGTAGAACGCGTCGACCGCCCCGGTCACCCCGGCTGCCCCGACCAGCAGCCACAGCGGCGCACCCCGGTCGCCGGCCACCGCGAGCGCCAGTCCGGCGGTCACCGCCAGCATCAGCGCGTCCCCGACGAGCATCACCCGGCGGGCGCCGAACCGGTCGGCCACCGCCCCGCCCAGCAGGACCAGCACCGTACGGGGCACGGTGACCGCCGTCAGCACCAGCCCGGCCGCCCCGCCGCCGTACCCGGAGGCGGCCCAGCCGAGGGCGAAGGACAACGCGGCGTCACCCAGCAGCCCGGCCTGGGCCCCGGCCAGCCAGAGCAGGTACGGCCGGGGCAGCGCGGTGCGCCGGGCCGCGCCGACGGAGGTCGAAGTGGTCATGCCGGGCGACGCTAGAACCCTCGACCAGGTCGAGGGCAAGCGTCGGCTACCCGCGGACCACCGGCTCCTGGAGCTCGACGACCCAGCCGGTCACGTCGTCCGGGGTCTCCAGGTAGCACTCGCGGGCGTAGCCGGTCGAGCGGTAGCCGTTCTCCTCGATGAAGCGGGCCAGCGCCTGGAAGCTGCCCACCGCCCCGTCCATCGGGCCCCGGTGGACCACGGTCGCCGCCTCCTCGATCGGCGGCAGGTCGATAACCTCGAAGTCCTCCCGGTCGTCCCGCACGGCGGGCGCGACCTGGAGGGCCACCCGGATGAGCACCGCGCCGTCGCCCTCCGGCGCGTCCTCGTACCGGGCGACGGACGGGCCGACCACCTGGATCCCGGCCTCGGCCACCCGTCGGCACAGCTCCTCGAACAGCGGGCCGATCACCGGGGTGATGTCCTCCGGCTCGTAACTCGCGGCCACACCGCTCAGTTGGGCCGCCCGGACGGACGGCACGGGCTTGACCACGACGTCGTGCTCGGACATGGTCCCCTCACTCTCGATCGTTCGGAGCCTCGCCTCGACCCGGGCCAGCCGCCGCTCGTCCGCCGCGATCGCCTCGGCGAGCTGGGCCCGCCGCAGCCGCAGCATCCCGCGCAGCTCGGCCGGGTCCGGCTGCTCGTCCAGGACGGCCCGGACCTGCTGCAGCGTGAAGCCGAGCTCCTTGAGCGCGATCACCCGGTTCAGCCGGGCGAGTTGGCCCGCCTCGTACGAGCGGTACCCGGTGACCGGGTCCACCCTGGCGGGCCTGAGCAGGCCGATGGCGTCGTAGTGGCGCAGCATCCGTACCGACACCCGGCCGTGGCCGGCGAAGTCTCCGATGTTCAACATGGTGCCCCCACTCCACCGCCTCCCACGGTGTCAGGGTCAACCCCCGCCCGCCGGTCCGCCCCGGAAAACACCGAGGGCGAGTGCCGAACGATGTCGGCACCCGCCCTGAGCAGGTGGTTTCTCCTACCAGCGGAGAGCGTGGGATTCGAACCCACGGTGACGGGTCACGCCACGACAGTTTTCAAGACTGTTCCCTTAGGCCGCTCGGGCAGCTCTCCAGGCGGAGGTCAGCCTAACGGGTCCGGCGGGGTTCGGTGCACACGATTCCGCGCGCCCGCAGGTCACTGATCGCCGTCCCGCTGGCCCAGCGTGACCTTGGTGGTCATGGTCTGGCCGTTGCGGGTGTACTCGACGTCGACGGTCTCGCCCGGCTTGTGCGTCCAGATCCGGCTGACCAGGGCGGGGCCGTTCTCGATCGGCGCGCCGCCGAGCTTGGTGATCACGTCGCCCGGCTTGAGGCCGGCCTTGTCGGCGGCGCCGCCGGGGGTGACGGCGGGCTGGCCCTGGACGTCCCGGGTCTGGATCTGCGCGCCGTCGCCCTTGTAGTCGTCGTTGCGCAGCACGTCGAGCTTGGCGTAGACCGGCTTGCCGGTCTTGATCAGGGTGTCCGCGACCCACCGGGCCTGGTTGATCGGGATGGCGAAGCCCAGGCCGATGCTGCCGGCCCGGCCGTTGGCGGAGGCGTTGGACTGGATCGCCGAGTTGATGCCCATCACCGCACCGCTGGAGTCGAGCAGCGGGCCGCCGGAGTTGCCGGGGTTGATCGAGGCGTCGGTCTGCAGGGCGTTCATGTACGAGGCCTGCGAGCCGGTCTCGTCGCCGGAGGCGACCGGACGGTCCTTGGCGCTGACGATGCCGCTGGTGACGGTGGACTCCAGGCCGTACGGCGCACCGATCGCGATGGTGGTGTCGCCGACGTTGACCTTGTCGGAGTCGGCCAGCGGCAGCGGCGCCAGCTTGCTCTTCGGCGGGTTGTCGATCTTGACCACGGCGACGTCGTAGCCCGCGGCGTTGCCCAGCACGGAGGCGCCGTAGGACGTGCCGTCGGCGAACTTGACGGTCAGTTTGCCGCCGTTGAGGGCCGGCGCGACCACGTGGTTGTTGGTGAGGATGTGGCCCTCGGTGTCGAAGACGAAGCCGGTCCCGGTGCCCGACTCGGAGCTGTTCTGCGCCTTGATGGTGACGACGCTGGGCAGCGCGGTCTTGGCGATGGCGGCGATCGACCCGGGGACGGGCTCGTTCTTCTGGGTGTTGCTGGCCTGGACGGTGGTGCTGCGGTGGTCGTCCGCCGAGTTGCCGCTGTTGTTGTGGTCGGTGGCGACCACGCCGACCGCGCCGCCCGCGATGCCGGCGACCAGCGCCACGGCCGCGAGCAGGGCGACCAGGCCGCCGCGCTTCTTGCGCGGGCCGCCGGGGCCGCCCGGGCCACCGGGGTACTCGGCCGGGTAGCCGAGCGGACCGCCCGGGCCACCGGGGTAGCCCGCGCCGCCGGAGGCGGCGTCGTGGCCGGCGCCCCAGCCGCCGAGCGGCTGACCGGCGCCGAAGGGGTGGTGGGCGTGCGCGGCGGGCGCGCCGCCGGCCGGAGCGCCGTACGGCTCTGCGGCCGGAGCGCCGTACGGCTCCTGCGCGTTGGCGGCCGGGACTCCGTAGCCCTCCTGGGCGCCGGCGGCGGGCACGCCGTGGGTCGGGGTCGCGTACGGGTTGGCGCCCGGGGTGCCCGGCGGCAGCGCGGGCGCGGCCGGGGCGGGCGCGGCCGGGGCGTACGCGGCGGGCGGGGCCGGAGCCGGCGCGGGCGCGGCGGGCGGCGCGGGCGGCAGCACCGGCGGCGGGGCGTCGATGTAGCCGGTGACCGGGTCGACGGCCGGCTCCTCGACGGCGGGGGCGGCCGGGGCCTCCGGCGCGGGGACCTTGGTGAAGGCGACGGTGGGCTTGTGCCCGCCCTCGGCCGGGGCGGCCTCGGCCCCAACGGGCTCGACGGCAGCGGGCTCGGCCGCAGCGGGCTCGACGGCAGGCTCCGGGACCCGGCTGAACGCCATGGTCGGCTGGTGCCCGCTGTCGGCCGGAGCACCGTCGACCGGCGCGTCGACCGGAGCCGCGGGCTCGACCGTCGGCCCGTCCGCGGACCCGTCGGTCGGCTCGGCCTTGGGCTCGGGCACCCGGCTGAAGGCCATGGTCGGCTTGTGGCCGCCCTGGGCGGTGCGGTCGGAAGCGGCACCCGCCGCCTCCGGAGCCCCCGCGGGCTGCTCCCCCTGCGGCCCGGTGGGCCCAACCTCGCGCTCGGTGCTCACGGACGACCTCCATAGCTGACAGAACCAAGGACCATAGTTTTTCGCACCGGCGATTCGATTGCCGTAAGGACCCCTCTGAATAACTCATAAGAATCCTTAGCCGCCGCCGACGACCGGGGCTCCCCACCCCCGCCCGGCGTCCCGCGATGCGGACCGCGCACCCCGTGGCCTTTGGCGTTCGTATCCGTGCCGGTTAGCCTGTCGCTCCAAACTGACACGCGGGAGCTTGGACCGACCAGGCTGAGAGTGCGCATGTCGACCGTACGCCAGGCCAGTGACCGGCGGACCGTCGAGGGGGCGCTGACCGCCGGAACCTGTCCGGGTAATGCCGGCGTAGGGAGTATCGGCCATGCCGCCTGCTTCGCCATCCTCTTCTTCGGGCGCGCCCGCGTCCAAGGGTTTCCCCGACCGGCCCGCCGGTTCGGCCGCGGCCACCGCGCCGGTCGACCACCGCGTCGAGGCGCCGCTGGTCCTCGACACCGAGCCGCCGCGCACCCTGCGCTTCCGGGACCACTTCGCGCTCTGGATGAACCTCGGCGTCAGCCTGATCGGCTTCTCCACCGCCGCGACCGTGCTCGGCGCCAAGGGCAGTGAGCTGTCGCTGGCCGCCGCGGTGACGGCGATCGTGGCCGGCACCGCGGTCGGCACCGCGATGCTCGGGGTGGCCGCGCTGATCGGCGCCCGCACCGGCGCCCCGGCGATGGCCAACCTGCGCGGCCTGTTCGGTACCCGGCTGTCGTACCTGCCGACCGTGCTGAACATCGTCCAGTGCGTCGGCTGGGGCGTGTTCGAGCTGCTGACCATCGCGGCGGGCGCGCAGACCGTCGCCCACACCAGCGGCTACCGCTGGCTGTTCGTGCTGCTCGCGGGCGCGCTGACCACCGTGCTGACGATCTGGCCGCTGGGCTCGATCGCCGTGCTGCGCCGCTTCGTCGCCGCGGCGGTCGGGGTCGCGATGGTGTACTTCACCGTCCAGCTGGGCCGGCAGGGCGTGCCGGACCCGGGCGCGGGCAACTGGCACGGCTTCCTGGGCGCCACCGACGCGATGATCGCGGTGTCGATCTCCTTCGTCCCGATGGCCGCCGACTACACCCGGCACTCGCGCACCCCGCGCTCGTCCTTCTGGGGCAGCTTCTCCGGCTACACCGTCGCCCAGGTCTGGTGCTATGTGCTGGGGCTGATGGCGCTGCTGCAGTCGGACGGCGACCCGAGCCGGATCTTCGACTCCTTCCTCGGCGTCTGGGCCGGCTGGCTGTTCCTGCTGGTGCTGGTGCTGCGCGAGACCGACCAGTCCTTCGCCAACGTCTACTCGACCGCGATGTCGCTGCAGAACCTGCTGCCGCGGGTGGACCGCCGGGTGCTGAGCGGCGGGATCGGCGTGCTGACCACGGTGCTGGCCCTGCGGATCGACCGGTTCACCGACACCTACAGCAACTTCCTCGGCCTGATCGGCTCGGTGTTCGTGCCGCTGCTGGCGGTGCTGGCGGTGGACTACTTCTTCGGCGCCGGCCGGCACGGCTGGGACCTCTCCGAGCGGGCGCCGTCCCGCTGGCTGATGCTGCTGCCGTGGGTGCTGGGCTTCGCCGTCTACCAGTTCATCGCGCCGACCGCGGTGGCCGACTGGTGGGTGAACTCCTGGACCTCGGCCCAGCACGCCCTGCACTTCACCCCGCAGGAGTGGACCTCGGCCTCGCTGTTCGCCTTCCTGGTGCCGGCCGCGGTCACCTGGGCCCTCACCCCGCTGACCCGCCGCACCGCCCGGGCCTGAGACACCGGAGGCGGAGCCGGCCCCGCAGGTTGGCACCGGCTTCGCCTCCGGTTCACCCCCGACCCCTATCGTTGGGGCCGTGACCAGCCCAGACCTGCCCTCGACGGCGGCGCGCACCGCGCCCTCCGTCCAGGTGATCGCCCACCGCGGTTCCTCCCACGCCCTGCCCGAGCACACCCTCGCGGCGTACCGGCGCGCGCTCGACGAAGGCGCGGACGCCGTCGAGTGCGACGTCCGGGTGACGGCCGACGGCCACCTGGTCTGCGTGCACGACCGCCGGATCGGCCGGGTCTCGAACGGCCGGGGCACCGTCTCCGCGATGACCCTGGCCGAGCTGGAGGCGTACGACTTCGGCGCCTGGAAGACCGGCCGGCCCAGCACCGACCCCGAGTTGCGCGGCGTGCTGCGGCTGGACCGACTGCTGGAGCTGGTGGTCGACTGCGGCCGCCCGGTGGACCTGGCGATCGAGACCAAGCACCCGGTGCGCTTCCGCGGCCGGGTCGAGGCCGAGCTGCTGCGCACCCTGGAGCGGTACAAGATCGGCGCCACCCGGGAGGGCGACCGCCCGTCGGCCCGGATCATGAGCTTCTCCTCGATCGCGCTGAACCGGGTGGCCGCCGCCGCGCCCGAGTACGGGCGGGTGTTCCTGATCGAACGGATGCTGCCGCTGCTCGGTCGGCTCCGCCCCGGGCAGCCGCTGCCGGGCGGGGCGCGGATCGCCGGCCCGGGCATCGAGCTGATCAAGGCCAAGCCGCAGCTGGTCCCCCGGCTGCGCGAGCTGGGCCACGAGGTGCACGTGTGGACGGTGGACGAGCCGGCCGACGTCGAGCTCTGCCTGGAGCTCGGGGTCTCCGCGATCATCACCAACAGGCCCGCCGAGGTCCTGGCCCAGCTGGGCCGGTGAGCCGGTGCGGCGGTCCGGCCGTACCCGGGGAACCTGATCACCGTCGTCGGCAGTCAAACCTTCCGCGCACGTTATTGCCGGAATTCTTGCGTTCGGGCGACGGAGGGTGAGCGCGGAATGACCTCTTGTCGACCCTGAGTCGCGCCGCTCGAAATGGGCTCGCAGGATCCTCCGACGGTCGTTTCCGACGCATTACCAAGGGGCATCCATCCCTCGGCATACGCTGAAGGAGGTCCGGGGGTGGCGTTGATGGTGGCGCGTGAAGTGCCGACTTCATCGACCATGGCAGTGCCGCACGGCCCAGCGAGTGTCGGGGTCGCACGGCGCCGACTGCGTCGAGATCTGGGTGACCGGCAGATACCGGAACCGGTCATCGATGATGCTGTTCTGATCCTTTCCGAACTGTTGAGCAACGCCTGTCGATATGCCCGTCCGCTCGGCCCGCTGCCCGCCCTGGGCCGCGGCGCCCGGGCCGAGGTGGTGGACCAGGTGCTGGTCGGCGTCCCCTCCGGGACGCACCCGGCGCCGGGCGGCCGGGAGTCCGAGGACGGTGCGACCGAGCCGGACGGCGGCGTACTGGTCCGCTGGCAGATGCACGCCGACGGCGTGCTCACCCTGGAGGTCACCGACGGCGGCGCGGCCACCCGGCCGCTGCCCGCCAGCCCCTCGCTGACCTCGCGCGGCGGCCGCGGCCTGGCCATCGTCGACCAGCTGGCCAGCGACTGGGGCGTCCGCGACGCGCCCGGCGAGGTCACGGTCTGGGCGGCGCTGCCCGCCCGCGCCCGGCACGCCCGGCGCACCGGCGGCGACACCGCCCGCAGCGCGTAGGCGTACGGGCCGACGCACGACGGGCACCCGGGCGTTCGACGCCCGCCCCGGCGCGTTGCCGCGCGCCCGGGGAACGTCAGTAGGCTTCCCGGTGAAAAGGACCACCGTCCCCGGGAGAGCCGCAGCATGGGCAAGAAGGCCGCCAAGAAGGCGCCGCAGCGCCAGTCCACCACCGCCGTCACGGGCGAGATCCCCGTGGTCGGGGCCCGCGAGGACTGCCCCTGCGGCTCGGGCCGCCGCTACAAGGCGTGCCACGGCCGGGAGGCCTCGCACGCGGTGCAGGAGCTGGTGCACCGCCCGTTCGAGGGCCTGCCGGGCGAGGCCGACTGGGTCGCGCTGCGCGAGCTGGTGCCCGCCGCCACGGTGCCGCTGACGCTGGCCGCCGGGGTGGCCGCGACCGCCGGGGGTGACGTTCCGTCGGTGACCCTGGCGACCGTGCTGCCGCTGGCCTGGCCGGCCCTGCGCCGCCCCGACGGCTCGATCCTGCTCGGCCTGCAGACCCAGTCCTCCTCCGGCGACCTCAGCCGCGACCTCGCGGACGCCCTGGAGCTGGCCCTGGCCACCGAGCCGGGCAGCCCCGTCCCGGCCCGCCGGACCGTCCCGGGCGGCCGCCGGCTGCAGGACCTGCTGGACGCCGACGCCGCGTTCACGCCCACCGTGCACACCGGCTTCGAGTTCTGGCTGGAGGACGCCGAGACCGCCACCGGCGAGGTCGCCGCCTCGCTGGAGCGCGCCAACGCCTCGGCCATCCCGACCGAGAAGCTCGCGAGCGTCGACGCCGCCTACTGGTGCGGCACCCCGGACAAGAACCACCTGCGCTGGGTGATGACCGTCCCCGAGGAGCAGCTGCTGGACGCGCTGGCCCGGCTGAACGCCGCCGGCGAGGCCTCGCTCGGCCCGGACACCCGCCTGGTGGGCTCCTTCCGCGCGCACGGCCTGACCGTGCCGGTGTGGGACCTCCCGCTCGCGATGACCGCCGCCGACTGCGAGAAGCCGGCCGCCGAGTTCGGCGAGCGGCTCGCCGCCGTCCTCGCCGACGCGACTCCGCTGACCGCCGAGGAGCGGCGCGCCCGGGCGAACCTGGTGAACCGTCAGGTCACCTTGAACTAAAGTGCGCAGGATCCGGGTGATACGCGTCACATTGTCGCGGTGAAGCCGCAATTTCCGGGCCTGGAGGGCGTCTTGGAAATTGGCGCGGGCGCGGATCCTTGTTACTGTCTAAAGAGTCCGGTCGCTGGTGCATCCCCCGTCGCCAGCGGCCGGATCTTTTGTTTCTCCGGAACGCCCCGCACCACCGGGCCCGGAGTCCGGCCCACCAGGCGATCCGTCAGTACGTCGAGCGCCCGCTGTCCAGCCGGACCGTCGCCTCCACCAACTCCCCCAGCAGCGGCCCGACCTGCGGCAACCGCACCCCGCCGGCCGCAGCCGGCCGCGGCGCCAGCACCCAGCGCACCGGCCCGACCCCGCCGCCGGGCGGCAGCGGCAGGAAGCCACCCGGTCCGTGATAGCGCAACGAGCCGGGCACCCAAGGGAGTTGGGCGAGCATCTCGCCCAACGCGTCGAGCGAGTACGGGGCCACCAGCAGGGCGTAGCGGCCCGGCATCGCGAGCACCGGGCCGAGCGGCAGCCGCAGCGCGCCGAGGTAGACCAGCGCCCGGGCGCCGGCCGCCGCGGGCAGGCTGACCGCCGAGACCGCGCCGCCGGTGGCGGCCAGCACCGGCGCGTCCGGGGTCTGCCGCTCCCACCACCAGCGCACCATCCGGGCGTCCGTGGTGGCGGCCAGCAGCGACGGGTCGTGCGGATGGGCGCCGGGCGCCGGGCAGTCCGGCTCCCCGCAGGAACAGCGGCCGCCGCGCAGCACGGTGCCGGGCACCACGGGCCAGCGGTGTTCGACGGCGGCCGTCAGCGCCGCGGCCAGCCGGGCGGACGACTCCGGCGACCCCTGCGGTTCGGGCGACTCCTGCGACTCCTGCGACCGGCTCCTCGGGCTCTTCGGGTTCTCACGCATGGCGCTCGTTCCTTTCCCTGACCGCTCGGTTCGCTCCGCCCCACCGACATCCGTCGGGATCCGCCGCACGGGCCCGCGGCGGCACGGCCTGCCCCGGACGGCGCGGAACGGGGGCGGGCGGCATGGCGGACGGCGCGGCTACGACGTGGAGCACGGTGTGGAGCACGACATGAGAAGGGCCGCGCACTGGAACAGCCCCTGGAACGAGAATCCCGTATGCGACCGGATGGACGCCGCCCGGGCGCGCTTGGTTCCACCGTACGAGTGAGAGACTTCCGGCCAGCCCGGATCGCGGGCGGCGCGGACATACGATCCGGACGGCCGCCCGGTCCGTCCCCTCCGTTCTGCCCGTTCCCGGCTCGCTCCATGCCTCCGGTCCCGACCGGCGCACCGCGTTCGGCGCACGCCCTCCGACCGGGTCGCGCGGACGTGGAACAGGCCACCGCGTCGTCCTGGATCTGGACATGCCCCGAATGGGCTGTGTAGAAGTGGTGGCATTGCTGTCGATCAATGACGAGTAGTAGCGAATCGAGGCGAAACGCGTCCTTTGGCCGTGCTCGATCCACATTGGCCGTATCTGGGGGTTTCGCATGGCACGTAGCACCGCGTCAGGAGTGGCGGCATGACCAAATCCCACGCGTCGGCGTCCCAGCCGCCGGCGACGCCCGTAGAGCCGGGTGAGACCGGCTGTGCGGGCGGGCTCACCGTCCTCGACCCGCCGCCGGGCCTGCCCGGCCCCACCGACGCGCCGGACGGCGGCCCCGACGGCACCGACGGCACCGACGGCACCGCCGACGACCCCGCGGCGCCGTCCGCCACGGTGCAGGACCGTTTGGCCGGACGCCTGTCCGATTTCACCAGCCTGCACGAGCACACCGAACGGCTCGCCCGCGCCCGCGGCACCACCGCCACCCTGGACGCCGTCCTCGCCTCCGGCGCCGCCCTGCTCGGCGCCAGCCGCGGCGTCCTGGTCACCCTGCTGCCGGGCGGCGGCCCCGGCCAACCGGTCGGCCTCGGCCTCGACCGGGCCAGCCTCGGCGCCCTGGAGACCGTCCCGACCGAACAGAGCATGCTCGCCCGGCTGTTGAGCGAGCACCACCGGCCCGAACAGCTGCAGTCCGCCGACCTCGCCGACGACCCGGCGGTCGGCGGGCGACTGCGCGAACTCGCCGTCCACCTCGGCCTCGGCGGCGCCTACGGCCTCCCGCTCGCCACCGTCGAGGACGGCCCGCTCGCCGCCGCCGTCTGGTTCTACGACCGGCCCGCCCAACCCACCGCCTGCCAGCGCGAACTGGCCCGCCACTACTGCGAGATCGCCGCCCCGCTGCTCGCCAAGCAGCTGGAGGCGGAACGGATCCTGCGCACCGCCGAAGCACTGCGCCGCGGCCTGCTGCCGGACCGCCTCCCGCAGACCCCCGGCCTGCGGCTGGCCGCCCGGCTCGCCCCGGCCGGCCTAGACCACTCCAGCGGCAGCGACTGGTACGACGCCATCCCGCTGCCGGACGGCACCGTCGGCCTCACCGTCGGCTCGGTCTCCGGCGACGGCCCCGGCGCGGGCCCCGGCTCCGCCCCGGGCGCGGCCGCCGCGATGGGCCGGGTCCGGGCCGCGCTGCGGGCGTACGCCGTCCTGGAGGGCGAGGACCCGGTCTCCGTCCTCGGCGACCTGGAACTGCTGCTCAAGACCACCGAGCCGACCCGCACCGCCACCGCCGTCTACGCCTGGATCGAACCCGAGGACCGCCGGATCACCCTGGCCGGGGCCGGGCACTGCCCGCCGGTCCTGGTCGGACGGCACGGCGCCGAGTTCGTGGAGACCTCGCTCTCCGCGCCGCTCGGCATGCTGGCCTGCTGGGAGGCCCCCGGGGTCGAGCTCACCGCCGACCGCGGCGACACCCTGCTGCTCTACACCGAGGGCCTGGCCCGCCGCTGCGGCCCGACCCTGCACGCCGGGCAGGCCAACCTGCGCCGGGCCGCCGCCGACGCCCCGCGCGACGTACGGATCGACCCGGACCGGCTCTGCGCCCACCTGCTGGCCGTCTGCCCCGACCCGGACGCCGCCCCGGCCACCGACGACCTGATGCTGCTGGCGGCGCGCTTCGAGTAGCCGTACGAACCCCGGACCGACGGGCGGCCGGGCGTCCGTACCATGGACGCACGGCCGCCCGCGCGTGTCGCGACCCGACACCTCCCCCCGAGGGCGGCGGTACCACCCCCAAGGAGGCGTTGCACGTGACCGAGGACCGGACCCCCGCAGTGGCCGAGAACCCCGAGGCCGAGGGCGGCGAGGAGCCGCAGGAGTTCAAGGGCCGCAAGAACGGCCTCTACGGCGAGATCTCGGACGAGCTGTCCGCCTCGATGAAGACCGGCTGGGCCGACACCGAGCTGCACGGCCTCACCCCGATCGCCCAGGCCCCGTACGCCGCCGCGCGCCGCGCCGCGCTGTCCGCCGCTCACCCCGGTGTCCGGCTGGTCGTCCCGGCCGGCAACCTGCGGGTGCGCGCCAACGACACCGACTACAGCTTCCGCGCCGCCAGCGAGTACGTGCACCTCACCGGTGACCAGACCGAGGACGCCGTGCTGGTCGCCGAGCCGACCGGCGACGCGGGCCACGAGTTCACGCTCTACCTGCGGCCCCGCTCGGACCGCGAGAACGGCGAGTTCTGGCTGGACGGCTACGGCGAGCTGTGGGTCGGCCGCCGGAACAGCCTGACCGAGCAGGAGCAGCTGCTCGGCCTGCCGGCCCGGGACGTCCGCAAGGCCGCCGAGGAGCTGGCCGAGCGCGCCAAGGACTCCGCCGTGCCGACCCGGATCGTCCGCGGCTACGACGCCGGCCTGGAGGCCGCGCTCGCCGAGGTGCTGGACGCCGACGAGGACGCCGGGCTCAAGGAGTTCCTGAGCGGCCTGCGGCTGGTCAAGGACGAGTGGGAGGTCGGCGAGCTGCGCGCCGCCTGCAACGCCACCGTCAACGGCTTCACCGACGTGGTGCGCGAGCTCGGCCGGGCCGTCGCCACCTCGGAGCGCTGGATCGAGGGCACCTTCTGGCGCCGCGCCCGGGTCGAGGGCAACGACGTCGGCTACGGCACCATCGCCGCGGCCGGCCCGCACGCCACCACTCTGCACTGGGTCCGCAACGACGGCGACGTCCGCCCCGGCGAGCTGCTGCTGCTGGACGCCGGCGTGGAGACCCACACCCTCTACACCGCCGACGTCACCCGCACCCTGCCGATCAACGGCACCTTCACCGCGCTGCAGCGGAAGATCTACGACGCGGTGTACGACGCCCAGGAGGCCGGCATCGCCGCGGTCAAGCCGGGCGCCCGCTTCCGCGACTTCCACGACGCGTCGCAGCGCGTCCTCGCCGAGCGGCTGCTCGCCTGGGGCCTGCTGGACGCCTCGGTGTACGACGTCGAGAAGGTCCTGGAGCTCGGCCTCCAGCGCCGCTGGACCCTGCACGGCACCGGCCACATGCTCGGCCTGGACGTCCACGACTGCGCCCACTCGCGCCGCGAGGAGCACGTCGACGCCCTGCTGGTGCCCGGCATGGTGCTCACCGTCGAGCCCGGCCTGTACTTCCAGCAGGACGACCTGACCGTGCCCGAGGAGTACCGCGGCATCGGCGTCCGGATCGAGGACGACATCCTGGTCACCGCCGACGGCAACGAGAACCTCTCGGCCGGCCTGCCGCGCCGCGCCGACGAGGTCGAGGCCTGGATGGCCTCGCTGGTCTGAGCCCGCCTGAGCCCGCCCGACTTCGCCTGAGCCGGTGACCGGCCGTCGGTGACCGGTGAAGGGCCCGGCCTCCCCATGCGGGGGGCCGGGCCCTTCCGCGCTACCAGACCAGCTTGAGCGTGATGTCCTGGCGGCCGAGCACGGTCAGGTCACCGCCGTGGTACGGGAGCACGGCCTGCGCCCGCAGCGGCATGTCCCCCGGCCCGCTCCTGGGCCCCATGGTCAGCCGGTAGGTCAGCGTCTTGCGCTGCCCCGGGGCCAGCGCGAACAGGTCCTGGTCCTGTGCCTGCGCGTAGGCCATCCCGGCGTCCGGCGACATCGGCTTCGTCACCCAGCCGCTGTCGGCCTGCCGCTCCAGCTTGCCGTCGTTGGGCAGCTGCGAACCGGGCACGGTGGGCGTGCCCGCGTAGCGGTCCGTGAAGACCAGGGGTTCCACCTGGGCGTACGAGCGCGGGCTGGTGTTCTGGAAGGTCACCGTGAAGGTGGCGACCGCGCTTCCCACCCGCAGCGACTGACCGGTCGCGAGGCCGTCGATGCTGACCGAGACGTCGTTCGCGGTGGGGGTCGCCGACAGCGTGGACTCGCGGCCGCTCACGTCCAGGCTGTCGACGATCGACTTGAGCCCGGCCTGGTAGTCGTCCTTGAGACCGACCGCGGAGACGAACACCTGGTCCTGGGGCACGGCCCAGACCTGCGCGGTGAAGGGATCCTGGCCACAGGTCACCTGCCACTGCGACTTGATCCCGGGACGGCCGGCGACGGTGGGCGTGCTCTTCGTCGGTCCGACGGCCTGGACGGACTCGCCCGCGGCCGGCGGGTGCGGGTTGTCCCAGACCGGACAGTTGGGCTGGTGGCTCCAACCGTCCTGGGCGTCGAGGTCCTCGACCGCCGGCCAGCCCGGCGCCCCCGCGTCGAAGACCGCCAGGTCCACCCCGTACGGCCGGCAGTCCTGGGCGGTGGCCCCCTGCGGAGCCCCCGGACTCAGCACACACAGGTGGAGGTCGGCCTTGCCGTAGGGCAGGATCCGCCAGCCCGCCGGCGCCTTGAACCTGACGCCGCGGAACTCGCCCGGCGTGCTCGGCCCCGTCGGCGCACCGGTGGTCGACCGGGACGTCGTCGGGGTGGGGTCGGCGGCCGGCGCCTCCGTCTGCGCGACGGTGGTCTCGGTGGCGCTCGGCGTGGGCGTCGGGGAGGGGGTGACCGTCGGGCTGGGGGAAGCCGTCAGGCTGGCGGCCGGGGGCGGCGGGACGTCCTTCCTGGCGACCGGGTCGCCGTGGAAGGCGAGCAGGCCGACCGCCACGGAGGCGGCCAGGGCGAAGATCGGCACGGAGGCCAGGTACACGGGGCGCAGTCGCCGCACCCGGCCCCTCGGGGGCGAGGCGGGGCGCAGGCTGTGCGGGGTGATCAGGGACGTCCGTGCGGCCATCGCCTCACGGAGCAGCCGTTCCGTCGGGGTCTCGTCCGGCCCGTCGCGGTCAGCGCCGCCCGAGCGGGGGAACTCGTCGGTCATCGAACTTTCTCCAGATGCTTTTCCAGGGCGTCCAGGGCCCGGCTGGCGGTGGACTTCACGGCGCCCCGGGACAACCCCAGGGCCTCGGCTATCTGCGCCTCCGACATGTCGGACCAGTAGCGCAGCACCAGCACCTCGCGCTGGCGGGGGGTCAGCTCCTGCAGGGCGACGAGGACCCTCCGGTGCTCGTCGTTGAGCACGGCGTGGTCCTCGGCGGAGGGCGCGTCCGCCTCGTGCGGGGGCACGTACTCCCGGGCGGTCCTGCGGCGGCGCAGCATCGAGCGGGCGCCGTTGACCACCGCGGTGCGGAGGTAGCCGAGCGCGTTGTCGAGATCGTCCAGGTGTTCGCCGTGGCGCTGGTAGAGCTGGGTGAAGGCCTCCTGCACGACGTCCTCGGCCAGGTCCTGATGGTCGACCAGCAGAACGGCCATCCGGACCAGGCCCAGCCGGTGGGCGTGGTACAGGTCGGTCAGGGTGGGCCGGTCCTCCGCGGGCCTGCCGCCGCCGCGCAGCAGCCGAAAGCCGGAACGGCGTTGCGCTGCCTGCTGCTCGGTGGCGGGCACGACGCCCGGCTCGTCGACCTCCTGGGCGCCGAACAGCGCGACGACCACGCCACGGACGGCGCGGAACCCACGGACTCCACGGACTCCACGGACTCCGGGGACGGAGAGGCCGCGTCCCGGCCGTGGCGCGGCGAACGGCCCGATGGCCATGGACATGAGCGGTTCTGCTTTCCCCCGGGACGGTGACGGCGTCTTCGCCGGCCCGTCGGTTCACCTGATCAAGATCGTGATCGGGGAGATCCTCGAAGCCGCCCTCGGCCCGGTTCCCTCCACCCCCGTATCGATGGACGTGTGACGCGGGTGGAGGTTGCAGGGGGGTTCGAAGAGATTTCCGGAATGGCCGCGACGGCTACACTCACCGGGATTCCGCCACCCGTGAGCAGGGGGTTCGCATGGCCGAGCAGACCACCGAGCAGACCACCGAGGACCGGCCCGCCCGTCCCCGCCCGGTGCCGGTCACCATCGGCCGCCGCCCGGAGCCCGTGCACGACCTCGCGGTGTACGCCTTCGAGGGCATGGCGCCGTTCGAACTCGGCGTGGTGGTCGAGGTGTTCGGCCTGGCCCGCCCCGAGCTGAGCGGGCTGCTGGCCGCGCCCTGGTACGGGCTGAAGGTCTGCGCGGACCGGCCGGGCACACCGCTGGACGCGGTGGGAGGCTTCGCGCTGACCGCCCGGCACGGCCTGGACGACCTCGCGGCGGCCGACACCGTCATCGTCCCCGGCGTGCGCAACGCCTTCGGCGGCGACGTGTCCCCCGACCTGGTCGAGGCGCTGCGGACGGCGCACGAGCGCGGCGCCCGGATCGTCTCGATCTGCTCGGGCGCCTTCGCGCTGGCCGCCGCCGGGCTGCTGGACGGCAAGGAGGCGACCACCCACTGGCGGTACGCCGACCTGCTCCAGCAGCGGTACCCGCGGGTGCGGGTCAATCCGGACGTGCTGTACGTCGACAACGGCGATGTGTTGACCAGCGCGGGCAGCGCCGCCGGGATCGACCTGTGCCTGCACCTGGTCCGCCGGGACCACGGCGCCAAGGTCGCCAACAGCGTCGCCCGCCGCTTCGTGGTGGCGCCGCACCGGGACGGCGGGCAGGCACAGTTCATCGAGGCCGCGGTCCGCCCGGTCGAGGAGGACGAGGACGGGATCGCCCGCAGCATGCAGTGGGCGCTGGACCACCTGGCCGACCCGCTGACCGTCTCGGTGCTGGCCCGGGCCGCCCGGATGTCGGACCGCTCGTACCTGCGGCACTTCACCGCCCGCAACGGCACCAGCCCGATGCGCTGGGTCGTCACCCAGCGCATCGCGGCCAGTCTGGCGCTGCTGGAGTCGCCGGAGGGGTCGGTGGAGGAGATCGCCACGGCGGTCGGCTTCGAGAGCACCGCGACCTTCCGCCACCACTTCGGCCGGGTGATGCGCACCTCCCCGACCGCCTACCGGCGCTCCTTCGGGCGCGGGGTGGCGTAGCGCCGCACCTCGCGCCCCTCGCCCGCAGGGGCCGCTCAGGCCTTCTCGTGCCGGTCGGCGTTGGCGACGATGGCGTCGTGCAGCCACCGCGCCAGGCCCGGGGCGAGCTCCTCGTAGGTGGTGGTCCAGCGCTGGTCCTCGACGTAGAGGCAGGCCAGGCCGCGGTGGATGGTGAACGTGCAGTCGTAGAAGTTCCGGCAGATGTGCTGCCGGTGCTCCTCGGCCAGGTCCATGGCCGCGGTGCCGTCGGCGGGCTCGCCCGTGGTGACGGCCGCGGCCAGGCGGGTGTTGAGCCCGGTCATCTCCGCCTGGATCCGCTGCCAGTCGGCCTTGCCGTAGGCGCCGGTGCGGCGCTGGGACTCGGCCCAGGCCTCGGTCTTGCCCCAGCGCTGTTCGGCCTCCTGCTCCCACTCCTCCTGGTAGCCCTCGCCGAAGACCTCGAACTTCTCCTCCGGGGTCAGCTGAATGCCCATCCTGCGTGCCTCCATGGCGTGTTCGACGGCTGTGGCGAGTTCCTGGAGGTGGCTGATCCGGTCGGTCAGCAGCTGGTGCTGACGCCGGAGGTGCTCGGTCGGGCTGACCGAGTCGTCGTCCAGGATCGCCGCGATCTCCTCCAGGGCGAATCCGAGCTCGCGGTAGAACAGGATCTGCTGCAGCCGGTCGAGGTCGGCGTCCACGTACCGGCGGTAGCCGGCCCGGGTGCGGCCCGCGGGGGACAGCAGTCCGATCTCGTCGTAGTGGTGCAGGGTGCGGACGGTCACCTTGGCGATCTTCGCCACGGCACCGACCGCGTAGCCCTCGTCCCCGTTCATCCGGAGCTCCTCCCTGGTGGTGACCACCACCCTCCGCTCTCACGTCGCGTGAGGGTCAAGCCCGTGCCGGAGGGGGAGGCCTCAGGCGCTGACCAGCTCCCGCTCACGCCGCCGGGCCGTCCGGCGACGCCCCTCCCCGCCGCCCTGCGCCGGTGGGCGCGGCCGGCGGGCCCGCTGGGTGGGCCAGAGCAGCACGTACGCGGCGGAGACCACCACGAAGGCGAGCCGGACGAAGCCGCGGGCCGCGTCGGACGGCAGGTACAGCGTGCCGCCGTACAGCGCGGCCAGCGCGATCCAGCTCCACCACGGGACCAGCCGCTTCTGCCCGACGGCGTCCCAGAGCAGGGTGCCGAGCAGGATCGAGGCCGTGTAGTACGTGTAGACGCTCGGGTCGAGCAGGATCCGGGCGTCCGCGCCGAGCAGCACCACGGCCGGCCAGCGGCCGCGCCAGACGGCCACGCAGCCGAGGCCGATGCCGAGCGCGAACTGGGTCGGGCGGTCCCACCAGGGGGTGGCCGGGTCGGTGACCCCGAACCAGCGCAGCGCGGAGGCGGGCTGGTTCGGGATGGTGAACTTGGCCGCCGCCATGGTGTCCAGGTTGCCCAGGTAGAACGGCAGCCAGGCGACCGCGACCAGCAGGCAGAACCAGAGCACGGTGCGCAGCCAGGCGGGCCGGGGCAGGGCCAGGATCAGCGGGGCGAAGGCGAGCGCCCAGGGTTTGGAATCGACCGCCAGGGCCAGGAAGAGCGCGACCTGGAAGGGCTTGCCGCGGGCCAGGGCGTGCGCGGCGAGGGTGGTGAAGAACAGCGCGAGGACGTCGTCAAGGTGCGCGAAGCGGACCGACACCTCGACCCACATCGGGATGAACGCCAGCCCGGCGATCAGCAGCCGCTGCTGGAGCCTGCGGTGGTTGGTGCCGGTGCCCAGGTAGTACAGGGCGGCGGTGCGGCCGACCAGCACCAGCATCACCAGCCCGAGCCCGGCGCTCGCCGCCTCGGCGATCAGCTGGCCGATGTGCGGCGAGAACGGGGCGGTGAGCCGGGCGGCGGCCAGGCTGACCGGGCCGATCTGCAGCTCGGGGTGGTGGGCGTAGAGCGAGAGGCCGCCGTCGGGCTGGCTGCTGAAGAGCAGCTGTTCGCCCTGGCGCAGGTAGTGCCAGGAGAAGCCTCCGCTGGGCTCCACCAGGAAGAACCAGAGCACCGTCCACGCCGTGAGCAGCACGTGGTGCCTGCGGAGCGGTAGACCCGCGATCCGACCGGTCGTGGCTTCGTAGTCGGTGGTGGCCCGTGCCGTGCGATCTCCCCGCACCTGTACCTCTCCCCGCCGTTCCGCCCCCTCCGGCCGGACATCCTATGTGACGGAGGAGAACCGCCCGTGCCGCCCGGTGCTCCGTCCGCGGGGGACGGTGCCGCCGGGCGGCGGGGCGCGGTCCGGGTGCACCAGTTCTCCGCGGGTACCTACCTGGAGGACCAGGACACCTGG
>NZ_JBEOSP010000016.1:0-24165 GCF_040303105.1 Kitasatospora sp. NPDC096128 | reverse complement strand
CTTGCTTTCCCCCCGCACCTGAACCTCGCCCCCCCGTTCCCCCCCCTCGGGCCGGACATCCTCTGTGCCGGTGCTCACCCGCCGGTGCCGCCCGGGGGGGGCGGGGGGGGCGGGGGCCGCGGGGCGGCGGGGGGCTCCTCAGGAGGAGCCCCCCGGGGGTACGCCCCTGGTCAGGACCGGGGTGGACCCGGGTCAGGCCTGGGGCGGACCCTGGTCAGGCCCTGATCAGGTCCTGATCAGGACCTGATCAGGACCTGATCAGGCCTGCTGGCCCGACTTGCGGCGACGCAGCACCACGAGGGTGCCGACACCGGCGACCAGGACGGCGCCGCCGGCCGCCGCGATCGCGGTGGTGTCGTCACCGCCACCGGTGGTGGCGAGGTTCTTGCTCGCCTTGTCGGCGGCCGCCTTGGCCTTGGTGAGGCCGGCCGGGGTGATCTTCGGCGGGGCGACCTTGGGGACGGTCACCGGGATGTCGATCGGCTGCTGGGCGTCGCCCCCGCCGTCGGTGGCACCGCCGGACGGGGCCGGGGCACCGGTCGACGCGGACGGCGAGGCGGAGACGGACGGCGAGGCGGTGCCGGTGGCCGGGGTGGTCGGCGCCGGGGTGGTCGGCTCGGTGGTGGGGGTGGTGGTCGGCGTCGCCGAGGCGCTGGACGACGGGGTGCCGGTACCGCTCGGGGTCGGCTTGCCCGACGGGGTGGGCGTGCCGGTGTGGGTCGGGGTCGGCTTGCCGGTCGGGGTGGGCTTGCCCGTCGGGGTCGCCTTCTTGATGGTGAAGCCGGCGCCGCGGATGCCGTCGCAGCTGAAGGCGCCGTTGTCGACCGGCAGGTGGGTGTCGTCGTCGAGGGCGCCGCCGAACACCACCGGGACCAGGCCGGCCCGGCCGAGCGGGGCGTCCTCGGTGAAGGAGAGCCGCACCTTGATCGTGAGGCTCTCGCCGCGGTTCAGCACGAGCAGGGAGTCGTCGGTGATGTCGCCGTCCGACCCGACGCCGCCGAGCAGCATCAGGACGGAGTCGTCGTCGTGCTCGCCGCCGCCCGGGGCGACCACACCGGTCTGCCAGGCCTCGCCGGGCAGCTGGTACTCGAGCTTGAGGTTCGCGGCCTCGAGCGAGCCCTGCTTGTTCTTGAGCTTCACGAACGGGTAGAAGACGCCGTCGTGCTTGGAGGAGTTGTCGATCCGGTAGGTGAACTCACGGGGAGCACCGCCGGCGATGAAGGTGCTGGGAACGCCGTGCACCGAGAGGTCGAGGGCGTACTTCGACTTCTGGTCCGCCTGCGCCGCAGCGGAGGCGGACGGGGTGCCGGTGGAGCCGACGGCCATGGCGCCCTGGGCACCGGTGAGCACCAGCGAGGACGTGAGCGCGGCGACGCCGGCCAGGGCAAGACTGCGACGTATGGACAAGGAGACCTCACGGAAGTGTCCGGGCGAGGCCCGGGCGCGAGGGGGCGGCCGCAGACGCCGCTACTCCCCCGCGAAGCTGAAAGTCCGACGGAGAGTACCGAACGATTCGGCCACTCCGGAAGGCAGGTGCCCGGTTGTGGCGCAGCGTAGGGACGAGGGCGCCCGAATCGCCCAACTCCGTCCGGCGGTAGGGCTTTTGCGCTGACCAAAGGACGGCCGCAAAGTGACGGGTACACGCCCGGAAGGACGGTAGCGCACGGGCGCGAGTGGCTTGAACCCGTCAGCCCGTGATCCGTGGGTCCGTGCCGACGCGGCCCGTGGTCCGTCGGTCCGTCGGTCCGTCGGTCCGTCGGTCCGTGCGGACGCGGCCCGGGGCGGTTCGACTCGAGCCGACGCGCCGCGGGCCGCCTCCGGCCGGATCAGCCCGCGAAGAAGGACTTGGCCGCGATCAGCGCCCGCTCGTCCCGCAGGACGTCCCCCGGCTTGGTCCCGTTGCCGATCAGCGCGCCGCCCCAGCGCATCCCCATGTACCCGGCGGTCAGCTTGAGAGTGCCGATCAGCGGCTCGGCGTGCTCCTCGGAGCCGGCCAGCACGGTGACGTCCCAGAGCGTGCTTCCGCGCATCCCTTCGCGGAAGTCCACCCCGGGCACCCGGAACCAGGCCGACCAGTAGTCGAGGTAGAGCTTGGCGCTGGTCGGCATCGTGTACCAGTACAGCGGCGCGACGAAGACCAGGTCGGTGGCCGTCAGGGTGGCCTCCAGCAGGGTCCGCTCGTGGCCGACCGGCTCCGGGTAGCTGCCGTCACCGGTGTGCCGCAGGTCCTGGAAGGGCGGCAGCGGGTGCTCGTCGAGCCGCAGCCAGCGCTGCTCCGCGCCCTCGGGCAGGCTCGACTCGGCGGCCAGCCGGGCGAGTTGTGCGGTGTTGCCGTCGACGCGCGAGCTCGCGTCGAGGAACAGGAAACGGCGCGGCGCCTCGGCGCCGGACGGCTGGTCGGTCATCGGTACTCCCCCTGTCAGGTGCTACGGACACCCGAGCGAGCACCCACGGCCCGCCGGGTATTCCGCACCCCGCTCCGACCAGCGGTTCCCGCCTCGACTGCCGGGCCGGTCCGGCGGTCGAGGCGGTGCCCAGGCGGTACGCAAGCGGTGCTCAGGCGGTGCTCAGTCCGCCAGCCCGGCCCGACGGCGGGCGACCTCGGCGACGGCGGCCCAGTCCTTCTCCCCGTCACCGTGCGCCAGCGCGTCCAGGAAGGCGTCCCGCAGGATGCCGCCGAAGGGCAGCGGGACGTTGCGCGCGGCCCCGGCCTCCAGGGCCAGGCCGACGTCCTTGAGACCGAGCGGCAGCCGGAACCCGGCCGGCTCGTAGCGGCGTTCGGCCACCATCGAGCCGTAGCCGGAGTAGACCGGCCCGGGGAAGAGCGTGCCGCTGATCATCTCGACCAGGTCGGTGGGCCGGACGCCGTGCGCCTCGGCCAGGCTGCACGCCTCCGCCATCGACTCGATCGCGCAGGCCAGCAGGAAGTTGGTGCTGATCTTGGCGGTGTTGGCCTGCCCGGGCCGGTCGCCGAAGTGCCAGACGCGGTCGCCCATCGCGGCGAACAGCGGCCCGGCCCGGTCCAGCAGCTCGGGCGCGCCCGCGGCCAGGATGTTGAGCTTCCCCGCCGCCGCGACCGGCGGCCGACCGAGCACGGGCGCGGCGACGTAGCCGATGCCGTGCTCGGCGTGCAGTTCCTCGGCCCGCTCGGCCAGCCCGAGCGAGACGGTCGCCATGTTGACGTGCAGGGTCGCCTTCGCGCCCGCCAGCAGCCCGGGGTCGAGCAGCAGCCCCTCCACCGCCTGGTCGTTGGCCAGCATGGAGACCACCGTGTCGGCGGCGAACACCTCGGCGAGCGAACCGGCCCCCTCGGCGCCCTGGGCCACCATGGCGGCCACCGGCCCGGGTGAGCGGTTCCAGACCCGTACGGTGTGACCGGCGCGCAGCAGGCTGCCCGCCATGCCCTGTCCCATCGCGCCCAACCCCACGAAACCGACCGTCGCCCCGCTCATCCGCGCACTCCCGTCCGCCGCAGTCACCCGTATGGTGGTTCGTCCAGGACCGACTGTACGTCAGGGGCTCGCGCGGACCCGGGGTCCCGGGCCGGTCGGGTACGCGGCCCGGGACGGGCGGCAGTGCGTGCCGGGCCGGGCGGCTGCCCGACCCGGGACGGGCGGTTGCACGAGCTGGGCCGGGCGGTTACGCGACCCGGACCGGGCGGCGGAGGCGGCCCGCGGCGGCCCCGCGCTCCAGCTCGGCGACCACGCGGTGGCGCAGCAGCTCGTACTGGGCCTGGAGCCGACCGGGGCGGGCCGGGCGGGCGACCGCCCGACCGGGGCCGACCAGCTCGCCCGGGCCGAACTGCTCGCGGGTGAGGTCGATCTCGAAGCCGGTGGCGAAGCGGTTCCACCAGTGGAGGTCCGTCCGGACCCCGTCGACGTGGACCTCGCCCATCATCAGCTCACCGCCGAGCAGGTCGTGCACCACCATGGCCGTCACACCGCACTGGCCGCGGGCGGGATTGTCGGGACGCCAGCGGGTCAAGTCCTCGGGCGCACAGGTGTCGACACCCCAGGAGGAGCGGATCGCACGTTCGATGTCGTTGAGGGTCCACGCCGTCATACCGGAAGCCTGCCACGCGGCACTGACAACGACACCGGCTTTTCAAAGGGTCATCGCCTGTTCTGCGACGACCCTCCCCTTGTTCACCCGAACGAGGACACCGTGCGACGTGCGCCGGGAACACCGCGGGCGCCGGGAGCGGGAGTTCGACCGGGAGACCGCCGGGGCCGTCCGTTCGTGTACCCGTACGGACACATCCGGCCGGCCGGGGGAACGTTCGCCGAGGGCGTCAGCGGGGGACGTCCGCGGGAACGACCGCAGGGACGTCCGCGGGCCGACCGGCCGAGGTGGGTCATTTCGCCAGTGCGGCGACGCCGGCCTGCGCGAACTGCTCGTCCAGGTCGCCGCTGGGCGCGCCCGCGACGCCGATGGCGGCGACCGGAGCGCCCTTGGACTGCACCGGGGCGCCGCCCGCCAGGAACAGCGTGCCCGGGATGTCCTTCAGGTTCGGGGCCTGGGCCAGGCGCTTGGCGAGCTCCGAGGTCGGGGCGTTCCAGGAGACCGCCGTGAAGGCCTTGCGCTCGGCCGACTCCGTGGCCTGCGGGCCGGCGCCGTCGCCCTTGATCAGGACGCGGGTGACTCCGTCCCGGTCGACCACGGCGACCGAGACGTGCTGACCGGCCTTGTTCGCCGCGTCCAGGGCGGCCTGGGCGGCGCGGGTGGCGGCGTCGACGGTCAGGCCGGTGCTCTGGGCGAGGTTCTTGTTCTGGGTGTCGACCTTGACCGCAGCCGGGGAGGCCGGGGTCTCGGTGGCCTCGGCGCTGGCCGAGACGGCGCCGACGCCGGCGGCGACGAGTGCGGCGGCGGCGACGGTGCCGGTCAGCACCCGGGTGCGCACGGAGGTCTTCTTCATGGTCCAGCTCCTCAACGGGATGGCGGGGTTCGCGGGATCTGCGGCAGGCCGCAGCAGGCCGGGCGCCGGGGCCCGGCTGCGAGGCCGGGCGGTGGGGGACCGCCCGGCTCTGCTCCGATCCTCCGGCCGACCCGGGGCGCGCGGCATCGGCGGTCCGGCGCGACCGTCCGGGCATGATGGGGGACGCCGCCGTCAACCGATCGGCTGATGCGGGACCGGGCCGGACGGGTCAGCATCGAGGGATCGGCGCAGGTCGGTGCGCCGGCAGTCGGGCCCCCGGGCCGTCGGGGACCCGAGCGCCCGTCCAGAGCCCGTAGCGCCAGGAGCCACCCGTGCAACAGCCCCGCCCGTCCGCCGGCCGGCTCTCCGGCGGGCGCGACGCCGGTGACCCGGACGTCGGCGACCCGGACGCCGGCCGGCTGGCGCTGCTGCTGGACTCCGCCTTCCTGCTGCTGCTCGCCGCCGCACTCAGCCGGTTCCTCACCCACCACCCCGACAGCCCCTGGGCCCCCTGGGTGATCGGGCTGAGCGCCGCCCTGGCCGTCGCCCAGCCGACCGCCTCCTGGTCCGACCACCGCCGCCCGGCCCCGCCCGACCGTCCGCGCCGGTGGCCGTCGGCGCTGGTGGTCGCGCTCTGGATGGTGCTGGTGCTGCTCGCGCCGAGCTTCGCGTGGTGCGCCGTCCCGCTGATCTACACCGCGCTGCGGGCGCTACCCGCGAAGGCCGCGATCCCGCTGGTGGCGGCCCTGACGCTGCTGGTGGTGATCGCCGAGATCCGGCTGCCCGGCACGGCGGACGCCACCCTCGTCCTGCTGCCGCCCACGGTGGCCGCGCTGGCCACCGGGGTGTTCTTGTTCATGACCCGGCAGGCCGCCCGGCAGCGGGCGCTGATCGCCGACCTGGTCCGGACCCGGCGCGAACTCGCCGCCACCGAACGGCGGGAGGGCACGCTCGCCGAGCGCGAGCGGCTGGCGATGGAGATTCACGACACCCTCGCGCAGGGCCTGTCCAGCCAGCAGATGCTGTTGCAGGCCGCCGACCGCACCTGGGAGGCCGACCCGGCGACCGCCCGCACCCACGTCCGCACCGCCGCCGGGGTGGCCGCCCGCAACCTCGCCGAGGCCCGCCGCTTCGTCCACGACCTCGCCCCGGCCGAACTCGCCGACGGCGGCACCCTCGACCGGGCGCTGCGGGCGCTCGCCGAACGGGAGTCCGCCGAGAGCGGGCGGCCGGTCCGCTTCCACCTGGACGGCGCGCCCGTGCCGCTGCCGACGGCCGTGCAGTCCGCGCTGCTGCGGATCGCCCAGGGTGCGCTGGCCAACGTACGGGAGCACGCCGGGGCCTCGGCCGCCGCGATCACCCTGTCCTTCCTGGGCGACCAGGCCGTGCTGGACATCGCCGACGACGGACGGGGCTTCGACCCTGCGCCGGAAGACCTCCGCCCGGCCGCCGGGGCGCGCGGGTACGGCCTGCCGGCCATGCGTGCCCGGCTCCGGCAGCTGGGTGGCACGCTGACCGTGGAGAGCACCCCCGGCGAGGGCACCGTCGTCTCCGCCGCGATCCCCCTGGAGCACCGATGACCGCAGCACGCACCCCGTCGAGCAACGCACGGAGCGGCCCGTCGGGCGGGACGTCGGGCGGGACGTCGGGCGGGACGTCGGGCGGGACGTCGGGCGGGACTACGGGCGGGACTACGGGCGGGACGGCGGGCGGGACGGCGGGCCGTGCGGCGGACGGTACCGAGGGCGCCGCCGCCGTCCGGCTGCTGGTCTGCGACGACCACGCGGTGGTCCGGGCCGGCCTGCTGGCACTGCTCGCCAGCGCGGGCGACATCGAGGTGGTCGGCGAGGCGAGCACCGGGGAGGAGGCCGTCGCGCTGGCCGCCGCACTGGCCCCTCAGGTCGTGCTGATGGACCTCCAACTCGGCGACGGCATCGACGGCGTGGAGGCCACCCGGCGGATCACCGCCACCCCGGGGGGACCGCACGTCCTCGTCCTCACCACGTACGACACCGACGCCGACATCACCCGGGCCATCGCCGCGGGCGCCACCGGCTACCTGCTGAAGGCCGAGCGGCCGGAGGAGCTGTTCGCCGCCGTCCACGCGGCCGCCCGGGGCCGGACAGTGCTCTCCCCGCCGGTCGCCTCCCGGGTGATGGCGCAGATGCGGGCGCCGGCGCCGCAGCTCACCGAGCGCGAGCAGGACATCCTCGAACAGCTGGCACAGGGCCTCGGCAACCGGGAGATCGCCCGGGCGCTGTTCATCAGCGAGGCGACGGTGAAGACCCATCTCGGGCGGATCTACGACAAGTTGGGCGTGGACACCCGGTCGGGCGCGGTGGCGGTGGCCAAGGAACGCCGACTGCTGCGCTGAGGCCCCCGCCGAGGGCCCCGGCTTCCGGACCTCCACTGCGCTGGGCACTCGCGCGGTGTCGCTCCGTGCTGTCATGATGCATGGAATGTCGGATTCCAGACCGCGCACTCCTCGCGGCCCGGGCGCGCGGAACGGCCGAACACCACCCCGCCGACGGCACAACCGCCTGGTGGGACGCCCATCACACCGACCCGACCAGATCGTCACGCTTGTGGATTTTTCGTGGATCCCACTATTGACAAACCAACCACGCGGTTTGTTAGCGTGAGAGCACGACGTCCCCGGGGGTGGGGACTCGCCGGAGTCTTGTGCGGACGCTCTCGCCGGAGGGTGTTGCCAGGGGGGAACGGTGAGGCTGCCGGGGTGTCGGGGGGAGCGGCAGCGCCGAAGCCGCGCGACGTGGCGGCGTGGAGCGGGTCCGGGGGGACTCGCTCCACGCCTCCCCCGTAACCCGCCCCCGCCCGGTCACACCAGTGCGCTCCAGTACGCGCAGTGCACGTGGGGCAACGGCACCGGGTCGGGCACACCCGCCCTCGGCAGCGTGGGCACCCGCTCCGAGTCGGCCACGCCGAGCAGGCTCGCGGTCAGCCGGATCTCTCCGAACTCACCGAAGCACAGCACCAGTTGCGAACCGTCCCGAGCGGTCGCGGCCACTCCCGGCCGGTCCCGCCCGGCGTTCAGCGAGGTGATCGTCCACCCGCGCCGCCGCCACTGCTGCTCCACCGCACCCGCCAACTCCCCCCGCCGGCCCGGCGATACGACCGTCAGCAGGTCCCGCCCCCGGGTCACGTACCAGAGCACCTCGGGCCCCCGCCGCCCCGGCCCCGCCAGCCGCACCCCCGCCCGCGGTACCGCCTCCCGCCACACCGGCACCGGCCGGAGACCCTCCACGGTCTCCCGCAACAACCTCTCGCACCGCTCCCCGGCGTCGAGTTGATCGACCGTCACATCCGGAGCCAACACCGGCCACCAGTCCGGCACGGCCACCGCAGCACCGCGGAAACCGTCCGGGCACCCCAGGTTCAGCTCGGCACCACCTGACTGCACTGGGCCCTCCGTACTCCCCCCGGCATTCACCCCGGGCAGGCATTCCGTCACTCCTTGGACGGCACCCGGGCACGGACAGTTCCCGTGCCCCGCCCCCGGCCGCTCCGGGCCAGTTCAGCGCGGCATCGACCTCGCCTGCTCCTGGCGCAGCCGGGCCCAGGCCGCGACCCGGTCCGGCCCACCGGACGGAAGCTGCCCGCCGCCCCGATCGACCAGAACCGACGCCGTAGCGATGAACCCCACCGTGAGCGATCGGAGGATCAGGTGGGTCGCCTCGTGGTACCGCCGCGCGAGTTCGGCGACAAAGGCCTCCAGAACCGGGATATCCAGTTCGCATCCATCCTCGATGATCTCACCCACCCCTGAATGCAGCCCGAAAGCAGACGCCACCGCCGCCGCTCCGGTGAACAACCGGACAACGCGAAAGGCCCAGGTCATTGACCTGGGCCTTTACTGCTGGAGCGGGCGACGAGAATCGAACTCGCGCTCTAAGCTTGGGAATCTTTTGGCTTTCGGGCCGAAAAGTGCCCCTGACCTGCGGCGATACCGACGCAACCAGCCCTTCGGACGCCCCGTGCAGACCGCCGCTGTCCGCCGTTCACCACTCGTTCTGGCACGGATCTGGCATGGATCTGGCTCGCGACGGAGTGCCTCAGCTGCCCCAGATGCCCTCGAGTGAGACTCGGCGTGCGAGGTTCCGGCCAGCGTCACTGATGGGACTCGACCAGGACACATCGGTGACCTGGCACCCGAAGTCACCGGCGAGGGCTTCTCCCGAACTCCCCGACTCCGCTCCCGTGACCTTGATGTAGACCGATCCGAACTGCCCTGGACAGCCCGTAACGGCCCGCCGGATGACCAGCGGGCCGTTACGGGAGCCGGAGTTCAGGCTTGGACGAACTCGAACTTCACGAACTCTTCGTTGACGTTGAAGATCTGGTACTCGGCAGCCAGCCACCGCTTCTCACAGGAAAACGGGGCGGTCTTGATCGTCCGTTGGCAGGGGCGGTGGTGGCGCCGCAAACGGCAGCCGACGGGCCTGGGAACTGCGGGCGGCCTGCCGGGCAAAGGCGCCCGGCAGGCCGCCCTGCGGCGTCGCGCGGGCACACTACCCCACACCAGCGGGCAGTCTGGTGAGCTCATGTCACTTAAGGAGCACTCCCAGCGGTGCGCCTTAGGTGAAGTATCGCGGCGCGGGCCCGGCAAATACCATGTGTCCCGCCCCCGCGGCCGCCATCGCGCGCTCCGCTGAAACCGGTGATCAACCCTTCCCTTCTGTGCAGTTGAGGAGCTGCGCGCGGCTCGGGGATCTGACGGTCTATCAGCCCTATCAGGATTCACATGGAGAACGACATTGGCCAGCACTAAGGACCAGGGCGTAGCAGCAAAGACCCATCCTCCCGAGGCGCCGACGGCGGACGCCCGGAAGACCCGTCTCGCATTCCTGGTCATCTCGGCCGGGTTCTTTCTCGCACAGCTCGACACCCTGATCGTCAACGTCGCTCTACCGACGATCAATCAGAAGTTCGACGGCAGCTCGATCTCCGGCCTGTCCTGGACGCTGAACGGTTACGCGATCGTCCTCGCCGCGCTGATGGTCCCCGCGGGCCGCTGGGCGGACCGGTTCGGGCGCAAGAACGTCTTCCTCATCGGCATTGGCGTCTTCACCCTCGCGTCCCTGCTGTGCGGCGTGGCGACGAACACCGCCTTCCTCGTCGCCGCCCGGGTGCTCCAGGCCGTCGGCGCCGCGGCGCTCGTGCCGACCTCGCTGGGCCTGCTGCTCGCCGCCTACCCCGGGGAGGGCCGCGCCAAGGCGGTGAGCCTCTGGGCCGCGATCGGCGGCTCCGCCCCCGCGTTCGGCTCGCTGATCGGCGGTGTGCTGCTCCAGATCGACTGGCGCTGGCTCTTCCTCATCAACCTCCCGGTCGGGATCTTCGCTGTTCTCGCAGGCCTGAAGGCACTGCCGACGGAGCCGAAGTCCGCGAACGGCTCCATCCCCGACATGCTCGGCGCGGTGCTGCTGATGGTCACCATCAGCTCGATCACGCTGGCGCTGGTCAAGGCCCCGGAGTGGAGCGGCGCACGAATCGGCGGGCTGCTGGCCTTCGCCACTGTCGTCCTCGCCTACTTCGTCTTCCGCTGCTCCCGCCACAAGAACCCGCTGGTGAGCCTGCCGCTGCTGAAGGTGCCGGCCTTCGCGATGGCCAACGTCAGCGCGCTGCTCTACAGCATCAGTTTCGCCGCCGTGGTGTTCTCGTTCATGCAGTGGTGCCAGGACGTGTGGGGCTGGTCCGGCACCAAGACCGGGCTCGCGCTGCTGCCGGGCCTGGCCATCGTGCCGATCGCCGCCCGACTCGCCGCGCCGATCGTGGCCCGGATCGGCGCGGCCGCGTCGGTCGCGGTGGGCTGCGGCGCACTCACCGTCGGCGTCTCCTGGTGGCTGCTCACCGCGAAGGTCGAGCCGCAGTACGTTCAGGTCCTGCTGCCGGGTGTCGTGCTCTTCGGCGCCGGATCGGCGCTGGCCATCACCGCGCTGATGCAGGCCGCCACGGCCGGTCTCGCGCCGACCGAGTTCGCCACCGGCTCCGCCATCGTCAACATGGTCCGGCAGCTCGGCATGGCGCTGGGCGTCTCGCTGTTCATCGCCCTACTCGGCACCTCGTCCACGCCGGACGCGGAGCGGACCGCCTTCCAGCACGGCTGGCTCCTCACCGCGGCCGCCGGCGGCGTCGCCGCGCTGGTCTCGCTGGGTCTCGGGCTCTGGCTGCGCCGTGCCACCGCCAAGACGGCGGCGAAGGCCGCGAGTGCGGCCGCGTAGCAGCCGCCGTACGACGAAACGTCCCGCCGACCTCCGGATTCCGGAGGTCGGCGGGACGTTTCGTCGTACGATCAGCCGCCAAATCCGGCAGACCGTCGCAGGTCTCCGGCGTTCGCCACGATGCGGCGGGTCTGGAGGCTGACCGCCATCAGGGTCCCGTCGGGCGTCCACAGGCTGCCCGATTCGAGCGTCCAGCTGGAGCCCGCCTGCTCGGTCCTGACCTGGATGAGGGCCCAGCCGTCCAGGCCGCCGTCCGCGATCTGGTCGGTGAACCGGACCGAGATCTCGGCCGAGGGAACCGGGATCGGCTTCTCGAGGACCCCGTAGATCGCCGGCGGCATCGAGTCGAGGAGGACGACGGCGGCCTCCGCGGGACCCAGGTCGAGGTTCTTCAACCGTATCCACGCGGTCAGCCGGGGTTCGTCCCCGCCGGACAGGGGGCGGACGTCGGTCGCCATCCTGATGCTCAGGTGCTGGGCGACCGGGATGAGCTCCGGCGACATGTCCAACTCGGGGCAGTCGTCGACCCCCGGCACGACCGGCGCCTGCGGGCTGCGGTAGAGCACGTCCTCCCCCGGGTGGGAGTCCGCGAAGAGCGAGGTCGCGGTGACGGACGGCACGCCGTCGTGGAAGAGCGTCGACCTGGTCACCACGCTGGACATGTTGCGCTGCTGGATCTCGGTCGACAGACGCAGCGGCGCCGTGGTGACGGGAGCGAGGAACGACGCGTGCAGGGACCGCTGCGTCATCGTGCCGGTCTGACGCCGGGCGTGCCGCATCATGATGGCCGCGAGCAGACCGCCGTGCGCCGAACTCCACGACCACCAGGTCGGGTCGAGCGCCGGCAGTTCCACATCGCTGCTGGTGAGGGTCCGCAAGTGAACTACTCCTTCATCTGGGTGCGTTTCGCCGCCCGGCATGGCACGCGGCACGAATGACGGTCAGTCCGGCAGCGGCCGGGTCACCAGACCCGGCCGGCGGCCGACCGGCCGATGTCGCCCCTCAGCCGGTGCCTGAGGTTGACCACGCCGGCGCGTGCGATCACCTTGGGCGCGAGGAACTCACCGACTCCGATCAACCGGCTCGCGTAGGTGTGCAGATGGCGCGCCGTCACCTCGTCGCGGGTCGCGGCGGCGAAGAGCTGCCGCTCGATCGCGTTCATCGGCCGCCCGGTGGCGTAGTCGGAGATCAGGAACTGCTGGGCGCGCAGGCGTGCCCGCCGGGTTCGCCGGTAGGCGGACAGGCCGCGGTCCACCTCGTCGGCGCCGGCGGTCAGCGTGTCCTTGGTGGCCTCGACGAGCCAGGTGGCCGATTGGAAGGCCCAGCCGACCCCGATGCCCCAGATCGGGTCGGAGCAGAGCCCGGCGTCGCCGACGAGCGCCACGCCGGGACCGGCCGACTCCCGGGTGATCAGCGGGTAGTCGGTGGTGCCGATGATCTTCGAGACGCGCTCGCCCTTCGCCAGGTCCGGGCCGTTCGGCAGCCGGCCGATGTACTTGGTGTAGGCCGATTCGAGGTCGTCGCGGAAGGCGGGCAGGTGGCTCTTGCCAGGCGCGCAGGCGATGGCCGTCAGACCGTCGTCGGTCGGGTTCGCGTACGCCATGTCCTTGCCGAACCAGATGTAGCTGACATCGGACTTGGGCAGGACGTCGCCGCGGTAGTAGGCGAAGAAGCTGAACCGGTTGTTCTTCACGCTCTTCTCGGCCAGCTCGGCGAACTTCGCGACCGACGAGTTGCGCCCGTCGGCGCCGACCACCAACGCGGCACGGATCTCGCGCTCCTCCACCCCGGCACGCCGCACCCGGACGCCCACGATCCGCCCGTTCTCCCGCACCACCCCGGTGACCGTGGCCCCCAGCATGGTGTCGACGCCGGGCGTCTCCATAGCGATCTTCCGCAGCATCGGGTCGAGGGTCTCCCGGCGGACGTTGTAGCCGTACGGCAGGGGGGACGACCCGTGCTCGGACTCCGGCCTGATCCAGCCCCAACGGGTCCACCAGGCCACGGAGAGCGTCTTGGGGGCGCCCGCCTCGTCCAGCAGCGGCAGCAGCCCCAGCTCCTCCATGATGGGCAGCGCGGAGGGCTGTATGTAGTGGTTGCAGAGCACCTTGTAGGCATCGGGCTTCTTGTGGCGCTCGATCAGCGCCACGCGGGCCCCCGCCCGGGCGTAGAGGATCGCGGCGGTGCAGCCGGCCACGCTCCCGCCGCAGATGACCACGTCGTAGGGGGCGTCGGGGGTCGTGGGGGTGTTCCCGGTCGTCATGACGTGACCAGCCTCTTGATCGCTCCGAGCTGCCCGTACATGTCGAGCAGGTTGTCGCCGACCCAGTACTCGGCGATGAGTCCGTTCTCGTCCAGCCGGAGGATGTCGTGGCCCTCGATGGCCACCTCGGAGCCGGCCGGGGCGGTGGCCCCGCGCGGCTTGCCGCCCTTCCACACTCCGCGGAAGCTCCAGCGGCCCATGACGTAGTGCTCGCTGACGAACGGGCCGACGGCGGTGACCATCTTCGACTCGGAGAAGTACGAGTGCCACACGTCGATCCAACGCACCACGGCGCCCGGGCTGTTGATGAGGTGGGACTCGGGCATCTCGTAGTGGGCGAGGTGGCAGGTGAGGTCCGGCGCGATGATGCCGTCGCCGACGGCGAACCGCTCGTCGAAGGGAACGTCACCGCTCCACAGGCCGATCCAGCGATGCCACAGCTCCGCCTTCGCCTGGTCCACGGGTGCGAGCACCACGGGGTCGGACATCTGCGTCCCTTCGTCTGTCGGGTATTCGGGGGTCGGGTGCGGGAGGGTCATCAGGCCCTCGCCCGGACCGGCTCGCTGATAGCGCCCAGTCCGCAGTACATGTCGATCAGGTTGTCGCCCACCCAGTACTCGGTTATCAGGCCGTCCGCGTCGATCCTGAGGATGTCGATGCCCACGAAGTCGACGCCGGTGCCGGCCGGGGCGTCCGCGCCGTCGGGCTCGCCGCCCTTCCACCGGCCGGTGAACCGCCGCCTGCCGACGATGTACCCGTCGTTGACGAACGGGCCGAGACTGGTGGTCGTGGTCAGCTCGAGGAAGTTCGAGTGCCAGTCCTCGATCCACCTGACCAGGGCGGCCGGGCTGTCCACGCCCTCCGGCTCGGTGGTCCGGCCGAAGGTGGGCAGGTGGCACAGGAGCTTGGGGGCGACGATGGCGTCGGCGACGGCGAAGTCGCCGTTCCACAGGTCGATCCAGCGGTGCCACAGGGCAGTGTTCCTGCTGCCCGTGGGCGCTTCCTCCACGACGATGGACATGCGTTTCCTCTCTCCGGGGACGGCGGCCCGCCGCTGCGTGCGCGGGCCGCCTGTGTGATGGGTCGCGGTCGGCGTCATTGGGCGTCGATGAGGGCGAGAAGCTCGCTCGGGCTGACCGCGCTGTCGGCGGACCTGTCGCGGGCGGCGCCCAGCGCGGAGGCGCGGGCCATGCTCCACATCGAGAGCATCGAACGCAGCCGCAGTTCCACCGGTGCGTGCTCGTCGGTCACCGGCGAGTGCGCGGCGAGCAGTTCCTCCAGGCGGTCCATCTCCTCCACGACGGACAGCGGTAGCTCGCCGCGCCCGCCCGGCGCCACACCCGTCAGGGCCGGGCTCACCCCGCCGACCGCCGACTGCGCGGTGAGGTGCTCCAGCAGGTTGGCGGTGATCGCCTCGGGCGTCGGGTGGTCGAAGACCAGCGACGCGGGCAGCCGGAGCCCGGTCGCCGTGGTGAGCCGGTTGCGCAGCTCCACGGCGGTCAGGGAGTCGAAGCCGAGGTCCTTGAACGCACGGTCGACCTGGAGGTCCTGCGGCGACTCGTAGCCGAGGACCGCGGCAACGGTCTCGCGGACCAGGCCGAGAACGGTGCCCGCGCGCTCCTGATCGCCGAGGGCGGCCATGCTCTGCGCCCAACTGGCCGAGGGCGCGGCGGCGTTGGTCGTACGGCGGCGCGGGACGAGGGTCCGCAGGAGTGCCGGCAGGGTCTCCCGCGCACCGGACCGAAGCGCCGCACGGTCCACCCCCGCCGTCACCAACTGTGCCTGGGTGGAGCCCAAGGCGGCGTCGAAGAGGGCGAGACCCTCGGCCGCCGACAGCGCCCTGACGCCCGAGCGGGCCATCCGGGCCCGGTCCGCCTCGCTCAGCCGGCCGGTCATCTCGCTGACTTCCTCCCACAGGCCCCAGGCCAGGGAGTGCGCCGGCAGACCGGAGCCGCGCCGGTGGGCGGCGAGCCCGTCCAGGAAGGTGTTGGCCGCCGCGTAGGTGCTCTGGCCGGAGTTGCCGAGCACACCCGCGAGGGAGGAGAACAGCACGAACGCCGCCAGCGGCAGGCCCTTGGTCTGCTCGTGCAGGTTCCAGGCGGCGTCCACCTTCGGACGCAGCACCGCCGCCGCCCGCTCGACGGTCTGGGACTCCACCAGTCCGTCGTCGATGACACCGGCCGAGTGCACCACCCCGGTCAGCGGGTGCTCGGCGGGGATCGCGGCCAGGACCGCGGCCAGCGCCGCGGCGTCGGCCGCGTCACAGGCGGCGAACCGCACCGTCGCACCGGCTTCGCCCAGCTCCGCGGCCAGTTCGGCCGCGCCGGGAGCGGCCTCGCCGCGCCGCGACAGCAGCAGCAGGTGGCGCACGCCGTGCGCGTGGACGAGATGCCGGGCCACCAGCACACCCAGGGTCCCCGAACCACCGGTGATCAGCACGGTGCCGTCCGGGTCGAAGCCGGCTCCGGCGCCCGTCGCGGACCCCGGGACCATCCGCGGCGCGAGCACCTGCCCGCCGCGCACGACGAGTTGCGCCTCACCACCGAACAGCCCCCGGGCGTCGAGGTCCTCCGCACCCGACTCCAGGTCGGCCGGGTCGAGATCGACCAGGACGAAGCGGTCGGGGTGTTCGGACTGCACCGCACGCACCAGACCCCAGACCACGCCGGCGGCCACATCGGCCGGTGCGTCGTGGCCACCGATGGAGACCGCACCAGACGTGACGACCGCCAGCCGGGAGTCGGCGAACCGCTCCTCGGCCAACCACTCCTGCACCAGACCCAGCACCTCACCGGCCAGCCGGTGAGCGGCGGCCGACACGCTCTCGCCCACGGCGGAACCCACCGGGACCACCACACAACCGGGCACCTCACCCACCGCCGCCGGATCCGCCGTCACGACGACGGACGCCGGCGCATCGGCGACCGGCGACACCGGCACCCAGTCCAGCTGCAGCAGCCCGCCGTCCGCCGACGCACCGCCTGCGGCTCGTACGGCCTCGGTGAGTTGACGCAGGGCGATCGGGCGGGCCCGCAGGGAGTCGACCATGCCGACCAGGGCGCCCGAGGAGGCGTCGAACAGCTCCACCCGGTAGTCGTCCGCTCCGCGCGTCACCAGCCGAACCCGCAGCCGGGCCACCCGCGCGCAGTCCGCCCACACGCCGCTCCAGGCGAAGGGGAGCCTGACCTGGCCGGCGTCGTCCTGCCCGGCGAGCACAAGCGGGTGCAGGGCCGCGTCCAGCAGCGCGGGGTGAACGGTGAAACCGGAGCCGTCCACATCGGCGCCGAGGGCGACCTCCGCGTAGAGGTCGTCGCCCGCCCGCCAGAGCTCCCGCAGGGCCTGGAAGACCGGACCGTACTCGTAGCCGCGCTCGGCCAGCCGGTCGTAGGCGGCGGTGAGGTCGACGGGTACGGCGCCGGCCGGCGGCCACGCGCCGACCGACCGGCTGGCCGGCTCGGTGCGACGGCCGACCACGTGGCCCGTGGCGTGCCGGGTCCAGGGCCGGTCGTCCCGGGTGCGGGCGTAGACCGTCACCGGCCGGCGTTCGTCCGCGGGCGCGCCGACCACGACCTGAATCTTCACCCGGCCGTCGTCGGGCACCACGAGCGGCGCCTCCAGAGTGAGTTCCTCCACCACCGGGTGTCCGCTCTGGCCGCCCGCGAACGCGGCCAGCTCGACCAGCGCGGCGCCCGGCAGCAGGACGACGCCCGCGACCGCGTGATCGGCCAGCCACGGGTGGGACGACAGCGACACCACGCCGCTGAGCACCACGCCCGCGTCACCGCCGAGCTCGACCGCGGCACCGACCAGCGGGTGCCCGCCCCGTTGGAGGCCGACTGCCGACACGTCCCCGACGGCCGCCGGCGCGTCCAGCCACAGCCGGCGGCGCTGGAAGGCGTACGTGGGAAGGTCGACCCGCTCGGGCCCCGTGCTGTCGCCGGAGCCGGCGAACACGGCGCCCCATCCGACCGTCACGCCGTGGCAGTGGGCTTCGGCGGCCGACCGCAGGAAGCGGTCCCAGCCGCCGGTGTGGCGGCGCAGAGTGCCGACCACGGCGGCCTCGACGCCCACGTCGGCGAGCGTCTCCTCGACGCTGTAGGTCAGCACCGGGTGGGCGCTGCTCTCCACGAACACGCCGAACCCGTCGGCGGCCAGGGCGCGTACCGCGTCCTCGAACAGGACGGTCCGGCGCAGGCTCTGGTACCAGTACTCGCCGTCCATCACGGTGGTGTCGTCGAGCCGCGCACCGGTCACCGTGGAGTACAGCGGCAGCCGTCCCGCGCGCGGCGCCACGTGAGCGAGCGCGATGGCGAGGTCGCTGCGCAGCTCCTCCATGTGGGGTGAGTGGGACGCGTAGTCGACGGGGACCCGGCGCACCCGGATCCCGCGCGTCTCGGCCTCGGCGGCCAAGGCGTCCAGAGCGGCCGCAGCGCCCGCGACGACCGTGGAGGTGGGGCCGTTGACGGCGGCGACGTGGAGGTCGCCGCCGACGGAGGCGAGGAGCTGCTCGGTCGCGTCGAGCGGCAGTGCCACCGACGACATGCCGCCCGCACCCGCGATCCTGCTGATGGCCTGCGAGCGCAGCGCCAC
The DNA here is from genome assembly GCF_040303105.1 of Kitasatospora sp. NPDC096128. Taxonomy (NCBI): domain Bacteria; kingdom Bacillati; phylum Actinomycetota; class Actinomycetes; order Kitasatosporales; family Streptomycetaceae; genus Kitasatospora; species Kitasatospora sp. NPDC096128. Next base: position 6,158 of record NZ_JBEOSP010000016.1, on the reverse strand, counting down.
CACCTTCGCGCCGTCCTCGAGCGACAGCGCTCCGGCGACGGTGGCCGCCGCGATCTCGCCCTGCGAGTGTCCGACGACCGCGGACGGCACCACACCCAGCGACTCCCACGCGGCGGCGAGCGATACCATGACCGCCCACATGACCGGCTGGACGACGTCGACCCTGGCCATCATCGTCTCGTCGTCGAGCACCTCGGTGAGGGACCAGTCCACAAAGGGCGCGAGTGCGCGTTCGCACTGGGCCATGCGCGCGGCGAAGGCCGGAGACGAGTCCATCAGCTCCCGGCCCATGCCGGTCCATTGCCAGCCCTGACCGGGGAAGGCGAACGCCACCCGGTCGGCAGGGACGGGCGACCCGCCCTCGACACCGAGGACGACCTGCGGCGATTCCCGACGGGCGGCCAACGCCGCAAGCGCGTCGAGGAGTTCAGCGCGGTCCTGGCCGACGACGACCGCACGCCGGTCGAACACCGTGCGGCCCGTGGCGAGGGTGAAGCCGACGTCTGTGGGGCTGACGTGCGCACGATCCGCCGCCGCCAGGTGCGCATGGAGCCTCTCGGCCTGCTCGCGCAGCGCACTGTCCGAACGTGCGGACAGTACCCAGGGGGTGGTGGCCGCAGCCGTCGGCGTCCCGGCCGCCGTCCCGGCCCGCGCCGGCGGCTCCTCCAGGATCACGTGAGCGTTGGTGCCGCTGATGCCGAAGGACGACACCGCCGATCGGCGCGGGTGGCCGTCGCGGGCCCACGGGACCTGCTCGGTCAGCAGGCGGATCGAGCCGCTCTCCCACTCGACGTGCGGGGTGGGCTCGTCCACATGCAGCGTCTTCGGCAGCACACCGTGGCGCATCGACTGGACCATCTTGATGATCCCGCCGACGCCGGCAGCCGCCTGGGTGTGGCCGATGTTCGACTTCAAGGAGCCGAGCCACAACGGGCGGTCGTCGGGGCGGCCCTGACCGTAGGTGGCCAGGAGCGCCTGCGCCTCGATCGGGTCACCGAGCTTCGTCCCCGTCCCGTGCGCCTCGACGGCGTCCACCTCGCCGGCCGTCAGACCCGCGTCGGCCAGCGCGCTCCTGATCACCCGCTCCTGCGCCGGGCCGTTCGGCGCCGTCAGACCGTTCGACGCACCGTCCTGGTTCACCGCCGTACCACGCACCACCGCCAGGACACGGTGACCGAGGCGCTCCGCGTCCGACAGCCGCTCCACCAGCAGCAGACCGACGCCCTCGGACCAGCCGGCGCCGTCGGCGGACGCGGCGAACGCCTTGCAGCGGCCGTCCGCAGACATCCCGCGCTGCCGGGAGAACTCCACGAAGGTGGCGGGTGTGGCCATGACGGCGACACCGCCGGCCAGCGCCATCTCGCACTCACCACGCCGAAGCGACTGCACCGCCAGGTGCAACGCCACCAGCGACGACGAACACGCCGTGTCCACCGTCAGCGCCGGCCCCTCCAGACCGAACGAGTACGCCAGCCGGCCGGAGGCCACACTGCCGGCGCTTCCCGTCCCGAGGTACCCCTCCAGTTCTCCGGGCACCTCGCGCACCCGCGAGGCGTAGTCGTTGTACATGACGCCGGCGAAGACGCCGGTGCGTGAGCCGCGCAGCGCGGACGGGTCCAGGCCCGCGCTCTCGAACGCCTCCCAGGCGGTCTCCAGGAGGAGCCGCTGCTGGGGGTCGGTCGCCAGCGCCTCGCGCGGGCTGAGGCCGAAGAACTCGGCGTCGAACTCGGCCGCGTCGTAAAGGAATCCGCCCGAGCGGGAGTACGAGGTGCCGACGGCCTCCGGGTCCGGGTTGTAGATCTTCTCCAGGTCCCAGCCGCGGTCGGAGGGGAACTCGCCGACCGCGTCCACTCCGCTGGCCACCAGGTCCCACAGCTCCTGCGGGTTGGTCACCCCGCCGGGGAAGCGGCACCCGATGCCGACCACCGCGATCGGCTCGTTGGCGTCGGTGCCGGTCGCCGCCACGACGGGCGGCGTTCCCTCGGCGGCCTTGGCTCCGGGCAGCTCGCTCAGCAGGTGGCCGGTGATCGCCTGGGGGGTCGGGTAGTCGAAGACGAGGGACGCGGGCAGCCGCAGCCCAGTCTCGGCGGTGAGGCGGTTGCGCAGTTCGACGGCGGTCAGGGAGTCGAAGCCGAGGTCCTTGAAGGCCCGGGCGGGCTGGACGGCCTGCGGCGTCGCATGGCCGAGGACCGCCGCCACGGTCGCACGGACGAGGTCCAGGACCGTGCGCTCACGCTCGCGGTCGCCGAGCGCGGCCGTGGCGTTCACCCAACTCGTGCTGCCGGCCGCCTGGTTGACCGCCGCGCTGGTGCGCCGGCGGCGGCGCGGGGCGAGGGTCCGGAGAAGGGCCGGCAGGGTCTCCGGCGCGCTGGTCCGCAGCGCCGCGCGGTCCAGGGCAGCCGCGACCAACTGCGGCTGGACCGTGCCCAGCGCGGCGTCGAAGAGCGCCAGGCCGTTCGACGCGGACAGCGCCTTGATCCCGGACCGGGCGAGCCGGGCCCGGTCGGCGTCATCCAACTGGCCGGTCATCTCGCTGGCCCCGTCCCAGAGCCCCCAGGCGAGGGACTGGGCGGGCAGGCCCGCTGCGCGCCGGTGGGCGGCGAGGACGTCCAGGAAGGTGTTGGCCGCCGCATAGGTGCTCTGGCCGGAGTTCCCGATGATGCCCGCGAGGGACGAGAAGACGATGAACGCCGACAGCGGCAGGTCCTTGGTCTGCTCGTGCAGGTTCCAGGCGGCGTCCACCTTCGGACGCAGCACCGAGGCCAGCCGGTCGGTGGTCTGGGACTCCAGGAGTCCGTCGTCGAGGACGCCGGCGGAGTGCACCACCGCCGTCAGCGGATGCTCCGCCGGCACGGCCGCCAGCACGGCGGCCAACGCGGCCGGATCGGCCGCGTCACAGCCGGCGAACCGCACGACGGCGCCGAGCTCCCCCAGCTCCGCCGCGAGTTCACGGGCACCGGGGGCCGCCTCGCCGCGCCGGGAAAGGAGCAGCAGGTGCCGTACGCCGTGGTCGCGCACAAGGTGGCGGGCCAGCAGGACGCCGAGCATTCCCGAACCACCGGTGATCAGCACGGTGCCCTCGGCCTCGAATCCCGCGCCCACCTGGGGGGATGTCGTCGCCGGGACCATGCGCGGTGCGAGCACCTGTCCCCCGCGCACGACGGCCTGCGGCTCACCGCCGAACAGGACGCCGGCGTCGAGGTCGTCGGCGCCGAAGCCCGGGTCGGCCGGGTCGAGGTCGACCAGGACGAAGCGGTCGGGGTGCTCGGACTGCGCCGTCCGCACCAGGCCCCACACCGCCGCGGCCGCCACATCGGCGGGCGCATCGCCCGGCCCGCTGCCGACCGCACCGCGGGTGACCACGACCAGCCGGGAGTCGGCGAACCGTTCCCCGGCCAGCCAGTCCTGCAGCAGGCCCAGCACCTCGCCGGCCAGCCGGTGCGCAGCCGCGGGAACGCTCTCGCCCTCGGCGGAGCCCACCGGGACCACCACGCAACCGGGCACCTCACCCAGCGACGCCGGATCCGCCGTCACGACGACGGACCCTGGCGCATCGGCCACCGGCGACACCGGCACCCAGTCCAGCTGCAGCAGCCCGCCGTCGGCGGCGCCCGCGGCCGGTGCCGACCCGGCGGCGAACGGACGCAGCTCGAGCGAGCCGACCTCGATCACCGGGCGGCCTTCGCTGTCGGCCGCCGTCATCCTGCCGTCGCCGTGCCAGCGCACCCGCAGTCGGGTCGCGCCCGCGGCGTGGATCGCCACGTCGTTCCAGGCGAACGGCAGCTGCAGCCCCCGGCCGGAGACCACCGCGTCGTACGCCAGCGGGTGCAGCGCCGCATCGAGCAGCGCCGGGTGGACACCGAAACGCTCCGCCTGCGCGTGCAGCGCCTTGGGGAGGGCGACCTCGGCGTAGAACTCGTCGTCGAGCCGCCACAGGGCCTGGACACCCTGGAAGGTGGAACCGTACGTGTAGCCGGCATCGGCCAGAGCCGGGTAGAAGCCGTCGAGCCGGACCGGCTCGGCACCGATCGGCGGCCACGCGAGGAGTTCCGTCCCGGGTTCGGCGAGGTCGTCCGCGGACCCTAGCCAACCGACCGCATGGGTGGTCCAGCCCTCGGGGTCGGCCGCATCCGCGTCCTCGACCTGGGAGAAGATCCGCACCTGGTGGCGCCCGGCCTCGTCCGCCGCGTCCACGGCGACCTGGAGCCGCAGGCCGCCGGCCGCCGGCAGCAGGACCGGCGCCTGGAGCGTCAGCTCCTCGACCCTCCCCGCGCCGATGCGGACGCCCGCCTCGGCCACCATCTCGACCAGTCCCGCTCCCGGCATCAGGACCCGGTCCTCGACGCCGTGATCGGCGAGCCACGGGTGGTCGCTCAGCGCGAGGCGCCCGGTGAAGAGCCAGCCGTCGCCGTCGCCGAGTCCGGTGACCGCGCCGAGGAGGGGATGTCCGCCGTCCTGGAGCCCGAGACCGATCACGTCGCCGGCGCCCGACGGCGCGTCCAGCCAGAAGTGCTGGTGCTGGAAGGCGTAGGAGGGCAGGTCCACGACGTCCGCGGCCGGGAGGACGGCCGGCCAGTCCACCGCCGCGCCCCGCACATGGGCATCGGCCACGGAGGTGAGGAAGCGCTGCCAACCGCCGCGACCACGCCGCAGCGATCCGATCGCCGTTCCGTCGCGGCCGGCGGCCGCCAGCGTCTCCTGTACCCCGAACGTGAGGACGGGGTGCGCGCTGGACTCGATGAACAGCTCGTGGCCCTGGTCGATCAGGGCGCGCACCGCTTCCTCGAACCGCACGGTGTGGCGCAGGTTCTGGTACCAGTACTCGGCGTCGAGTACGGCAGTGCTCTCCAGCCGGGCACCGGTCAGGGTCGAGTAGAAGGCGACATCACCGTGCCGCGGGGCGATGCCGTCGAGCAGTTCGAGCAGCCGGTGGTGGATCTCCTCGACGTGCGCCGAGTGCGAGGCGTAGTCGACCGGGATCCGGCGGGCATCGATTCCCTCGGTCCCGCAGATGGCCATGAGCTGGTCGAGGGCGTCGGTGTCGCCCGAGACGACGGTCGACTCGGGTCCGTTGACGGCGGCGACGGTGATCCGGTTGTCCCAGCGGACGAGCAGGCGTTCCCGCACCTCCTCCCCCGGGAGCGGCACGGACACCATGCCGCCCTTGCCGGCGAGGACCTTGAGTGCCTGCGATCGCAACGCGACGACCTTGGCGGCGTCCTCCAGGGACAGCGCACCAGCCACGACGGCCGCCGCGATCTCGCCCTGGGAGTGGCCGATCACGGCAGCCGGCTTGATCTCGCACGACTCCCAGACGGCGGCCAGCGACACCATGACCGCCCACAGCGCGGGCTGGACGACGTCGACCCGGTCGAAGCCCGGGGCGCCGGGCACACCGCGCAGCACGTCGAGCAGCGACCAGTCGGTGTAGGGGGCGAGCGCCTCCGCGCAGGCCGTGATGCGCTCCCTGAACACCGGTGAGGCGTCCAGGAGTTCGACGGCCATGCCGTCCCACTGGGAACCCTGCCCGGGGAAGACGAAGACGGGCCGGGCCGGGCTCGGGGCCGCCCCGACCACGCTCTCCGCCTGCGGGCCGGCCGTCGTCCGGCCCGAGGCCAGGTCCTCCAGCGCGCGCTGGAAGGAGTCGGAGTCCGCGGCGACGACCACGGCGCGATGCTCGAAGACGGCGCGGGTCGTGGCCAGCGAGAGGCCGATGTCCGCGAGGCCGGCCTGCCCGGGAGCGGTGGCCGCCACGTACTCGCACAGCCGCTCGGCCTGGCCGCGCAGGGCCTCCGGGGTACGGGCGGACAGGACCCACGGGACCACGCCCGGGGCCGTTACCGCCCGCGCGTCCTCGGATCCCGTGGGCTCCGCGACCGTGTCCAACTCGGCTACGGCGGGCGCCTCTTCGAGGATCACGTGAGCGTTGGTGCCGCTGATGCCGAAGGACGACACCGCCGCACGACGCGGGTGGCCGTCGCTCTGCCACGGCATCGCCTCGGTCAGCAGCCGGACCGCCCCCGAGTCCCACTCGACGTGCGGGGTCGGCTCGTCCACATGCAGCGTCTTCGGCAGCACACCGTGACGCATCGACTGGACCATCTTGATGATCCCGCCAACACCGGCAGCCGCCTGGCTGTGGCCGATGTTCGACTTCA
>NZ_JBEOSP010000015.1:0-203978 GCF_040303105.1 Kitasatospora sp. NPDC096128 | reverse complement strand
GGTGGTGGTGGCGGTCGCGGGGGGGGGGGGTGGAGGCGGGTGCGCTGCGGGCGGGGCGGGCGCGCCGGGCCCCCCCCCCGGGGGGCGGCGCGCCCCCCCCGGGCCGGGAGAAGCGGGAGCCGCTGTTCCGAGGAACGGGGCGAACACGAGAGGTGGGTGGGCGGGCGGGTGAGGTGGGAGGAGGAGGGTGGGGGGCGGGGGGGGAGGGGGCGGGCCCCGGAGGTGTCGACGAACCGAGGCCCCGAAGGGACCCCGAGAAATACCGCCGGACGCAGCCCCCGAAGCGGGCACAATGGCCTAGTGATGGTGGGCCCGTCCGGTGTCGGGGGGCCAGGGGAATGGAGGCCCGGGTGAGCGATCTTCCGCGCAAGGCAGTGACCCGCACGGCACGGCTCGCCGCCCTGCCGCTGGGGATAGCCGGTCGCGCCACGCTCGGACTGGGCAGGCGCATCGGCGGCCGGTCCGCCGAGGTGGTGACGGCCGAGCTCCAGCAGGCCACCGCCGACCAGCTGTTCAAGGTGCTGGGCGAGCTCAAGGGCGGGGCGATGAAGTTCGGGCAGGTGCTGTCCGTCTTCGAGGCCGCGCTGCCCGAGGAGGTCGCCGGGCCGTACCGGGCGGCGCTCACCAAGCTGCAGGACGCCGCTCCCCCGATGCCCGCCGCCAAGGTGCACACCGCACTCGCCGAGCGGCTCGGGGAGGGCTGGCGCGAGCTGTTCCTGGAGTTCGACGACCGCCCGGCGGCGGCCGCCTCGATCGGGCAGGTGCACCGCGCGGTCTGGCACGACGGCAGACGGGTCGCGGTCAAGGTGCAGTACCCGGGTGCGGGCGACGCCCTGCTCGCCGACCTCTCCCAGCTGTCCCGGGTGGCCTGGCTGCTCGGCCCGCTGATTCCCGGGCTGGACATCAAGCCGCTGATCACCGAGCTGCGCGAGCGCGTCTCGGAGGAGCTGGACTACGAGCTGGAGGCGCAGGCCCAGCGTCGGCACGCCGAGGAGTTCGCGGGCGACCCGGACATCGTGGTGCCGGTCGTGGTGGCACAGGCCGACCAGGTGCTGATCACCGAGTGGATGGACGGCACCCCGCTGTCCGAGGTGATCGCGAACGGCACCCAGGAGGAGCGCGACCGCGCCGGGCAGCTGCTGGCCCGGTTCCTGTTCGCCGGCCCGTCCCGGACGGGGCTGCTGCACGCGGACCCGCACCCGGGCAACTTCCGGCTGCTGAAGGACGACGGCCCGGTCGAGGGCTGGCGGCTTGGCGTGCTGGACTTCGGCACGGTGGACCGGCTGCCGGGCGGCCTGCCCGCGCCGATCGGGGCCTCGCTGCGGATGGCCCTGGACGGGGATGCAGCGGGCGTGCTCAAGATGCTGCGCGAGGAGGGCTTCGTGAAGCCCTCGATCCAGCTGGACCCGGACGCGGTGCTGGACTACCTGGTGCCGATCATCGAACCGGCGGCGGTGGACAGCTTCCACTTCACCCGGGTCTGGATGCGCGCCCAGGCGGCCCGGATCGCCGATCCGCGCTCGCCCGCCTACAACCTGGGCAAGCAGCTGAACCTGCCGCCCTCGTACCTGCTGATCCACCGGGTGACGCTGAGCACCATCGGGGTGCTGTGTCAGCTGGGCGCCAAGGCGCCGTTCCGCGCCGAGATGCTGGAGTGGCTGCCCGAGTTCGCCGGTGAGCGGCCCGCACAACCGAGCAAGCCGGCCAAGGCCGCGAAGTCCCCCAAGGCGACCAAGGCGACCGCGACTGCGACCGAACCCGAACCCGCACCCGAACCCGCGAAGCGCTCCAAGCCCGCCAAGCCCGCCCGCCCCTGAAACGGCCACCCGGCGGTTCGCCGCCGAGGCAGCCGCCCCGACAACGGCCGCAGGCCGCTCCCCGCGAACGGGGGGCGGCCTGCGGCACGACGGGGGTCAGTCGGATCGGCGGCGAACCGCCGGAGTCCGGCGCGCTACATCAGCGCGACGGCGAGCGCCTTGCGGGCGCGCAGAGAGGCCCGCTCGGCCCGCTGCCGGAGCCTGCGGGCCCGGGCGACCCGGGTGACGAGACGTTGTTCCTCGGCCTCGTGGAGCCTGTCTTGCATATGGGCTCGGGCCAGGGATTCATGCAGGAGTTGCATTTCGAGGGTCCTGTTCTGGATCTGAAGTTCGGTGGTCTGCTCGGCGCGGACGGTCGGATCGATGGCGGCGGGGGTCATGTGGTGGTCCTGCTCGTGGTGCGTGCTCGGAAATGGGACGGTGCGGGCTGCTGCGTCGGCCTTGGCGGCGGCGATCCGTACGGACCGGCGGAGGGCGCTGTCCAGCGGGGGCTGCTCTCCCCGGCGGACTGCCCTGGCTTCGTGGGCGGGGTTCACGCCATGACCTCGGTCTTGCGCGGACGCCCACGCGGCCGCTTGCGGGCCACGACGACACCCTGGACGAACAGCTCGCCGCCCCAGACGCCCCACGGCTCACGCCGCTCCAGGGCGCCCGCGAGGCAGGCCTCCTTCACCGGGCAGGTGCCGCAGAGGGACTTCGCGTACTCGACGTCGGCGGGCGTCTCGGCGAAGAAGACCTCGGGGTCGAAGGCGCGGCACGGGATGGGGAAACCGAGCGCCTCGGCCTGCTCGATCGAGTTGAGCTGCATGAACGGAACCTCCGGAGGGTCGGCCTGGTCGGCCTTGGTGATCTGGCTTGTCGGCGGTACGGACGGGATGGGCGGTGTGATGACCGTGGACACTGTGGGCGTCTTCCTCGTCTTCTCAGTGGTTCCGGCCCAGGTGACTGGTGGTGCTGGGCCGGAGGCCCCGGAGGGCCTGGGTGGTCTTGCGTACCGGACAAAACAGAAGGGCCGCGGATCCCGGTGTGACGGGTTCCGCGGCCCTGGAGGTGCCGACCTGAGGCTGACTCAGGTTCGTTCTCTCCAGGGTTCAGGCCCGCGGAAGGCCCGCATCCGGATGGCCTGGGCGCCGATAAAGGCGTCCATGGCCTGGTTGATCTGCTGCTCGTTCTGCTTCTGGGCGTTTCCGGCACCGATGACCCGCGCATAGCCGCCATGCATGGCGGCGGCTACGGCCGCCTTCGGTGCCTGGGTCGGTCGCTCATCGCACTCGGAGCGCGACGTACCGACCAGTGCCCAGTCACGGGACAGACCGGTCTCGACGACGGTGCCTTCGACGCTCCTGCCGCCCGCGGGGCACAGATCAGTGTGTCCAAGACCACTGACAGCGGAGGCGACGGAGGCACCGGTGGTGCCGAGACCCAGACCGGTTCCACCGAGCTCGGCGAGCGCCCGCAGACGGGCGGCACGCAGGGAGGCAGCGACAACGGTCTGGCCAGTCATTTTGGTGATCATGATGTTTCCCACTGTCTTCGCCTCCTCTCGGCGTCTCGCGGAGCCTGGTTCCCCTGGCTCCGAATGTTCGGATGTCTGTCTCGGTGAAGCTGGTGAAGCTGTGTGGCCAGGGGAATCGGCACAGGTTTCACCCCGTGCAACCTCGTCCCCTTGACCGCTCCGGCAGGCTATTGCGCTCCCGGTATGCCGCGCAAACTATTTTTCACGCGAGTTCACGCGCCGCCATCGACGGCGCGGTCCGCGCGACGTTCCGCGGCGGTTGCGAAGTCCCCCGAGCAGTCCCCTGGACCGCGCCCGTGCCGGCTCACGCCGGATCGACCGGACCGTCGTCCTCGACGCCGTCCGGATCCTCCTCGGGCTCCTCCCCCGCGCACAACGAGAGCACGGCGGCCCCGTATTTGTCCAGCTTCATGGCACCGACCCCCGAGATCAGGGCCAGTTCCTGCCGGTTCGCGGGCACGTCCTCGGCGATCGCCATCAGGGTCGCGTCGGTGAACACCACGTAAGCCGGGGCGCCCTGTTCCTTCGCCTGCGCGGCCCGCCACTCGCGCAGCCGTTCGTACAGCGCCTCGTCCATCGTGGACGGGCAGTCCTCGCAGCGGCGCAGCTTGCGTTCGACCGCGTCGGTGAGCGGCTTGTCGCAGACCCGGCACTTGACCGGGCCGCGGACCCGCCGGGCGGCCGAGCGCTCGCCGGGCTCGACGCTCCCCCGCCCGCCACGTGCGCTGCCGCGTGCGCCCGGGGCGGTGGAGCCGGGTCGCAGCCCGTCCATGAAGCGGCTGGGCTTGCGGGAGGCGCGGCCGCCCGGGGAGCGGGAGAGGGCCCAGGAGAGGCTGAGGTGCTTGCGGGCGCGGGTGACGCCGACGTAGAGGAGGCGGCGCTCCTCCTCGATCTGTTCGTCGGTCTTGGCGTAGATGATCGGCAGGGTGCCCTCGGTGAGGCCGACGAGGAAGACGGCGTCCCATTCGAGGCCCTTGGCGGCGTGCAGGGAGGCGAGGGTGACGCCCTCGACGGCGGGGGCGTGCTGGGCGGCGGCGCGGGCGTCGAGTTCGGCGACGTAGGCGGCGAGGTCGGTGCCCAGGCCCTCGGCGGTGCGGGTGCGCTCGAACTCCTCGGCGAGCCGGACGAGGGCGGCGAGGGACTCCCAGCGGTCGCGCACGGCGCCGGAGCCGGCGGGCGGCTCGGGGGTGAAGCCGCGGCTGGCGAGGACGGCGCGGACCTGGCCGGCCAGGTCGGGGGCGCCGGCGGTGAGGGGGTCGGCGGCGGCTCGGGCGGCGCCGCGCAGCAGGACGCCGGCGTCCCGGACCTCGGGCCGTTCGAAGAACCGTTCGGCGCCCTTGAGCTGGTAGGGGACGCCGAGGTCGGCGAGGGCCTGCTCGTAGACCTCGGACTGGCCGTTGGTGCGGAACAGGACGGCGATCTCGCTGGCGCGCACGCCGGCGGCGATGAGGTCCTTGATCCGGCGGGCGGTGGTCTCGGCCTCGGTGGGCTCGTCCTCGTACTCGGTGTAGACGGGTTCGGGGCCGGCCTCGCGCTGGGAGACGAGTTCGAGGCGGTGGCGGGCGGCCTCGCCGCGGGCCTGGGAGAGCAGTCCGTTGGCGAGGTGGACGACCTGGGGGGTGGAGCGGTAGTCGCGGACCAGCTTGACGACGGTGGCCTGGGGGTGGCGGCTGCGGAAGTTGAGCAGGTAGTCCGGGGTGGCGCCGGTGAAGGAGTAGATGGTCTGGCTGGCGTCGCCGACGACGCACAGGCTGGCGCCGCCGTCCTCGCCGGTCCACCGGTCGAGCAGCCGCTGCTGGAGCGGGGAGACGTCCTGGTACTCGTCGACGGTGAAGTGCCGGTACTGGCTGCGGACCTGGTCGGCGATGTCGGGGCGGTCCTCCAGGATGGCCGCGGTGAGCAGCAGCACGTCCTCGAAGTCGATGTTGCCGCGGCGGGTCTTGGTCTCCTCGTAGACGCGGTAGACCTGGGCGGTCTCGGCCGGGTCGCGGGGGGCTTCGCGGCCGGACTTGGCGACGGCGGCCGGGTAGTCCTCGGGGGCGGTCTGGGTGACCTTGGCCCATTCGATCTCGGCGGTGAGGTCGCGCAGTTCGGTGCGCTGGACGCGCAGTCCGCAGCGGCCGGCGGCCTCGGCGACGAGCTGGACCTTGCGTTCGAGCAGCTGGGGCACCGGGCCGCCGACGGCGCGGGGCCAGAAGTACTGGAGCTGGCGCAGGGCGGCGGCGTGGAAGGTGCGGGCCTGGACGCCTTCGGCGCCGAGCTGGCGCAGCCGGCCGCGCATCTCGCCGGCGGCGCGGGCGGTGAAGGTGACGGCGAGGACCTGCTGGGGCTGGTAGACGCCGCTGCGCACGCCGTAGGCGATGCGGTGGGTGATGGCGCGGGTCTTGCCGGTGCCGGCGCCGGCCAGGACGCAGACGGGGCCGTGCAGGGCGGTGGCGACGGCGCGCTGTTCGGGGTCGAGCCCGGCGAGGACGGCGTCGGGGCCCGTGGCGGCGCCGGGGTCGGCCCAGGGGGAGCCCTGGGGGCCGTCGTACGGGCTGCCGCTCAAGAGGTCTTCCTGCATGCGTTCCATCCTCTCAGCCCGGTGGGACAACGGGGACGGGGTTGTCCACAGGCCCGGTGCGATCGCAGGATGATCGCTCCGCCCCCGCGTGACGTGGGGCCGGAATGACGGCCGCCCGGTGGACGTTGCGGCTGTGAGAACGTACGAACCCCTCTTTCGAAGGAGCCCCCTCGATGTCCGGCACCGTGACGATGTACAGCACGACCTGGTGTGGTTACTGCAACCGGCTCAAGAGCCAGCTGGACCGTGAAGGCATCGGCTACACCGAGATCAACATCGAGGAGGACCCGGCGTCGGCGGCGTTCGTCGAGTCGGTGAACGGCGGCAACCAGACGGTGCCGACGGTGCTGGTCCAGCCGGTGGGCGGCGGCGAGCAGGTCGTGATGACCAACCCGAGCCTGATCCAGGTCAAGAAGGCGCTGGCGGCCTGATCCGTCCGGTTCCGCCCGGGGGCGGCGCGCGTCACTGCGCGTCGGCCCGGGCGGGGTCGACGGGGGCGGCGGGGGCGGGCAGGCTGGTGCGCGCGCCGAGGTCGCCGATGCCGTAGACGAGTCGGCTGCGGTCGGCGGAGTAGCGGGTCTCGATGACCCGGACGGGGCCGCGCCGGTCGTAGGTGACCCGGGTCTGGACCATCAGCGGGACGCCGGGGCCGCCCTGGAACCACTGGGCCTCCTCGGGGCCGGGCATCCGGGCGACCAGGTGGTCGACGGCGCCGATCTCGGTGCGGCCGAGGGTGGCGAGGACGGCCTCGTCGCCGCCTTCGACGGGGTCGGGTTCCATCAGCGGGGTGCCGGCCGCGAGTCCGGCCCGGTAGTGGCTCTCCTCGATGGAGTAGGGCTCGCGGTCGAGCAGGCGCAGCTGGCGGCGGACGACGATGGCCTCGCCGGGGCGCAGTCCGAGGCGTTCGGCGATGTCGACCCGGGCCCGGACGATCATCATCTCGAAGTCGGTGCTGAGTTCGCGCCCGGCTTCGTCGGCTTCGCCGAGGTAGACGGCGGAGGGTGCGGCGAGGCAGTCGCGCGGCACGGGGGCGAGGGTCGGTCCGTAGGCGCGGTGGTCGAGCACGGGGTGTTCGCGCAGGTAGGTGCCCTTGCCCTGGAGGCGGACGAGCCGGCCCTCGTTGACGAGGACGTCGACGGCGAGGCGGACGGTGTTGCGGGCGACGCCGTACTGGCGTTCCAGTTCGCTCTCGACCGGGAGGGCGGCGTCGGAGGTGAACTCGCCCTCGGCGATCCGGCGGCGCAGGTCGGCGGCGAGGCGCTGGTATTTGGGGGATTGGGCGGTGCCCCGGGGGATTGTCACCCGAGTGAATGTAGCGAGCGGGGTGACGCGGTTTCAGCCGTTTCCGGCAATGTCGTCCGCGCGGATTGACGGTGGGGGCTCCGAAGTGCCCCGCGGTAGCAGAACTGGCCCGTCCGGTTACGAACAGCCGGTGGTGGCGGATTCGAGAAGGGCTTGGAAAGGAAATAGGGGGCGCGCGGCATAAGCCACGCGCCCCCTCGTCCCCAGAGGTCCGGGGAATTCGTACAGGATTACCAGCGCGCCGCCGAGGGCACCGGCTCGCCGTACCAGAGTTCGACCAGGTGGCGGGCGATCGAGATGCCGGACGGCGGCAGGATCTCCCCGGCCTCCATCCCGGCCCGCAGCTCCTCCCGGGAGAACCAGCGCGCCTCGGCCAGCTCCTCGCCGTCCACGGTGATGTCGGTGCCGCCGGGCAGCGCCTTGCCGGTGAAGCCGAGCATCAGGCTGGACGGGAACGGCCAGGGCTGGCTGGCGACGTAGCGGACCTCGCCGACCCGCACCCCCGCCTCCTCGTGCACCTCGCGGGCCACCGCCTGCTCGATCGACTCCCCCGGCTCGACGAAGCCGGCCAGCGTGGACCAGCGGCCCTCCGGCCACAGCGCCTGGCGGCCGAGCAGGCAGCGGTCCTGCTCGTCGGTGATCACCATGATCACCGCCGGGTCGGTGCGCGGGTAGTGCTCGGCCGCGCAGGAGGTGCAGCGGCGCACGTGCCCGGCGCCGGCCTTCTCGGTGGGGTGGCCGCAGCGCGAGCAGAAGCTGTGCAGCCGGTGCCAGTGCTCCAGGGCGACGGCGTGCACCAGCAGGCCGGCGTCGCGGTCGGACAGCATCGCGCCGACCTCGCGCAGCCCGGCCGGGCGGGCGTCGCCGTCCAGCCGGCCGGGCAGGCTCTCGCCGGCCAGCGCGAAGTAGGAGACGCCGTCCTCGTCGGTGCCGAGGAAGTAGCGGTCCCCGGTCTGCGGCGCCTCGAAGGAGGGCAGCAGGACGAGTTCGGTGCCCTCCGCGGTGTCGACGACGAAGGCCTCGCCGCCGGCGATCGGCAGCACCCGGGTGGCGGGGTGACTCCAGGCGGCGGCGAGCCAGGGTTCGTCGAACCGGTGCTCGGCGGCCCGCTCCACCCCGGCCCTGGCCAGGGCCAGGGCTCGCGGGCGCTCGGTATCAGGCTCGGTGCTCACGTCGTTCCATCCCCACGTGGTGAATCATCCGGATGAGTGATCTGACTGCCGTGCCGCGCGCGGCGGCTCGCGCGCCCGCCGCGCCGCGCTCGCTCACGCGCCGGGCCGGAAGTTCTCGGCCAGGTCGCCCCACAGGTAGGCGGCGGTCTCGACGCCCTTGGCCAGCAGGTCCAGCTCGACCTTCTCGTTGACCGAGTGCCAGCCGTCCGAGGGCACCGAGATGCCGAGGAACAGCACCGGCGCGCCCAGCACGTCCTGGAGGTCGGCGGCGGGGCCGGAGCCGCCCTCGCGGGTGAAGAGGATCTTCTGCCCGAAGGCGCGGCCCATCGCGCGGACGGTGGACTGCAGCGCCGGGTGGTCCAGCGGGGTCAGGCAGGGCCGGGTCGCGCCGGGGAACACCAGCTCGTACCGGATGCCCTCGGGGACCTGCTCGGCGACCCAGGACCGGACCGCCTCCCGGACCTTCTCCACCTCCTGCCCGGCGACCAGCCGGAAGGACAGCTTCAGGTGCGCCGAGGACGGCACGATGGTCTTCCCGCCGGGGCCGGTGTAGCCGCCCCAGATGCCGTTGACCTCGGCGGTGGGGCGGGCCCAGACCCGCTCAAGGGTGGAGTAGCCGGCCTCGCCGCGGGTGCCGTACGACTTGGCGACGCGCAGCCACTGCGCCTCGTCGAAGGGCAGTTCGGCGAACAGCTCGCGCTCGCGCCCGGTCAGCTCCACGACCCCGTCGTAGAAGCCCGGGACCGCGACCTTGCGGTCGGCGTCGTGCAGGGCGGCGGCCAGCTCGGCCGCGACCTGGGCCGGGTTGGCGACGGCGCCGCCGAAGGAGCCGGAGTGGATGTCGGTGTCCGGGCCGTACAGGTCGAGCTGGGCGTCGGCCAGGCCCCGCATGCCGGTGCACACCGTCGGGGTGGTCTCGGACCACATGCCGGTGTCGGAGATGACCACCACGTCGGCGGCCAGCCGCCCGGCCTCGCGCCGGACCAGGTCGGCGAAGTGCGGCGAGCCGGACTCCTCCTCGCCCTCGATCAGCAGCTTGAGGTTGACGGCCGGCGCGGTGCGGCCGGTGGCGGCCAGGTGGGCGCGCACCCCCAGGGTGTGGAAGAAGA
This sequence comes from Kitasatospora sp. NPDC096128, assembly GCF_040303105.1. Taxonomy (NCBI): domain Bacteria; kingdom Bacillati; phylum Actinomycetota; class Actinomycetes; order Kitasatosporales; family Streptomycetaceae; genus Kitasatospora; species Kitasatospora sp. NPDC096128. The sequence continues at coordinate 194,499 of NZ_JBEOSP010000015.1, read as the reverse complement.
CCTGGCCCTTGTCGTCGGCCGCGCCGCGCGCGTACAGCCGCCGGCCGACGACGGTCGGGGTGAACGGCTCGGTGTCCCAGCCGTCCTCCTTCGCGGCGGGCTGCACGTCGTGGTGCCCGTAGACCAGGACGGTCGGCGCGGATTCGTCCCCGGACGGCCATTCGGCGAACACCGCCGGCAGCCCGTCGGTCTCCCACACCTCGGCCACCGGGAAGCCGGTGTCGCGCAGCTTGGCGGCCAGCCAGTCCGCGGAGCGGCGCACGTCGCCGGCGCGCTCCGGGTCGGCGGAGACCGAGGGGATCGCCAGCCACTCGGCGAGGTCGGCGAGGAAGGCGGCCTGGTGCCGGTCGATGTAGGAGCGGACGGCGCTGTCCGGGGTTCTCGTCATACCGACGACTGTAGTTCGCCCGTGCGGGTGCCCGCCCCGGCCCTCCGGGTGCCGGACGCCGTCGGGCCTGTAACCTCCGTCACCCCCGCCGCCGGGAGGGGCGGACGGGGGTGGCGGGAGCCGGCCCCGGGCCTCAGCCGGTGCGGCGCAGCAGCGAGATCCGCGAGCGGGTGAGGACCGCGGCCAGCGCGGCCGCGAGCAGCGGCAGCACCAGGACGGTGGCGGCGACGGTGGGCCAGGGGAAGACCACGGACGACTTGTCGGCGATCTCCTGGGGGCTCATCCCGGGGTAGCTGCTCGCGAGGGCCTGGACCTTGCGCAGGGCCACCGCCGGCAGCACGCCGCAGACGGTGCCGAGCAGGGTGCCCATGGCGGCGATCACCCCGCACTGGAAGCCGGAGAGCGAGCGCCGGATGCGCGGTTCGGCGCCGACCGCGGCGAGGGTGGTCAGGTCGCGCTGGGAGTCGGCGGCGGCCAGTCCGGTGGCGATGCCGGCGGCGCCGAGGGCGACCAGGGCGGCGAAGCCGGACAGGCCGAGGCCGATCAGCCCGGCCCGGGACTGGTAGCCCCGTTCGACCGAGAACTCGCTGTGCTCGCTGACCTTGGCGAGCGCGCCGCCGGCCTTCTGCTCGGCGGCGTCGGTGGGTGCTTCGGCGGGCAGCCAGACCGAGCCGGCCGGGCTGGTGCCGAGGCCGAGCCGGGTGGCGGTCTCCGGGCTGATCACGGCCTGGCCGTGGGCCGGGACGGTGGCCGGCGCGAGGACGGCGTCGACGGCGTGGTCGGTGCGCGCGGGCGTGGCCATGGTGGTGCCGCCCGGGGTGTTGTAGTCGACCGGCTCGGTGGTCTGGATGACGACCTTGCCGTCCTTGATGTAGCGCGGGTCGAAGACGACGGCCTTGCCGGCCGTGAGGGCCTGCCCGGCGGCCGGGTCGGTGACACCGAAGAGGTTGCGCAGCAGGGTGGGGTCGCCGGCCGTCAGGGAGCTGAAGTGGTTGCCGCCGCGTTCGCGGACCTGGCAGCGCGGGTCGGACCTGGTGATCCGGTTCGTCTCCTCGTCGGTGAGCCTGGTGTCGCTGTCGAAGGCGGGGCAGCGCAGTTCCTTGGGGAGGTCGACCCGGACGTAGCCGCAGGGCTGGCCGCCCGAGCAGTCGCCCTTGTAGTTGACCCGGGCGACGTCGGCGCGCGGGCCGATGTTCGGCATGGCGCGTTCCAGGGTGTCGCGCAGCTGGGGGAGCAGCTTGGCGTCGTTGGTGCTCATCCAGCCGCCGAGCATGACGGCTCCGGCGGGGCCGGAGGCCACGTACTCGCGGCGCTGCTGGTCCTCGTAGCTGGCGAGGTAGATGCTGACCGCGACGGAGCCGGCGACGGCGGCCATGACGGCGGCGACGGCGGGTGCGGTGCGGCCGCGGTGGCGGACGGAGTCGCGCAGGGCGAGCCGGGGGCCGAGCGAGAGCCAGCGGCCGAGCTTGCCGAACAGGCCGACCAGGTACGGGGTGAGGGCGACCATGCCGAGTTCGGCGACGGCGGAGCCGCCGAGGACGGCGATGCTGCGGCTGACGAAGCCGCTGGTGGCGCCGAGCAGGGCGAGGGCGGTGCCGGCGGCGAGCATCAGCAGGCCGAGCAGGGCGAGTCTGCGGCTCGGCGGCTTGAGCGAGTCGCGGCCGGTGAGGGCGGAGACGACGTCCTGGCGGGAGGCCTGGACGGCGGGGACGACGGCGGCGAGCAGCCCGGTGACCAGGCCGACCAGGAGCACGCCGAGCAGGTCGAGCGGCTGCAGGTTGAAGTGGCCGAAGCGCTGGCCGGCGTAGTCCTCGGCCTGGGTGCGCAGCAGGGCGACCAGGCCGACGCCGAGGGCCAGGCCGATGGCGGCGCCGGTGACGCCGAGGACGATGCCGCCGCCGAGGACGACGGCGCGGACGTTGGCGCGGTCACCGCCGGCCGCGGCGAGCAGGCCGAGCTGCCGCCGGGAGCGCCGGGCCCCGACGGCGAAGGCGGGGCCCGCGAGGAGCACGATCTCCAGCAGGGCCATGCCGGCGACGGTGCCGAGGATGACGACGGAGGTGCGGTCGAAGAAGGCGGTGGTTCCGCCGCCGCGCTTGTCCATGTCGGCGTAGTACGGGACGTCGGCGCGGGCGGGCGGGTCGAGCAGGACGGCGCGGGAGGCGACGGTGAAGCCGTAGCCGTTGAGTTCGGTGACCTTGGCCCAGTCGAGGCCGGTGCCGGCCGGGAGCTTGACCAGCCAGCGGGTGGCGTCGTCGGGGGCCTTGGCCGGGTCGGCGGCGGAGCCCGGGCCGGTGGTCCGGGCCGCGGCCGACGCGGGGTCCTGGGCGGCGGCGGGGGCGCCGGCGGGCGGTGCGGCCAGGGTGCCGGGCCGGGCGATGAGTTCGGTGGCCTTGAGGTCGCCGGGGAACTCGACGGCGGCGGTGATGGTGAAGGGGGTGGACTCCAGTCCGCGCACGGTGGTGCGGTCGCCCAGTTTCAGGCCGGAGCGGTTGAGGAACTCGCGGGTGACGGCGGTCTCGTGGTCGTTCGCGGGCGCGCGGCCCTGGACGAGGTCGATCCGGCCGTTCCAGACCGGGTCGGTCAGGTCGGCTTCGCTGGTCTGGGTGGTGAGCAGGCCCTCGGTGCTGGTGGCCGCGGTGCTGGGGCCGGTGCGTTCGGGCACCAGGGTGCTGCCGGGCGGGAGCACCTGCTGGAGCAGTTTGAGGGGTTCGGTGTCGAGGGAGCGCTGCTGGGCGGGGTTGTAGACGGGGGCGGCGCCGTCCTTGGCCTGGTACTTGGGGTTTTCGATCATGACGCCGTCGTCGGGGTTGGGGGCCTGTTTGACGGTGGCGCCGCGTTCGCTCAGGCCGATCTCGGCGCCGGCCTGGCCCATGATCCGCACGACCCGTTCGGCGGGTTGGAGGGTGGAGCTGCGGTAGAACACGTCGGCGCCGGTGACGCCGAGGACGGGCAGGGCGACCATCGCCACGACGAGGGCGCTGCGGCCCTTGGCGCGCAGGGCGTCGCGGCGGGCGACGCGCAGGGCGACCCGCCAGGCGCTGAGCTTCACTCGTCCACCTTCGCGCTGTTGGTGGCGGCGCTGACGAGCAGGCTGGCGGCGTCCTGGCTGACGGACTCGTCGACCATGCGGCCGTCGCGCAGGAAGACGACGCGGTCGGCCCAGGCGGCGTGCCGGGCCTCGTGGGTGACCATCATGGCGGCGGCGCCGGCGTCGCAGCGGGCGCGGAGCACGGCGAGGACGGCTTCGCCGGTGGTGGAGTCGAGGGCGCCGGTGGGTTCGTCGGCGAGGACGAGGCGGCGGTCGCCGATCAGGGCGCGGGCGATGGCGACGCGCTGCTGCTGGCCGCCGGACATGTCGTCGGGGAAGCGGTCGGCGAGTTCGGGGATGCCGAGCTCCTCCAGGGCGGCGAGGGCCTCGCGGCGGGCGGCGCGGGCGGACAGGCCGTCGAGTTCGCGCGGCAGCGAGATGTTCTCGGCGGCGGTGAGCGCCGGGATCAGGTTGTAGTCCTGGAAGACGTAGCCGACGGAGCGGCGGCGGACCTGGGCGAGCTTCTTGCGGGTGAGCCCGCCGAGGGCGACGCCCTCGACCAGGACCTGTCCGGTGGTCGGGGTGTCGAGGCCGCCGGCGAGGGTGAGCAGGGTGGACTTGCCGGAGCCGGAGGGGCCCATGACGGCGACGAACTCGCCGGGGTGGACCCTGAGGTCGACGCCGCGCAGGGCCTGGACCTCGGCGGCGCCCTGGCCGTGGACTCGGGTGACGTTCTCCAGGTGCAGCACCGGTGTCTGCCGGGGCTGTTGGGTGTGGGACACGGTTCCCCCCTTGTGCTGGGTACGGGTGGGGCGCCCCGGGGGGCGCCGGCCGGTTTCGAGTGGCTGGGGCGCGCCTCAGGCGCGGGTGCGGCGGCCGAGCCGCTTGGGTTTCGCGGCGCCGTCGCGGGCGGCTTCCGCGGCGCGGGCCTGCAGGAGTTCGGCCTGCTGGGCGAGCCGGGTCTCGCAGTGGTCGAGCCAGCGGATCTCGGCCTCGGTCTGGAAGATCAGCTGGTCGAGGACGAGCAGCCAGGCGAGTTCGTTGCTCTCGGAGGGCACGACGCCGGGTCGGGCCTCGCCCGCCAGGGCGCGGCCCTTGAGCCGGGTGTAGTCCTGGAGGGCTTTGATGCTGTGCCGGCGCTGGCCCTGGACGACGGCGGAGACGTCGACCCCGGGGACGGTCACGGCCATCGCGAGCTTGATCGCCAGCTCGTCGCGCGGGGGGTTGGTCCGGGGCACCGGGGTGTCGAACCAGGCCCGCAGTTCGGTGCGGCCGGCGTCGGTGACGGCGTAGAACTGGTGGCCTTCCTCGTCCTCCCCGGCGGCCTCGACCAGGCCGTCACGCTCCAGTCGGGACAGAGTGGTGTAGACCTGTCCGACGTTGAGCGGCCAGGTGGCGCCGGTGCGCGCCTCGAATTCGGTGCGCAGCTGATAGCCGTAGCGGGGGCCCTGGTCGAGCAGGGCGAGCAGACCGTGGCGGATGGACATACTGAGTATGTATACCCGGTATGCCCTGCGGCCTCAAGCCGCGCCCCCTCCGGTACCGTCGTGCGGTGTGAGCCAGTTGCGCATCGCCACCTTCAACCTGTTGCACGGTCAGCCGCTCGCCCCGGACGGCGCGCCGCTGCCCTACCCGGCCGACGCGGGCGCCCCGCTGGCGCAGGCGGTGGCCGCGCTGGACGCCGACGTGCTGGCCCTGCAGGAGGTGGACCGGCACCAGGCGCGCTCCGGCGGCACCGACCAGACGGCGGTGGCGGCCGCGGCGATGGGCGCGGGCGACTGGCGCTTCGCCGCCGCCCTGCACGGGCGCCCGGCCCCGGTGGCCGGCTGGGTGCCGGAGCCGTCCGGGCCGAACGGACTGCGGGTGTACGGGCCGGCCGAGGTCGGCGACGACGCCCCGCCCTCCTACGGGACGGCATTGCTGACCCGGCTGCCGGTGCGGCACTGGCGGGCCCGGCGCTTCGCCCCGGCCCCGTTCGGGCTGCCGCTGCGGGTGGCCGGGCGGCGCGGGCTGACCCCGGTGCCGGACGAGCCCCGGGCGGCGCTGGCGGCCGTACTGGAGGGCGAGCGCGGGCCGTTCACGGTGGTCGCCGCGCACCTGTCCTTCGTGCCGGGCTGGAACATGGCGCAGCTGGCCGGGATCCGGCGCTGGATCGCCGACCTGCCGCAGCCGTACCTGGTGCTGGGCGACTTCAACCTGATCGGCGCGGTGCCGCGCACGGTGCTCGGCGGGGCGACGGCGCTGGAGCGCACCGCGCCGCGGGCGCGGGTGCGGGAGCTGCGGGCGGCCCGGCGGGCCCGGCCCGCGCTGGGCACCCCGCTGGGCACCGCGCTCGGCACCCCGCGCCGGCGGCGGGCGCGCGAACCGCGGGCCCGGCTGCAGGGCTGGTACGACCTGGCGCGCACACCGACCTATCCGGCGCACCGGCCGGCGGTGCAGTTCGACCACGTGCTGGCGGTCGGCGTGCCGCGGGCGGCCGTGGGCCCGGCGGCGGCGCCGCACGCCGGGGTGTCGGACCACCGGCCGCTGCTGGTCCGGGTGTCGCTGTAGCCCTCGGCGGACCGGAACTACCGCTTGGTCAGGACGCCCGCCTGCTGCGGCAGGTGGGCGAGGGCGGGCGGGGTCGGGTCGTACTGCAGGAGCAGCATGGCCGCGTCGTCGCCGAGCTGGCGGCCGACGTGGCGCACCACGTCCTCGTGCAGGCGCTGCAGGACGTCGGCCGGGCGGCCGTCGGCGCAGCGCGGGAAGCGCTCGGCGAGCGGGTAGAAGGCGCCGGAGCGGTCGCGGGCCTCGATCACCCCGTCGGTGAACAGCAGCACCCGGTCGTCGGCCAGCAGCGGGACCCTGTGCACCGGGGGGCGGACGTCGGCCGGGTCGAGGACGCCCAGCGGCGGTACGGTCTCGGCGAGTTCGAGCGGGTGGACCAGGCCGCCGCGCAGCAGCAGCGGCGAGGGGTGGCCGCAGTTGACGAGTTCGGCGGTGCCGTCCGGACCGACCCCGATCAGGACGAGGGTGACGAACTCCTCCTCCACGCCGGGGTGGGCGTTCTCGTGCAGGGCCCGGTCGAGGCTGACGGCCAGCCAGCCGGCCACCCGGTCGAGGGCGGGCTCCTGGTGGGCGGCCTCGCGGAAGGCACCGAGGACGGCGGCGGCGGTCTCGACCGCGCCGAGGCCCTTGCCGCGCACGTCGCCGACCACGGCCCGTACGCCGTGCCGGGTGTTGACGACCTCGTACAGGTCCCCGCCGATCCGGGCGTGGGCGGCGGCGGCCTCGTAGTGGACGGCGGCGCGCACGCTGCCGACCCGTTCGGGGACCGGCCGCAGCAGCACCCGGCGGGCGATCGAGGCGACCAACTGGGCGTCGGCCAGGGCGCGTTCCTGGCGCAGTCGCAGGGTGGCGCTGACCCAGCCGATCGTGGCGACCAGCAGGATCGCGATGACGCTGGCGGCGTGCACGGACTCGCCGAGCGCGTCGCTGCGGAAGGCCATCAGGAAGGCCGCCGCCTCGGTGCCCAGGCCGATGAGCAGCGGGTACCAGGTGCGGCGGCTGACCACGGCGGCCAGTGCGGGTACGGCGGTGAGGGCGGGTTCGACCGTCACCTCGGTGCCGCTGAGGTAGTCGAGGACGACGATCAGCGCCATGCCGAGGAGGGGCAGCGCGAGCGCCGTCCTCGGCCAGGTGCCGGTCGCGCCCGGAGCGGGTCCCGGGGTCGGCCCGGTGAACCGCTCTCTGATCCATCCGGTCGCGCTCAACTTCGGTCTCTCCAGCAGAAGACGCCGATGCCCGTGGGCACCTGCGGCGATGACTGAGGGTCAGGGAATGCGGGCCTCGTCGGCGGCCGGAGTACGGGGGTTGACCGGTTACCGACCCCACAATAGGCGCGAAACGTGCACGACGCACAGGTTTCGGACGTCGGCGCGATGACTCGGGTGCTCTGCGTGACTCATTAGTCACTGTTCCCGATCAGGAGCCGTTCCAACTCTTTTCGGTCGGGAAGTCCTTCCGGACGGACGATCCGCCCGCTGCGGACGTACAGGAACGACGCCGTGACCTGCTCGGGATCAACGCCCGCCTGCTCCGCCCAGGCGAGCCGGTAGACCGCGAGCTGCAGCGGGTCGGCGGTCTCCTCCCGGTGGGTCTTCCAGTCCACCACTTCGTAGCGTGACGCACCACCGGATTCCGACACCCCGTCACCGTCCCGGTAGACCGCGTCGATCCGGCCGCGCACCACCCGCCCCGCCAGCACCAGTTGGAACGGCGCCTCGACCCGGTGCGGCCGGCGCTGCGCGTACGGGGTGCGCAGGAACGCATCCTTGAGCCGCTCCAGGTCCTGCTCGTCCTCGATGCCGTCGTCGTCGGCGCCGGGCAGCGCGCCGGGCTCGATCAGCAGCAGCGGCTCGATCCGGGACTGCACCCAGGCGTGGAAGCGGGTGCCGCGCCGGGCGGCGGGCTGCGGTGGGCGGGGCATCGGGCGGGCCAGCTCGTGCGCGAAGCCGTCCGGGTCGGCGGCCAGGCGCAGCAGCTGGGTGGCGGACAGCGCGGGCGGCAGCGGCACCTCGCGGGCGGTGCGCCGGGAGCGCTCCAACTCCCCCAGCAGCGCGGTCAGGTCGCGGTCCCAGGAGGCGACCTGGCGCTGGTCCTCGACGGCCATCGGCTCGGGCTCGGGGGCCGGTGTCCCGGCCAGGCGGCCGCGCACCACCTCGGCGACCCGGCGGCGGGCGTGCTGGGCGGCCGGGTCCAGCGGCAGCGGCCAGGGGCGCTCGACGGCGGCGGTCAGCGCCGGGTTCCGGGCGCCCTTCTCCGGCTGCTCGGCCCAGTGCTCGACCTCGCCGGCGCCGGGCTGCTCGCAGTGCGCGCGCAACTGCTCCAGGAACGCGGACGGGCCGCGGACGGTCTTCTGGCTCGGCCCCCACCAGTGCCCGGAGGCCAGCAGCAGCGAGCGGGGGCGGGTGAAGGCGACGTAGCCGAGCCGCAGCTCCTCGGTGCCGGAGTGCTCGGCCAGCTCCTTCTTGAACGCGGCCATCGACTTGGACGTCCAGCCGCCCCGCACGTCGGGCAGGGTCGCGGCGTCGCCGCGCAGGGCGTGCGGGAGCACGCGCTTGGTGCTGGTCCAGCGCTCGCGCGGGCTGCCGGAGGGGAACGCGCCCTTCACCAGGCCGGGGACGGCCACCACGTCCCATTCCAGGCCCTTGGACTTGTGCGCGGTGAGCACCTTCACGGTGTCCTCGCCGCCGGGCAGGCTGCTGTCCAGACCGCGCTCGTACTCCTGGGCGGCGCGCAGGAAGCCGAGGAAGGCGGCCAGGCCCGGGTCGCCGTCCAGATCGGCGAAGGAGGCGGCGACGTCCAGGAAGGCGTGCAGGGTCTCCCGCCGGCGGGCGGCCAGCGCCTGCGGGGAGGCGGCGAGTTCGACCTCCAGGCCGGTGACGGTGAGCACCCGGTGCAGCACGTCCATCAGCGGGTCGGCCAGCGAGCGGCGCAGCTCGCGCAGTTCGGCGGCGAGCCGGGCGAAGCGCACCCTGGCCTCGGCGGAGAACGGCAGCTCGTCGGGCTGGTCGCCCTCCGCGCCGGAGGAGGTGGTCAGGAAGGTCTCGACCGCGTCGGCCAGCGACACCGCCTCGGTGGGGTCGGCCTCGGCGACGGCCGCGGCCAGCGCCTCCACGCCCTCGGGCTGCTCGGTGCGCACCAGGGCGGCGGCGCGGCGGCCGAGCAGGGCGAGGTCGCGCGGGCCGATCCGCCAGCGCGGGCCGATCAGCAGGCGTACCAGGGCGGCGTTGGCGGTCGGGTCCTGGAGCACCTCGCAGACCGCCACCAGGTCGGCCACCTCGGGCAGTTGCAGCAGCCCGCCGAGGCCCACCACCTCGACCGGGACCTCACGGGCGACCAGCGCGGCGTGGATGTCGGGGAAGGCCGCGCCGCCCCGGCAGAGCACCGCGATCCGGCCGGGCGCGGTGCCGGTGCGCACCAGGTGGGCGATCGAGTCGGCGAGCCAGTCGACCTCCTCGGCGTGGGTGGGCAGCAGCGCGGCCCGCACGTAGCCGTCCTGTTCGGCGCCGGGCGCCGGGCGCAGCGCCTCCACGCCCTCGTGCATGGCGCGCAGCGGGGCGGCGAGTTCGTTGGCGAAGGCGAGCAGCCGGCCGCCGCTGCGGCGGTTCTCGCTGAGCGCGTAGCGGTCGGCGGGGCGGCCGTCGGCCTTCGGGAAGTGCCGGGGGAAGTCGTCGAGGTTGGCGACGGAGGCGCCGCGCCAGCCGTAGATGGCCTGGCAGGGGTCGCCGACGGCGGTCACCGGGTGGCCGTCCCCGGTGTTCTCGGGGCCGGCGCCGAACAGGCCGGCGAGCATCAGGCGCTGGGCGACGGAGGTGTCCTGGTACTCGTCCAGCAGGACGACCCGGTACTGGCCGCGGAGCAGTTCGCCGACCTCGGGGCGCTGCTGGGCGAGGCGGGCGGCGGCGGCTATCTGGTCGCCGAAGTCCATCAGCCCGGCGCCCTGCTTGCGGCGGCGGTAGTCCTCGACCAGGCGCAGCAGTTCCAGCCGGGCGCGGGCGGTGACGGGGACGGCCCGCAGGTCGTCGTTGCCGAGCTTGACGGTGGCGAGGGTGTCGAGCAGCCGCTCGTCGTGGGCGCGCAGGGCGGCGGGCTCGACCAGGTGCTCGGCGAGTTCGCCGTCCAGGGCGGTGAGGTCGGCGACGAGGTTGCTGAAGGTGCCGGTGAGGGCGGGGAAGGGGCCTCGGGCGGTGCGCAGCACCTTGGCGGCGAGCTGGAAGCGGGTGGCGTCGGCGAGCAGCCGCACGTCGGGCTCGATGCCGATCCGCAGGCCGTGCTCCTTGAGCAGGCGGCCGGCGAAGGCGTGGTACGTGGAGATCTCGGGTTCGCCGAGCGGTTCGCCCTCCGCCCGGTCGGCGATCCCGGCGCGGAGCAGGGCGGTGCGGACGCGTTCGGCGAGTTCGCCGGCGGCCTTGTTGGTGAAGGTGAGGCCGAGCACCTCCTCGGGCCGTACGGCGCCGGAGCCGACCAGCCAGACGACCCGGGCGGCCATCACGGTGGTCTTGCCGGAGCCGGCGCCGGCCACGATCACGGCCGGGGCCAGGGGGGCGCCGATGGCCGCCATCTGCTCCCGGTTGAACGGGATGCCCAGCAGCTCCTTGAGCTGGTCGGGATGGCTGAGCACGGCGGTCACCCCGCAACCGTAACCGGAACGGCGGACATTCCTCGTCCGGCCGTTGCCCGGCCGTTGCCCGCCCGGCCCGCTCCCCGACGGGCCACGCGCCGACCCGCTCCCCGACCGGCGACGCGCCGGCCCGCTACTCGACGAGCTGCGCGCCGTCGCGCTGGGCGGAGCAGCTGCGGCGGAACGAGCAGCGGTCGCAGCCGCCGCCGGTCTGCGGGACGAAGCGCTCGGCGAGGACCTTGCCCGCGGCCTCGGCGAGCAGGTTCTCGATCCACGGCTCGCCCTCGGGCGGCTCCTGCCGCTGCACCTTGGGGGCGTCCGGGTCGGCCTTGGCGGCGGCCTCGCGCAGGTGGACGAGTTCGGCGCCGCCGGTGGCCGGGGGGTGCTCGGTGAAGCCGGGCAGCTCGTTGAGGGCGCCGGCCCGGACGGCGAGCTGGTAGACGGCGAGCTGCTTGTGCTCGGGCAGCGACTTGTCGGTGGGGATCTGCTTGCCGGTCTTGAAGTCGACCACGTAGGCGCGTCCGGCGTGGTCCTTCTCGACCCGGTCCATCGAGCCGCGGATGCGCACCGAGACGCCGCCGACGTCGAGGGTGACGTCGAAGCCGTGCTCGGTGGCGACCAGGGCGCGGCCGCGTTCCAGGACGTGCCAGTTGAGGAAGCGCTCCAGGGCGGTGCGGGCCTCGTTCTTCTCCTGGTGGGACTTCCAGGGGGCGTCGAAGGCGAGGGCGTCCCAGACGGTGTCCAGGCGGGCCATCAGGACGGCGAGGTCGGCGGGGGTGCGGCCGGAGCCGACCTCGTCGGCGAGGGCGTGCACCACGTTGCCGAAGCCCTGGGCGGCGGTGCCGGGGGCGCGGGCCTTGACCTCCTTGTCGAGGAACCACTGGAGCGAGCAGTTCTCCAGCTGTTCCAGGCCGCTGCCGGACAGCCGCACGGGCGCGTCCGCGCTGCGCAGCGGCTCGGGGGCGACGGTGGCGTCGTCCAGGCCCCACCAGCGGTCGGGGTGGGCGGAGGGCACCAGCGGCAGCCCGTCCTCGTCGGTGGCGGCGGCCAGGGTGGCGAGGCGTTCGGCGGCGGCGCGGCGCAGTTCGGGCGAGCGGGCGGGGTCGACGGTGACGGCGCGCAGTTCGGCGACCAGGGCGGCCACCGACAGCGGGCGGCGCGGGCGGTGGGTGACGTCCTCGACGGTGACCGGCGGGGTGCGGCGCACCACCTTGCCGGTGCGCGGGTCGACGTCCTCGCGGTAGAGCTCGCGCAGGAAGCGGGAGGGTTCGTCGCCGTCGTCGGCGGGCGCCTTGACGGCGGTGACGATCAGCCGTTCCTTGGCGCGGGTGGCGGCGACGTAGAAGAGCCGGCGCTCCTCGCCGAGCAGGGCGGCCGGGGAGAGCGGTTCGGCGAGGCCGTCGCGGCCGATCCGGTCGGCCTCCAGCAGGGAGCCGCGGCGGCGCAGGTCGGGCCAGAGGCCGTCCTGGACGCCGGCGACGACGACCAGGCGCCACTCCAGGCCCTTGGAGCGGTGGGCGGTCATCAGCCGCACGGCCTCGGGGCGCACGGTGCGGACGGTGAGGGTGTCGGCGGCGATGTCCTGGGCTTCGAGTTCGGCGAGCAGGTCGAGGGCGCTGCGGTGGCCGGTGACCTGTTCCTCGGCGCGGGCGGCGGTCTCGAACAGGGCGCACAGCGCGTCCAGGTCGCGGTCGGCGTTGCGGCCGGCGGCGCCGCCGCGCAGGGCGGCGCGCTCCAGGCGTTCGCGCCAGCGGCGGCTGCCGTCCCACAGCTCCCACAGGGCGTCCTCGGCGGTGCAGCCGCCGGCCAGCAGCTCGCGGACCTTGCGCAGCAGGGTGCCGAGGTCGCGGGCGCGGCGGGCGGTCGCCGGGTCGAGGGCGATCAGCCGCTCGGGTTCGGCCAGGGCCTCGCGGATCAGCTCGCCGGCCGGGCGCGGGGCCGTGGCGGGGCGGCCGTCGGCGCGGCTGTCGGCGCGCAGCGCGGCGCGTTCCTCCTCGCGCAGGGCGCGGCCCAGGCGGCGCAGGTCGGAGCCGTCGAGGCCGCCGAGCGGGCCGGTCAGCAGGGCGTGGGCCAGGTCCTCGGTGAGCGGGTCGGGGGTGCGCGGACCGGGGTCGTCGAGGAGGGCCTGCTTGTCGCGGGCGGCCTGCTCGGCGCAGACCCGCAGGGCGAGCAGCAGCTGGGCGACGGCGGGCTCCTCGCGCAGCGGCAGGTCGTCGCCGTCGATCTCCAGCGGGACGCCGGCCGCGCCGAGGGCCCGCCGCACGCCGGGGATGGAGCGGGCGCCGGCCCGGACCAGCACGGCCATCTCGCCCCAGGGCACGCCGTCCTCCAGGTGGGCGCGGCGCAGCAGGTCGGCGATCGAGTCGAGTTCGGCGCCGGGGGTGGGGTAGGTGTACACCTCGACCCGGCCGCCCTCGCGGGAGGGCAGCAGGGCGCGGTGCTGGGCGAGTTTGTCGGCGGGCAGCCGGCCCATCGGCATCCGGCGGGCGAGTTCGCGGGAGGCGGCGAGCAGCACGGCGCCGGAGCGGCGGGAGACCCGGAGCACCTTGACCTCGGCGGGGGCGCCGTCGGGACGGCGGAAGGCCTGCGGGAAGTCGAGGATGCCGTTGATGTCGGCGCCGCGGAAGGCGTAGATCGACTGGTCGGGGTCGCCGACGGCGACCAGGTCGCGGCCGCCGCCGGCGAGCTGGCGCAGCAGCCGGACCTGGGAGGGGTCGGTGTCCTGGTACTCGTCGACGAAGGCGACCTCGTAGCGGCGGCGCAGCTCCTCACCGACCTCGGGGCGTTCGGCGAGCAGCACGGCGCGGTGGACGAGTTCGGCGTAGTCGAGGACGCCGCGCAGGTCGAGCACGTCGAGGTAGTCGGCGAGGAAGTGCGCGGCGGCGGCCCAGTCGGGGCGCTGGACGCCCTGGGCGAAGCGTTCGAGTTCACGCTCGCCGAGGCCGAGCTCGCGGCTGCGGGCGAGGACGGCGCGGACCTCGTCGGCGAAGCCGCGGGTGGTCAGGCAGGCGCGCAGGTCGAGCGGCCAGGCGATCCGGCCGCGGCCGTCGCGGGCGTCCTCGGCGCCGCCGGCCAGCAGTTCGCGGACCATGACGTCCTGCTCGGGGCCGGAGAGCAGCCGCAGCGGCTCTGCGTAGTCCTCCGGGTCCTGGTGGGCGCGCAGCAGGGCATAGCAGAAGGAGTGGAAGGTGGTGGCCTGCGGGGCGGCGGCGGAGCCGAGCCGGCCGGACATCCGGTCGCGCAGTTCGACGGCGGCCTTGCGGCTGAAGGTGAGGACGAGGATCCGCTCGGGGTCGGTGCCGTCCTGGATCCGCCGGGCGACCGCCTCGACCAGGGTGGTGGTCTTGCCCGTGCCCGGCCCGGCGAGGACGAGCAGCGGGCCGCCGGTGTGCTCGACCACGGCGCGCTGGTAGGCGTCCAGCACGGGCGGGTCGGGCTGGACGAGCGGGTTGCGCACGAGCCGGTAGGGCGAACTCACGAACGGGTCCTGGGGTTGTACGGAGAGGCATGGCCGGGGCGGGCCCGCAAAGGGACCCCTGAGAGATCGCGGAGGGATCGCGGAGGGGTCGCGGAGGGGCCGCCCGCATCGAGCCTACGATCCTGCCCCGTCAATCCCGTCCGCGCGCGGGGTTCGGTGAATTCTCCCGGCCGTCCCAGCGGGCCAGCTTGAGGTCGACCCGGGGCGGGTCGGCGAGTTCGCGCAGCGGGGTGCCCTCCTCGCCGTAGTGGGCGAGGGCGCGGTGCTCGTGCCCGGGCAGGAAGCGGCCGTCCGCCCGGATCACCCGCCACCAGGGCACCGAGCCGCCGTACAGGGCCATCACCCGGCCGACCTGCCGGGGGCCGCCCTGGCCGAGGTACTCGGCGACGTCGCCGTAGGTCATCACCCGGCCGGGTGGAATCCGCTCGGTCAGGTCGAGCACCAGTTCGGCGAACGGCGGTAGGGCGTCCAGGACGCCGTCGTCTGTTACGTCCGTCACCTGCGGCATTCTTCCTCATAGGGACGCACGCGCGGCCCCGTACGAACGACCCGCCGCGCCCGATCCGGCCCCTGTCCAGCACGGGGGGCCGGGGCATGCCACCATCTTCGGGGCGGTGAGTGGTGATACGAGGACAAGACCAGATGACCGGGACGGCTGACGTGGGCGTGGACAGGGACTCCGACGAGTCCGGCTCCGTCGTGCCCCCGGCGCCCGGTGACGAGTCCGATGGGCGGCCCGGGAACGGGCCGACCCCGGAAGTCTCCCTGATCAAGGACCTGACGATCAAGACCCCCACGCCCGAGCAGGCCCCCGGACCGGCGGCGCAGCCGCCCGCCCCGGCCCCGGCCCCGCCCGTCCCCGCCCCGGCCCCGCCGGCCGCGCGGACCGAGCACCACGACCCGCTGGACGACGCCCCGCACCTGGACGTCGACGAGCCGCTGCTCGCCGCCCGCGCGCACCGCCCGTCCGACCTGATCCGCTTCCTGGCCGGGGTCTTCGGGATAGTCGCGGTCTTCGTCCTGGCCGGCATCGCCACCTCGACGACCACCGGCATCGAGCAGGACATCGCCACCAACGCCCCGCACTTCTCCGCGGTGCTGTCCACCATCACCGGCCTGGTCTCCAGCGTCGCCGTGCTCGCCGTGCCGCTGGCCTTCGCCGTCGAGCGGCTGATCAAACGCGACGGTCTGCGGGTCGCCGACGGCGTGCTCGCCTCGGTGCTCGCGTACGGCGTCTCGCTGGGCATCGACTGGTGGGTCGCCGAGGGCGCCTCCGAACACATCAGGACGGCGCTGACCCGGCTGCCGCTGGACAGCAACGGCAGCCTCACCGACCCGGTGCACGGCTACCTCGCCCCGGTGATCGCCTACATGACCGCCGTCGGCATGTCGAGCCGGCCGCGCTGGCGGGTGGCCCTGTGGGTGGTGGTCGTCTTCAGCGGGGTCACCGAGCTGCTCGGCGGCTACACCACCCCGCTGTCGCTGATGCTGACCGTGCTGATCGGCTGGTCCGTCGCCTACGGCACGCTGTACGCGATCGGCTCCCCCAACATCCGGCCCACCGGCCAGCACCTGATGATCGGCCTGCGCAAGGTCGGCTTCACCCCGGACGGCGCCCACCGCGCCCCGGACGCCCCCGGCGGCACCCGCCGCTACTACGTCACCCAGCAGGACGGCCCGCCGCTGGACGTCCACATCATCGACCGCGAGCAGCAGGCCTCCGGCTTCTTCTACCGGGCCTGGCGGCGGCTGCGGCTGCGCTCGGTGGCGGTGCGCCGCAGCCCCCAGTCGCTGCGCCAGGCGCTGGAGCAGGAGGCCCTGATCGCGTACGCGGCGGCCGCCTCGGGCGCCCGCGCGCCGCAGCTGGTGGCCACCTCCGAGCTGGGCCCGGACGCCGCGATCCTGGTGTACGAGAACGTCGAGGGCCTCACCCTGGACGAGCTCGCCGACGAGGAGGTCACCGACCGGGTGATGGCCTCGCTGTGGCAGTCGGTGGCCGCCCTGCACGAGCGCCGGATCGCCCACCGCCGGCTGACCGGCGAGTCGCTGCTGGTCGTCGACGACAAGACCGCCTGCCTGGTCAACCTGTCCGGCGGCGACATCGCCGCCACCGACCTGACCCTGCGCATCGACGTCGCCCAGCTGCTCACCACCTTCGCGCTGCGGATCGGCCCCGAGCGGGCCGTCGCCACCGCCAACGCGGTGCTGGGCGCGGACCGGGTCGCCCAGGCGCTGCCGCTGCTCCAGCCGGTCGGGATGAGCCGCTCCACCCGGGTCGACCTCGCCAAGCTCACCAAGGAGCGCAAGGCCGCCGCCCGGGCCAAGGCCCTGGAGCAGGTCGCGGCCGGCGAGCGCACCCAGGAGCAGGCCGAGGAGGACATCGCGGCGGCCGGCGAGGACCTGCTCAGCCGCATCCGCGGCCAGATCCTGCAGATCGCCCCCGAGGCGCCGATGGAGCCGGCCAAGCTGGAGCGGCTGAAGCCGAAGAGCCTGATCATGGTGATCGCGCTCACCTTCGCCGCCTATCTGGCGCTGACCACCATCAAGCCGGCCCAGCTCAAGCTCTCCCAGATGAACTGGGCGTGGGCGGCGGCGGCCCTGCTGGCGGCCGCGTTCAGCTACGTCGCCGCCGCGATGAGCCTGACCGGCTTCGTCCCCGAGCGGCTGCCGTTCCGGCGCACCGTCGCGGCCCAGCTGGCCGGCTCCTTCGTGAAGCTGGTCGCCCCGGCGGCGATCGGCGGCATCGCGCTCAACACCCGCTACCTGCAGAAGGCCGGGATCCGCCCGGGCCAGGCGGTCGCCTCGGTCGGCGCCTCCCAGCTGGCGGGCCTGGCCGGGCACCTGCTGCTGCTGTTCAGCTTCGGCCTGATCACCGGCAGCCAGACCAACGGCGACCTCTCCGCCTCCCGGGCGGTGATCATCGGGGTGCTGACCGCCGCCGTGCTCGCCCTGGTGGTGGCCGCGGTCGCGCCGCTGCGCCGCTTCGTGCTGGGCCGGCTGCGCTCGCTGTTCTTCGGCGTGGTGCCGCGCATGCTCGACCTGATGCAGACGCCCAGCAAGCTGATCACCGGCTTCGGCGGCATCCTGCTGCTGACCCTGTCCTTCACCGCCTGCCTGGACTTCTCGGTGCAGGCCTTCGGCGGCGACGTCAGCTTCTCGGCCGTCGCGGTGGTCTTCCTGACCGCCAACGCGGCCGGCTCGGCGATCCCCACCCCGGGCGGCATCGGCCCGGTCGAGGTCGCCCTGATCGGCGCCCTGACCGTCGCGGACGTCTCCCCCACGATCGCCACCCCGGCGGTGTTCCTCTTCCGGGCGCTCACCTTCTGGCTGCCGGTGCTGCCGGGCTGGATCGCCTACAACGTGCTGCAGCGCAAGCACGCGCTCTGAGCGCGCGGACGTACGACGGAGGGCCCCACCGCTAGCGGTGGGGCCCTCCGTCGCATCTCCGGGGCGTCCGGGGCCGTACGTCCGGCCGGCGGCCTAGTAGACCGGCTTGTGCGGCTCGACCTGGTTCACCCAGCCGAGCACGCCGCCGCCCAGGTGGACGGCGTTGGCGAAGCCCGCGGCCTTGACCACGGCCAGCACCTCGGCCGAGCGCACGCCCGACTTGCAGTGCAGCACGATCTTCCGGTCCTGCGGCAGCTTCTCCAGGGCGTCGCCCATGAGGAACTCGTTCTTCGGGATCAGCACCGCGCCGGGGATGTTGACGATCTCGTACTCGCCGGGCTCGCGGACGTCGATGAGGTAGATGTCCTCCTCGTCGTCCTGCCACTGCTTGAGCTGCTTCGAGGTGATGGTCGAACCGGCGGCGGCGGCCTGCGCCTCCTCCGACACGACGCCGCAGAAGGCCTCGTAGTCGATCAGCTCGGTGACCGTCGGGTTCTCGCCGCAGACGGCGCAGTTCGGGTCCTTGCGGACCTTCACCTGGCGGTAGTTCATCTCCAGGGCGTCGTAGATCATCAGCCGGCCGACCAGCGGGTCGCCGATCCCGGCCAGCAGCTTGATCGCCTCGTTCACCTGGATCGAGCCGATGGACGCGCAGAGCACGCCCAGCACGCCGCCCTCGGCGCAGGACGGGACCATGCCCGGCGGCGGGGCCTCCGGGTAGAGGCAGCGGTAGCAGGGGCCGTGCTCGGCCCAGAAGACGCTGGCCTGGCCGTCGAAGCGGTAGATCGAGCCCCACACGTACGGCTTGCCGAGCAGCACCGCGGCGTCGTTCACCAGATAGCGGGTGGCGAAGTTGTCGGTGCCGTCCACGATCAGGTCGTAGCCGGCGAAGATCTCCATCACGTTGGAGTTGTCGAGCCGCTCCTCGTGCAGCACCACGTCGACGTACGGGTTGATCTCCTTGACCGAGTCGCGCGCCGACTCCGCCTTGGAGCGGCCGATGTCGGCCTGGCCGTGGATGATCTGGCGCTGCAGGTTCGACTCGTCGACCACGTCGAACTCGACGATGCCCAGCGTGCCGACACCGGCGGCGGCCAGGTACATCAGCGCGGGCGAGCCGAGGCCGCCGGCGCCGACGCACAGCACCTTGGCGTTCTTCAACCGCTTCTGCCCGGCCATCCCGACGTCCGGGATGATCAGGTGGCGGGAGTACCTGCGGACCTCGTCGACGGTGAGCTCGTCGGCCGGCTCGACCAGGGGTGGCAACGACACGGGGACTCCGATGGGTGTCTTGTTCAGGCGGCCGGGGCCTGCCTCGGACGGGGTTGTTGCACCGCCACTCAGGTGGCTCTCTAGGCCAACAGTGTCATGCCCGACCGGTATTCCGAGACAGCTCGTCCGATGGGCGAGACGGGCCGCGCCGGATCGTGGAACCGCCCGCCGGCCGCCCCGGAGCGTCCCGGGCCCGTCGTTCCGGGCCCGGGACGCTCCCCCCGCCGGACTCACACCCGGCAGGCCGTCTCCAGCCAGACGTCCCCGAGCGACTCCTCCAGCGGCACCTGTGTCCGCCAGCCGAGACGTTCCCGGGCGGTGCGCACGTCCGCCTGCCGCCACGGCACCGGCTCGCCCGGGGCGGGCCGGCCCTCCGCCCGGTGGACCTCCGCCCGGTGGCCCGGCAGGTACGGACCCGGCTGGTGGCCGTGGCCCGGCAGGTGGTCGCCGCCCGGCCCGCCGACCTGCGCCGGCAGCAGGACCGGCCGGTTCTCCTCCACGATCGCCCCCTCGAAGCCCGACGCCCGGACCAGCAGCTGGGCCGCGTCCCGGGCCCGCACGGCGTGCCCGCTGCCCACGTTGATCACCCCGGTGGCGGCCGAGACCGCCGCCGCCTGGATCGCCCGGGCGACGTCCCGGACGTCCACGAAGTCCCGGTATCCGGACAGGTCCGGCATCCGCACCTGGTTCTCGTCCCGCTCCAGCGCCCGCCGCAGGCCCTCGGCGAGGCGCCCGAACAGCGAGGCGGTCGGCGCGCCCGGGCCCACCACGTCGAACACCCGCAGCACCGCGGCGTCCAGCCCGGAGGCCAGCACCAGCTCCGTCCCGGCCAGCTTGGACACTCCGTACGGGCCGACCGGCCGCGGCTCGGCCTGCTCGGACACCGGCACCCCGCCGGGCACCGGCCCGTACTCCGCGGCCGAGCCGACGTGCACCAGCCGGGCCGGCTCCCGGCTGCGCCGGATCGCCTCGCAGACGGTCGCGACGGCCAGCGTGTTCGACCGGATCAGGGTCCGCGAGCTGCCGTAGGTGGCGCCCGCGCAGTTGATCACCACCTGCGGCGCGACCGCGTCCAGGAAGCGGGCCAGCGCGCCCGGGCTCCCGGTGGTCAGGTCGAAGCGGATGTCGGCCGAGTCGCGCCGGCCGAGCACCGTCACCTGCAACTCCTGGTCCATCAGCAGACGATCGGTGACCCGGCGGCCGATGAAGCCGTCGGCGCCCAGCAGCAGCACCCTCATCGGGGGCGTCCTTCCACGAAGCGAGGTCGGGGACGACCTGGCGGACTGAAAACAGCGAACGAGATCTGACAGGTCTGACAAGGGGGTTCAGCGGTGCGAGCCGGCCCGGCCGAGCACCGCCCAACCGTGGAGCAGCAGCACCGCCGCGACCGCGCCGCCGCCCAGCAGGACGGCCGACGGCCAGGGGTGGCCCAGGGCGAGCAGCACCGCCGTCGCGGCGGGCCCGGCCACGGCGCCCAGCGCGGCGGCCGTCGCCCGGCCGCAGCACGCCAGCAGCGCGGGCAGCACCAGCAGCAGGCCCAGCACGCCCTGCGCCGCCCACGCCGCCGGGCCGGCCCGCTCGGCGGCCAGGTGCAGCAGGCCGCCGCCGTGACCGGGCCCGGGGCGCGGCGCGACCACCGCGAGGACGGCCAGCGCGGCGTAGGTCAGCACCGCGAGCACCGCCAGGTGCAGCGCGAGCGCGACCGGCAGCACCGGGCGCATCCGGGCCCGGAACTCGGCCAGCGTGCGCGCTGCCCCGAGGTGCCCCCGGCCGACCTGCCGGTACCAGCGGGCCGCCCGCTCCGCCGAGCCCGCCGACACCGCGGCGGCCAGCACCAGCGCGGCGGCCAGCGGCCGGTCCCGGCCCGGCGCCGCCAGCGGGAGCAGCAGCAGCGCGGCCAGGCCCAGCCCGTACCCGAGCGCGGCGGGATGCAGCCGGGAGCCGGCCGGCCGGGGCGGCGTGCGGACCGGGCCGAGCTCCGCCGGGCAGGCCGGGCCGCAGGGCGGCGGGGCGGGATCGGCCGGGGCGGGCCCGGTCAGCGCGGGCAGCAGCGCCAACGGGACCGCGGCGGGCAGCAGCACCGGCCAGCGGGCGCCGAGCACCACCACCCCGGCACACGGCAGCGCGGCCAGCGCGGCGGCGATCAGGGCCGCCCGGGCCGCGGCCCCGCCACGGCGCGGGGCGGACGGTTCGGGCGGCGGCGGGCGCCGGGGCACCCGGGCGTACAGCTCCTCGGCCAGCGCGAACAGGTCGGCGTGCCGGCAGCGCGCGGCGGCGTCCGGGCCGAGCCCGGCCTCCTCCAGCCCGGCGGCGATCTCCAGCGGGTCGACGGCGCGCTCGCACAGCTCCCGGTGCTCGGCCATCAGTTCGCGCACCGGGTCTGCGCTGGCGGCGGGGCCGGACATCAGACGGCCTCCGCGAGGGCGGGCCCGGCGGGGCGGGTCTGATCCGGGCCGTCGCTGAGCCAGTACTCGGCGGGTCGGGCGAACGGACGCGGCGCCCGGCCCGCGCCGCCCCCCTCGGGGAAGGCCGGGTACTGCGAGACCAGCTCCAGGTAGATCTCCCGGAAGGCCCCGATCACCGGCTCGACGGCGAAGCGTTCCTGCGCCCGCAGCCGCCCCGCCAGGCCCAGCCGGGAGCGCCGTTCCTCATCGCGCAGCAGCGCCAGGCAGGCCCCGGCCAGTGCGCGCGGGTCGCGGGCGGGCACCAGCAGCCCGGTCGGGCCGACCACCTCGCGGGCCACCCCGACGTCGGTGGAGACCACCGCGCGGCCGCTGAGCATGGCGTCGGCGAGCAGCCGGGGGCTGCGCTGGGAGAGCGCGGAGAAGACCGCCACCGTGCCGCCCTGCCAGGCCTCGGCGAGCGAGCCGGGCCGTCCGGCGAAGTCCACCGCCCGGGCCACCCCGAGCCGCTCGGCGACCGCCGCGCAGTGCGCCCGGTAGCCGGGGGCGGCCTCCTCGCCGAACACCACCAGCCGGGCCGCGGGCAGTTCGGCGCGGACCCGGGCGAAGGCGTGCAGCACCAGTTCGGTGTCGCGCGCCGGCTCCAGCGCGCCCGCCCAGACCAGGGTCGGCCGCTCCGGCTCCGGCCCGGCCGCCGGGCGGTCCACCGCCGGGGTGCCCTCGTACACCACCCGGGTACGCGCCGGATCGGACCCACAGCGGCGCTGCCACTGCTGGTCGTGGGCGCTGCCCGGGGTGAGTATCGCGGCCTGCCGGTAGGTCTCCTCGGTGAGCGCCCGGAAGAAGGACAGCAGCAGCGCCCTGACCGGCCACCGGTAGGGCGCCACGTGACCCGCCCACTCGCCTCCGGGCGCTCGAACCCGGTGCCGGCGGTCTCCCCCAGGCTGGCGGCCGGGAGGTGCCCCCAGGCTCCCGCGCTCTCCCCCGGCCTCCGGCCGGGGGGACCCCCGTCTCGCTCGTCGCTCCTCGTTTCCGGAGCCGGCGCGGTTTTCGGAACCGGCGCGCCCTCCGACTCGGGGCATGCAGCCGAGGTACTGCTCGCGCAGGTGCAGGGCGTGCTCGGTGACCACGAAGGGCACCCCGTGCAGCCGCCGGGCGAGCAGGGCGGGCAGCGCGGCCGGGCCGCCGCCGACCACGTGGCACAGGTCGGCGGCGCCGAGGCCGCCGGGCCCGGTGCCGTACCAGGGCGCGGACAGCGGGCGCAGGCACTGCTCCAGCAGATCGGCGGCGACCAGCACGTCGTGGACCAGCGGCTGTCCGGCCGGGGTGTCCGCGCCGGGCAGCAGCCAGGTCCGCTCCAGCACCCGGCGGGCGTGGGCGGAGGCGAGGAAGGCGGGCAGGGTGCCCTCGTCCTCCCGGGCCAGCGCCGCCAGCCGGTACAGCCCGGCCCCGAAGCCGGCCCGCTCCCCCGGCAGCACCAGCGCCCGCACCAGTTCCTCGTACGCCCGGGCGTACTGGCGTCTGCGCACCGCCCCGGGGGCCCGGCCGCGCGGCCGGCGGCCGAACAATGCGAGGTCGTGGGCGCCGTGCCAGGCGGGCGAGAGCCGCGAGACGGCGCCGAGGCCGTCCGGGCCGGTGAGCAGGTACAGCTCGAACTCGTGCTCCGGCAGGCCCTCGGCCAGCCGCTCGCACCAGGCCCCGGCACCACGGTCGGGATGCGGACGGGCACCCTCGGTGAGCAGCGCGACGCGCACGGGAGACCTCCTTCTGCCTCGGGACGGGGGCGGTGCCGGCGGCCTCGGTCGGGGCCGGCCGCCCCCGCACCCCTGGGACGCCCCCTGGGCAGGGGCCACGGGAGCCGTGGGGCCGTACGCCGGGACGCTTGCTCGGGCCGTGCGCCGTGTGCTCCGGCGTCAGCGGTCCTCCCCCACACCTGTTCGGTCCGGCAGCAGAAAGGTAGGACCGGCCCGGGGCGATCCATCGGTCACATGCCTGGCTGCCACCTGAACGAGTGAACCGCCGTGACCTCGCCCCGAGCCGGGCCGTTACCGCGCGCTATACGGCGCTCCAGCCCCGCCCGCCGCTCAGCGTGCGGTGCCCGCGATCAGCTCGCGCACGGCCCGGGCGACCGCGTCGGGGTGCTCCATCATCGCCACGTGCCCGGACTCCGGCAGCACCAGCAGCCGGGCGTCGGCGAAGGCCGCGCAGGCCCGGCGGGCGGAGCGGTAGGCGACCAGCTTGTCGCGCAGCCCGTACACCAGCAGCACGGGCGCCGCGACCTGCTCGGCCTGCCGCCACAGCGCCTGGTCGCCGCGCTCGGTGTAGGCGGAGACGATGCCGCGGGCCGAGCCGATCAGGGCCGGCATCGCGTGCGGCTGCTCCAGCCGGAGCCGGTACTCGGCCACCGCCTCGGCCCGGGCGGCCGGGCTCAGGCCGGCCGGGTCGCCGTAGACCAGCCGCAGCAGGTCCTCGGTGGCCGCCTCGGCGTCGCGCCGGCCGGCCGGCAGCCGGCGCAGCAGGGCGGGTAGACCGGGCAGGGCGAGCAGGCCGGTGGGCCAGGCGGAGCGCTGCGGGGGCAGTTCGGGCAGCGCGGGCGAGACCAGGGTGAGGCTGCGCACGAGGTCGGGGCGCAGCGCGGCGAGCCGGACGGACACGGCGCCGCCGAGCGAGTTGCCGAAGAGGTGGACGGGGCCGCGGCCGGAGGCCTCCAGGTAGCCGATGACGGCGCGGACGTGGCCGTTGAGGCTGAGGTTGCCGTCGGTGGGCGGGCCGGAGCGGCCGAAGCCGGGCAGGTCGACGGCCTCGCCGTCGACGAGGCCGGAGAGCCGGTCCATCAGGGCGGTCCAGTTGGCGGCCGAGCCGCCCAGGCCGTGCACGAAGAGCCCGGGCTCGCGCCCGTCGGTGCCGCCCTCCTCGGCGGGCCGGTGCACCGCGAGCACCGCGCCGGGGACCTCGACCGTACGTACCTGCTGCTCAGCGCTGCTCATGGTGGACGATGGTAGTGAGGCCCCACCGGGGGCGGCCGGGGTGGTCCGGCCGTAGCGGCCCCCGGTCCCGTCCCCGTGCCTTCCCTCGTCGCACCACTGCCGACGCCGAGGTCAGCGCCGTATTGTGGGCTCCTGACAAGCGGGCGGACTGCTTTTCTCGCCTTCGCCGAGGGCGGGCGCGGTTACCGAAAAGTAGAATCGGCCCTCTTGCCAGCCCCGAAGAAGCCCGAAGTGAGGAGCGCCGTGACGGCCATCCAGGAGGCGCAGGAGCGCCCGCGCGGTGCCCGCCTGCCGCGAAGCGCCCGCCGTGAACAACTGCTCGGTGCCGCCCAGGAGGTGTTCGTCGCGCAGGGTTACCACGCGGCCGCCATGGACGACATCGCCGACCGTGCCGGGGTGAGCAAGCCGGTCCTCTACCAGCACTTCCCCGGGAAGCTGGAGCTCTACCTGGCGCTGCTGGACAAGCACTGCGACGCCCTGGTCGAGTCGACCCGCGAGGCGCTGGGCACCACCGCCGACAACAAGCTGCGGGTGGCCGCGACGATGGAGGCGTACTTCAACTACGTCTCCAGCGAGTCGGGCGCGTTCCGGCTGGTCTTCGAGTCGGACCTGACGAACGAGCCGGCCGTGCGCGAGCGGGTGGAGCGGGCTTCCGAGGCGAGCGCGACGCTGGTCAGCAAGGTGATCCAAGAGGACACCGACCTGCCGGAGGCGGAGTCCAAGCTGCTGGCCGCCGGGGTCTGCGGTCTGGCCCAGATCACCGCCCGGTACTGGCTGTCGCAGGGTCTGGAGATCCCGCGTGACGAGGCGGTGCGGCTGGTCGCCAGCCTGGCGTGGCGGGGGCTGAAGGGCTTCCCGATGCACCCGGGCGACCTCGCGCCGGAGGGTTCCGCTCAGCGCTGACGATCCGCTGACCTTCGCCTCGGCGGTGATCGGGTGCTCTATGGTGAAGCCGTACGGCGCGGTCGCCGTGACCGCTTGTCCCAGGCGGCCCGTGGCCGCGCGTGGAGACTGCCAACCCGGAGGGACGGAAGCCGTGGAGGTCAAGATCGGCGTGCAGAACGCGCCGCGCGAAATCGTGATCGAGAGCTCGCAGACTGCCGATGAGGTCGAGAGCGCGGTCGCGAAGGCGCTGGAGGGCTCCACCAAGCTCTTCTCGCTCACCGACGAGCACGGCCGTCGCGTCATCGTCCCGGCCGAGCGCCTGGCGTACGTGGAGATCGGCGAGCAGGCCGCCCGCAAGGTGGGCTTCGGCACCACCTGAGGTGCCGCCCCGGCACAGCCGGCCCGGTGCCCCGTTCCCGTCAGGGAGCGGGGCACCGTCGCGTGTACGGCCTGGTGGGCCTGGGTACGGCGACAGGTGCGGCACCGTCGCCGCACGCCCGTTCCCCCGGGGAGGCCGCCTTGCTGGTCGAATCGTTCGTCTTCGCCCTGGTCGGCCTGGTCGCGGCCGCGGCCGCGCTGCTGGGCCTGCCGGGGTACTACCGGGCGTCCCGCCCGCTGGTGGTGGGGACGGCCCTGGCGGCGGCGCTGCTCGGCGGGGTGGTCGCGCACTTCTGCCTGGACGGGCGCCACCCGGTGGCCGCGGTGGCGTTCTCGGCGCTGGCCGCGGGGGTGGTCACCTCACTGCTGGCCCGGCCGGACCTCGCCGCCGGGCTGGCCCCGGCGCACCGGCACCACCCGCACCGGGCCGGCGCCCACCGCGCGCCGCGGCGGCACCGGCCCGCCTGAGGGCCGTTACGACGCCCGTGACGACGCCCGTGACGGGGGTCCGTGACGGGGGTCCGTGACGACGGCCCGTTACGACGCCAGCCCGAGGGCGGCCATCCGCCGGGTGTGCGCCTCGGTGATCCGGTTGAACATCTTGCCGACCTCGACCAGGTCGAAGCCCTGCACCTGCACGCCGCCGACCAGCAGGTTGGACAGCGCGTCCCGCTCGGCGACGACCCGCTGGGCCTGGCTGAGCGCCTCGCCCATCAGCCGCCGGCCCCACAGGGCGAGGCGGCCGCCGGCCCGCGGGTCGGCCTCGATGGCCTGGCGGACCTTGTCGACGGCGAACTGGCCGTGGCCGGTGTCGGACATGACGCCGAGGACCAGCTCGCGGGTGTCGTCGTCCAGCCGGACGGCCACCTCGCGGTAGAAGTCGGTCGCGATGGCGTCGCCGACGTAGGCCTTGACCAGGCCCTCCAGCCAGTCCGAGGGCGCCGTCATCCGGTGGAACAGCTCCAGCGGCTCGACGAAGGGGCGCATGGCCTCCTGCGGGTCGGCGCCGATCTCGGCGAGCCGGTCGTGCAGCCGCTGGTAGTGCTGGAACTCGGCGGAGGCCATCCGGGCCAGGGCCGCCTTGTCCGCGAGGCCGGGCGCCAGCTTGGCGTCCTCGGCGAGCCGCTCGAAGGCGCTCAGCTCGCCGTACGCGAGCGCGCCGAGCAGGTCGAGCACCGCCGCGCGGTAGCCCGGTTCGGCCGAGCACGTGGCCCAGTCGCCGATCGAGCCGGGCGCGCCGTCCTGCGTCTCACCATGGGTCTCCATGACCCGCCACCCTAAGGCCTGCGCCCCGCCACCGGGTGCACCCCCGGTGACCTGCCGGTTCGGCCGCTCCCGCGGCGGCCGGCGGGGGCGGTGTCAGACGCGTCACGTGTTCGAGTCGTCGCCTGACTGTATGGTGGTACGGAGCCCCGTCGTGTTCGCACGGTGTCACCGCCGTCTCGGTGGCCCGCACGAGCCCGCTCCGTAGCGGCAGCGCGTCCCCCGGACGTGTCCGCACCGGAGGCACGGGTGCTCACGTACGCGGATGCCCGGTCGGAGAGCCGATCGGCTCCGACCATGGCTTGGACTTCAAGCCTTGGCACCGCATCAGTGGCCGAGCGAGGGCCGCCGAGACCACGCCCACCTGGCGGAGGTCCCGCGCAGGTCCCTCACGGGAATCCTCCCCGACGCCGCCGGCGACGCGCCCCGCCATCGGGCCGCGCGCACCGGCCGGCCGCAGGGACCGGCGCGGTTGTGCGTCCGCGCAGCTGTCATCAGGGCCGTCAGGCCCGTACGCAGCCGCGCGGCTGCCCGCCCGCCGCTCGCTCTCGGCCCCTCCGAAAACGGAAGAGGCAGCACCCTGTCCACCACCGCTGAACCCATCAAGACGACGTTCCGGGATCTGGGGATCCTCCCGGAGACCGCCGAGGCGCTCGAGTCCGTCGGCATCGTCCATCCCTTCCCCATCCAGGAGATGACCCTCCCGGTCGCGCTGACCGGCCACGACGTCATCGGCCAGGCCAAGACCGGCACCGGCAAGACCCTCGGTTTCGGCCTGCCGCTGATCGAGCGCGCCATCGTGCGCGCCGACGTGGACGCCGGGCGGGCCACCGAGGAGCAGCTCTCGGACTTCCCGCAGGCGCTGATCGTCGTCCCGACCCGCGAGCTCTGCACCCAGGTCACCAACGACCTGCAGACCGCCGGCAAGGTCCGCAACGTCCGCGTGCTCGCGGTCTACGGCGGCCGGGCGTACGAGCCGCAGGTCGAGGCGCTCAACAAGGGCGTCGACATCGTGGTCGGCACTCCGGGCCGACTGCTGGACCTGGCCGGCCAGAAGAAGCTGAACCTGTCCAAGGTCCGCGCGCTGGTCCTGGACGAGGCCGACGAGATGCTCGACCTGGGCTTCCTGCCCGACGTCGAGAAGATCATCACCATGCTGCCGGCGAAGCGGCAGACCCTGCTGTTCTCGGCCACCATGCCGGGCCAGGTCATCAGCCTCGCCCGCCGGTACATGAGCCAGCCGACCCACATCCGGGCCGCCGCCCCGGACGACACCGGCGCGACCGTCGCCAACATCGAGCAGCACATCTTCCGTGCGCACTCGCTGGACAAGGTCGAGATGGTCTCGCGCATCCTGCAGGCCGACGGCCGCGGGCTCGCGATGATCTTCTGCCGCACCAAGCGCACCGCCGCCGACGTCGCCGACCAGCTGACCCAGCGCGGCTTCGCGGCCGGCGCTGTCCACGGCGACCTCGGCCAGGGCGCCCGCGAGCAGGCGCTGCGCGCCTTCCGCAACGGCAAGGTCGACGTGCTGGTCTGCACCGACGTGGCCGCCCGCGGCATCGACGTCGAGGGCGTCACCCACGTCGTCAACTACCAGTGCCCCGAGGACGAGAAGACCTACCTCCACCGGATCGGCCGCACCGGCCGGGCCGGCGCCTCCGGCACCGCCGTCACCCTGGTCGACTGGGACGACATCCCGCGCTGGCAGCTGATCAACAAGGCGCTGGACCTGCCGTTCAACGAGCCGGAGGAGACCTACTCCACCTCGCCGCACCTCTACGAGCTGCTGAAGATCGCGCCGGGCACCAAGGGTGTGCTGCCGCGTTCGGAGCGCACCCGGGCCGGGCTCGGCGCGGAGGAGATCGAGGACCTCGGCGAGACCGGCGGGCGGGGCGCCCGCACCGGTCGCGGCGGGCGCGGCGGCCCGAACCGCGCCGCCGTCGAGACCCCGGTCGAGGAGAAGCCGCGCCGCACCCGTGAGCGTCGCCGCACCCGCGGCGGCTCGTCGGTCGGCGAGGGCGAGGCCGCTGTCGCCGCCCCGGTGACCGGGCCGGCCCCGGCCGTCGAGGGCTCCGAGGGCGAGGCCGCGCCGCGCCGTCGCCGCCGCCGTTCGCGCGGTGGCGCCGCTTCGGGCGAGACCACCGCGGTGGTGGCGACCGAGGTCGTCGCCGTGGCCGCCGCGGTCGTCGAGGCCGCCGTGGTCGCCGTGGTCGCGGCCGAGCCGGTGGCCGAGGAGAAGCCGCGCCGGACCCGGACCCGCAAGCCCAAGGCCGAGGCCGGGGCCGGGGCCGAGGTCGAGGTCGAGGTCGAGGTCGCGGAGACCGTCGAGGCCGCCGCCGTCACCGAGGCTCCTGCCGAGGCCCCGGCGGAGAAGAAGCCGGCCCGCACCCGGACCCGCAAGCCCAAGGCCGAGGCCGCCGAGACCGTCGAGGCCGCCGCCGTCACCGAGGCCCCGGCCGAGGAGAAGCCGGCCGCCCGGACCCGGACCCGCAAGCCGAAGGCCGTCGCCGAGACCGCCCCGGAGGCTCCGGCCGCCGAGGCTCCGGCCGAGGAGAAGCCGGCTCCGCGCAAGCGCACCCGCACCCGCAAGGCCGCGGCCGCCCCGGAGGCCACTCCGGAGGGCTGACCCGCCCCGCCCCGAGGGGGCGGCCGGACCACGACGGTCCGGCCGCCCCCTCGGGCGTTCCCGGACGTCCCGCCTGGTCGGAGGAGGATCGGGACGGAATAGGCTCGGGGCGTCGTCTGCCCCGGGAGGGAACCCGCTCATGAGTACTCCGCCGTTCCTGGACCTGCCCCGCTGCGCCCGGGCGGAGCGCGTGCCGACCGCGCGCGGGGAGTTCGCGGCGCTGCGGGCGGAGCCGGACGGCCCGGTGCGCGGGTCGGCCCTGCTGGTGCCGGGGTTCACGGGCAGCAAGGAGGACTTCATCGCGCTGCTCGCGCCGCTCGCGGCCGCCGGGTACCGGGTGACGGCCGTGGACCAGCGGGGCCAGTACGAGACCGGCGGGCCGGACGACCCGGCGGCGTACGCCGTGGACGCGCTGGGTGCCGACGTCCGGGCGCTGACCGGGGTGCTGGCCGCGGAGGGCGGGCCGGTTCACCTGCTGGGGCACTCCTTCGGCGGCCAGGTGGTCCGGGAGGCGGTGCTCGCGGCCGCCGCCGAGGGCCCGCTGCCGTGGCGTTCGCTGACCCTGATGGCCACCGGGCCGGGAGCGATCGACCCGGCCGAGGCGGCCCGGACCAGGCTGCTGCTGGACGCCCTGCCGGTCATGGGCCTGGAGGAGATCTGGCAGGTCATGCGGCAGATGGACGAGGACAGCGGGGAGCCGAAGCCCGCGCTGGCGCCGGGGGTCGCGGAGTTCCTGCACCACCGCTGGGTGGCGAACGTGCCGCGGTCGCTGGCCGTCACCGGCGGGCACCTGGTGGCCGCGCCGGACCGGGTGGACGAGCTGGCCGCGGCGACGGCGGGGGCGCTGCCGGTGCTGGTGCTGTCCGGCGAGCGGGACTACGCCTGGCCGGTGCCGGAGCAGGGCGCGATGGCGGAGCGGCTGGGCGCCCGCCGGGTGGTCGTCGCGGGCGCGGGCCACTCCCCCAACGCCGAACGGCCGGCCGCCACGGCCGAGGCGCTGGCCGCGTTCTGGGCCTGAGCCCGGCCCCCCGACCGGCCCTTCCCCGGAGTGGTCTGTACCACTTCCGGAGGTTCGACCGGTCTCGACGCAGGACAAAAGTCGTTAGTTACGGTAATCTTTGATTCTGTCCGGGAATCATCGGCGACCCCACCGGGGTTCCTTTCAGTCGAAACCCGGACGTTACGGACGGGCAACGGCCCGGTAGCACCACCACGGCACCGTGGTTCACGAGGCACCAGACGCATCAGGCAAGTCCAGGGGGAGCCCTTGCCGCAGCAGACCGCCGCTCGTACGACGCGCCCGGTCCGGCCCCAGCGCCGGATCCGCAAGACCCCGAAAGGGCTGATACCGACTCAGCCGCAATCGCCCCGCACCGCGGGGCCCGGAAAGGAGACGCCCATGACCAAGCCCATGCGCTTCGAGATCCTCCGACTGGACGACGCCAACGGCTCCGCCACCGAGCGTGTGATAGCCGACGCCGAGACCGTCCGCGAGTTCGTCCAGGACGCCGCCCGCACCGGTGAGCGCCTGCTCATCCGCCCGTGCCCGACCGTCTGACCCGGCGCGGCGCCTCCGACCGGGAGGCCCCACCCGCCGCCGACGAGCCGGGAGCGTCCGACCCGGACGTACCGATACCCGACTGACGCCCCGTCACCGCGCTCGCCGTTGACGGGGCGTCAGTGCGTCCGGCCCCGTCACCACCCCCGGCGCCCGGGACGTTTGCCGCCGCCCGCCACGGGACATCCCCCAACGGGAACCGCCCGCGCCGCACCCCGTCCGCGCCGGCCGGGCGTCCAGCACCGACACGGTGCCGCCGAGCCGTCCGTACGGGTGATCGTCCTTGACGCGGCGGTCCGGAGGGAGGAGCGTTGTCGGCTATGAGGGGCGAGCCAAGCTGTCCGAGGTGCGCCGGTCGGGTCCGCGCCCCCGGTCTTTTTTCGGACACCTGGCAATGCGACCGACACGGAGCCGTGCACCCGATGCAGCCCGTGCTGCCCCCGAGCGTGGAAGCCCTGGGCGTCGCCGTCGCCCGCTCGCAAGTCCCCGTCTGGCTGCCCTGGCCGCTCCCGGTCGGCTGGCTCTACACCGGCATCGCCCACGTCGGCGACGACGTCTCGGGCGCCCGGGCCACCGCCGTCGCCTGCTCCGGGCCCGCCCCGCTCGGCGGCTTCGGGGAGCTGGTGCTGGTCGCGGAGGAGCTGGGCGTCGGGCTCGGCGCCCGCTACGCCGGACTGCCCGGCCCGGACCCGGGCGACTCGGTCGGCCTCTACAAGCCCGCCGATGCCAAGCTGATGGCCGCCGGCCGGCCCACCCCGATGTTCCACGTCCCGGACGCCCCGGCCGACCGCGCGGTGTTCGTCGGCGAGGCCCGCGGGCTCTGGCTCTGGGCGATCGCCTGGCCCGAGCAGTCCGCCCTGGTGATGTACGACGAACTGGTGCTCACCGACCTGCGCGAGGCCGGCGCCGAGCTGGACCTGCTGCCCTGCGGGGCGCCCTCCCCCCGACTGCTGGGCTGACCGCGGGCCGGACGGACGACCTATCCTGGGCGGCACCCGACCCCCAGGAGTCCGCCCCGTGCGCATCGACCTGCACGCCCACAGCAACGCCTCCGACGGCACCGACAGCCCGGCCGAGCTGGTCGCGGCGGCGGTCGCCGCCGGCCTCGACGTGGTCGCGCTCACCGACCACGACACCGTCGCCGGCCATGCCGCGGCTGCCGCGGCGGTGCACGCGCTGCCGGACGGCACCCGGCTGACCGTCGTCCCCGGCGCCGAGCTGTCCTGTGTGGTGGGCGGCGTCAACATGCACCTGCTGGCATACCTGTTCGACCCGGAGGAGCCGGAGTTCGCGGGCGAGCGGGAGCTGGTGCGCACCGACCGGTTCCGGCGCGGGCGGGCGATCGTCGAGCACTGCCGGGAGCTGGGCGCGGACATCGACTGGGAGCAGGTGCAGCGGATCGCCGGGGACGGCTCGGTCGGGCGGCCGCACATCGCCAGCGCGCTGGTCGAGGCGGGCGTGGTGGCCACCGTCTCGGACGCCTTCACCGAGCAGTGGCTGGCCAACGGCGGCCGGGCGGACGTCCGCAAGCACGAGACCGACCCGGTGCGGGCGGTCCGGCTGGTCCGGGCGGCCGGCGGGGTGCCGGTGTTCGCCCACCCCGGCGCGGTCAAGCGCGGCCGGACGGTCCCGGACCAGGTGATCGCCGACCTCGCGGCCGCCGGGCTGGCCGGGCTGGAGGTCGACCACACCGACCACGACGAGGAGACCAGGCAGCGGCTGCGCGGGCTGGCCGGCGAACTCGGCCTGCTGGTCACCGGTTCCAGCGACTACCACGGCAGCCGCAAGACCGTCCGGCTCGGCGAGTACACCACCGACCCCGCGGTGTACGAGGCGCTGCTGGCCCAGGCCACCGGGGCGAAGCCGATCGAGCGCTGACGGCGGGCGCGGCCGCGCTCCGGCGCACCGGAGCGCGCTGGGGCGGGCGGGCGCGGTCGTACGCCTCCCGCCCGCGCCCCGTAAGCACCCTGACCGGGGATCAGTCGAGCTTGACGCCGCGCCGCTGCGGGTCGCGCAGGTCGGTGCCCTGGCTCAGCCAGCGCTCCTGCAGCGCGGCCGCGCCGTGCACCCGCTTCCAGCCCGCCTCGATGGGCGTCATCGGCAGCAGCGGCAGGAAGCGCACCGGCTCGGCGGGCTCGGCCAGTTCCAGGTCCTCGACCAGCCCGCCCGGTTCGGCGGCCAGCACCGAGGTGAACGGGGCGCCGTCCCAGAGCGGGGCACCGAGGTCCAGCGAGCCGCCCGGGGCCACCACCAGGCCCTCGACCTGCGGGGTCGCGGCGAAGGTGGCGAGGCTGCGCAGCACGCCGTCCCGCCCGCCGCGCACCGTCAGCACCAGTTCGACCCGCGGTCCGCGCAGCTGGTCGGCGACCGGCTGGGTCGGGTCGGCCATCGGGGCGGCCGACATCCCGAGCGTCGCGTAGCGGACCAGGCCCTCGGCGTCCGGGCCGAAGCGCAGCACCTCGATCCGGTCGGTGCCGAGGAAGGTGACGGCGGCGCGGCCGCTCGGTTCGCCGAGGGTCGAGATCAGCCGGGCCTCGACGGCGGCCAGCACCGCCTCCCGGGTGAGGTCCGGGGAGCTGCCGCCGTGGGGGTCGCCGAAGGACGGGAAGTCGTGCGCCATGCCGGTGAGCGTAACCCGGGCCGCCCCGGCGTCCGCGCGGGGGCGTACGGGCGGGGGCCGGGGAACGCCCGGGGCGCCGATGCCCGGTCAGATGTTAGGGTGAGCGACTGGCCACCGGGATCGTTCGTTCCGGGGCGGCGGCGCGAAGGAGGTGGTTGCGGTGGATACCGGCCGACCATGCAGTACCGGCAGCTCTGCCCGGCCCCGACGTCCCCGCACCCCCGCACCGCAGGCCTGAGCGGCTGATCCAGCCGCAGTGGCCCGGGCGCGGCCGGCGGCGGACGGACCGGCCGGGAGAGCACCCTCACCCCCCTTCACCGGTGTTCTTCGCCGTCGCACCACGGCCCTGCCCTCGGCTCCTCTTCGCCGCCGTGCGACGGCTCCTGCCCCAGGGAGCCTGCCATGTCGATGATCAACAGCCTGCGCGCCGCCGTCCGCACCAACCGCCGTCGGGGCGCCGCCGGGGCGTACGACGCCGTGCCCGAGGGCAGCGGATCGGCGGTCGTGGACTGCGCGGTCTACCAGCACGGTCGGCGCAACGGCGAGGCCTGCAGCCCCCGCGAGGCCGTCCGCCGGGTCAAGGCGGCTCACCAACTCCCGGGCGCCGCAGGCTCGTTCAGCTGGATCGGACTGCATGAGCCGACCGGGGCCGAGTTCGAGGGCATCGCCCAGCGGTTCGGCCTGCACCCGCTCGCGGTGGAGGACGCGGTGCACGCCCACCAGCGGCCCAAGGTGGAGCGCTACGACGACGTGCTGTTCGCCGTCTTCAGGACCATCCGCTACGTCGAGCACGACCAACTCACGCCCACCAGCGAGGTGGTGGAGACCGGCGAGCTGATGGTCTTCGCCGGGCGGGACTTCGTGATCACCGTGCGGCACGGCGGGCACGGCTCGCTGCAGGAGCTGCGGCACCGGCTGGAGGCGGACGCGGACGAGGCCGGGCTGCTCGCCAAGGGCCCGGCCGCGGTGCTGCACGCGATCGCCGACCACGTGGTGGACAACTACCTGCTGGTCGCCGAGCGGCTGCAGAACGACGTGGACGAGATCGAGTACGGCGTCTTCTCGGCCAAGGGCGCACGCAGCGCGGACGTCGGCCGGGTGTACCAACTCAAGCGCGAGGTACTGGAGTTCAAGCGCGCGGTGGCACCGCTGCTGCGTCCGATGCAGCAGCTGTCCGAGCCGTCGCAGGGCCTGGTCGACCCGGACGTCCAGAAGTACTTCCGGGACGTCGCCGACCACCTGGCCCGGGTCACCGAGCAGGTGCACGGCTTCGACGAACTGCTGAACTCGCTGCTCCAGGCGAACCTGGCGCAGGTGTCGGTGGCGCAGAACGAGGACATGCGCAAGATCACCGCCTGGGCGGCGATCTTCGCGGTGCCCACCATGATCACCGGCGTGTACGGCATGAACTTCGACTACATGCCCGAACTGCACCACGCCTACGGCTATCCGCTGGTGCTCGGCGCGATCGCGGTGATCTGCGTCGGGATGTACCGGGGCTTCCGCCGCAACGGCTGGCTGTAGCCCCCGGCCCCGCCGTCCGGCCCAGCCCGGCCGTCCGGCCCGGTCCCCCGGGTCAGCGCCGCCCGCCCCGGGCGACCAGGACCAGGCCGAGCAGGATCAGCACCACCGCCGGGTAGGCCGCCGCCGGGGGCCACTGGCCGAGCCAGAGGGCGGCGATCAGGGCCGCGCCCGGGGTCTCCAGCAGGATCGCGGTGGAGGTGATCGACGGGCCGAGGGTGCGCACCACCCGGTTGCTCAGCGAGTGCCCGAGCAGCTGCGCGGTCGCCATCAGCAGCACGATCTGCCACCAGGCCCCGGCCGACCAGCCGGACAGCCGCGTCCCGGTGGCCAGGCAGATCACCAGCAGGCCGACCGCCGTGGTGGCGTAGCAGACCAGGGTGTACCCGGTGGTGCTGACGGTCTTGCGGACCTCCGCCCCCAGCAGCATGTACCCGGCCGCGGCCAGGCCCGCGGCGAGCGCGAGGCCGTCCCCGAGCAGGGCGCGCGGGGACATCGAGAGGTCGACGCCGGTCAGCACCAGCACGCCGGCGAAGGCGACGACCGTGCCGAGCCAGACCATCCTCGGGGCGCGGACGCCGAACAGCCGCATCAGCAGGATCGTCCACAGCGGGGTGGTGGTCACCAGCGCGGTCGCGGAGGCCACCGAGGTCATCCGCAGGCTGGGCATCCAGAGCGCGAAGTGCACCGCGAGCAGCGCCCCGGCGGCGACCGCGAGCAGCAGCGCCCGCCGGCCGATCCCGCGCAGTTCGGCGCGGTGGCGCAGCAGTGCGTACGGGCCGAGGGCGCCGACCGACATGACGTTGCGCCAGAAGGCGATGGCCAGCGCGGGCGCGGCGGTCGCGGATATCAGCGGGCCGGAGAAGGAGATGCCGCCGATCGACACCGCGAGCAGCAGCAGGTCGACGGTGGGCAGCGGGTGTGCGGGCCGCTGGTCGGCGGCGGTGGCAGGGGCGGGGGCGGTCGCGGGCCGGGCGGCGGGCACGGCGCTCCTTCGCTGGTCGCGGGGGCGGGGCGCTCATACGGTAAGGCCCGTGGGCCGCTAATGGAACTGTCGCCCGGGGGCTGAGACGTCCGGCCGGACGGGCGCGGCCCCCGGCGGGACGGGCGCGGGCCCCCGGCAGACCTGGCGCGGGCCTCCGGCGCGACCAGCTCCGGCGTCCGGCGGACGGGCCTGGGTCGGAAAGCCGTACGCTGTCCGCCATGGACCGCAACTCCGCCGCCCCCACCGCCGACGACTTCCTCGACCAGGCCCTGCTGGAGGAGGCCGCGAAGAAGTCCGGCCTGCTCTGGGTGCGCGCGGACGGCGAGGCGCAGTCCCGCCCGCTCTGGCACGCCTGGCACGACGGCGCGGTGGTGGTGGTCGGCGGGGGCGACGAGCAGCCGCTGCACGGCCTGACGGCGGGCGTCGGCGCCGTGATCACCGTGCGCAGCAAGGACAAGGGCGGCCGGCTGACCGGCTGGAACGCCGAGGTCGTCGAGCTGGCCCCGCACGGCGAGGCCTGGCTGGGCGCAGTCGAGGAGCTCAAGGGCAAGCGGCTGAACGCGCCCGACACCGACACCATCGCCGAGCGCTGGGCCCGCGAGTGCCGGGTGCTGCGGCTGCGGCCGGTCGGCGCGCTGACCGAGCACCCGGGCGCCATGCCGGACGGCTCGCACGCCGCCCACCCGATGCCCACCCCGGCCACCACCCGCCGCCCGATCCCGGCCGGGCTGCCCAAACTGCTGTTCAAGCGCCGCTAAAGGTTCACGCCGAGGACTCCTGGGGCCGCTACGGTGCCTCACCGGGCCGGGCGTACACGCCGCGGGTAGCCTAGGCCGGACGTGCGCCCAGACGCGCACCGGACGGCGTCGAGCGAGTCGAGGGAGTTCATGGCAGGGCCAGGCAGCCGGGTCTTCATCTCCCATCTCTCCGCCATCGCGGTCTTCGACCCGAACGGCGACCAGGTCGGGCGGGTCCGGGACGTGGTCGTCTCGCTGCGCCTCGGCGGCCGCCCGCCGCTGGTGCTCGGCCTGGTGGTCGAGGTCGTCGCCCGGCGCCGGATCTTCCTGCCGATGACCAGGGTGACCAGCCTGGAGTCCGGCCAGGTGCTCACCACCGGCCTGATCAACCTGCGCCGCTTCGAGCAGCGCCCGTCCGAGACCCTGGTGCTCGCCGAGCTGCTGGACCGCACCGTGTCCTGGTCCAAGACCGGTGAGGACGTCACCGTGCTGGACGTCGGCATGGTGCAGACCCGGCTGCGCGAGTGGGAGGTCAGCAAGGTCTTCGTCCAGGTCGGCCGGGCCACCCGGCTGCGCAAGGGCAAGGGCGAGCGGCTCACCCTGGACTGGCAGGACGTCACCGGCTTCGCACTGCCCGAGCAGGACCAGGGCGCGGCCAACCTGCTCGCCACCTTCGAACAGCTGCGCCCCGCCGACCTCGCCAGCGTGATGCACCACCTGTCCGCCAAGCGCCGCGCCGAGGTGGCCGCCGCGCTGCCCGACGAGCGGCTCGCGGACGTCCTGGAGGAGCTGCCCGAGGACGACCAGGTCGAGATCATCGGCAAGCTCCAGGGGGAGCGGGCCGCCGACGTCCTGGAGGCGATGGACCCGGACGACGCCGCCGACCTGCTCTCCGAACTGCCCGGCGACGAGGCCGAACGGCTGCTCGGGCTGATGGAGCCGGAGGAGGCCGAGCCGGTCCGCCGCCTGCTCTCCTACGAGGAGGACACCGCCGGCGGTCTGATGACCACCGAGCCGATCGTCCTGGAACCGGACGCGACGGTCGCCGAGGCGCTGGCCCGGATCCGGATCCGCGACCACAAGCCCGCGCTGGCCGCCCAGGTGTACGTCTGCCGGCCGCCGAACGAGACCCCGACCGGCAAGTACCTGGGCACCGTGCACTTCCAGCGGCTGCTGCGCGAGCCCCCGTACGTCCTGGTCGGCTCGCTGGTCGACGACGACCTGGACGCGCTGCCGCCGGACACCCCGCTGTCGCTGGTCACCAGCTACCTGGCGACCTACAACCTGGTGGCCGCGCCGGTCGTGGACGAGGCCGACCACCTGCTCGGCGCGGTGACCGTCGACGACGTGCTGGACCACCTGCTGCCCGAGGACTGGCGCGACGCCGCGCTGCACGCCGGGGACGACGACAGAGACGAGGTGCACGATGGACGGTGACCGCAACGGACGGCCGGGTGAGTCCGCCCGCCGGCGCCTGCAGGGCGAACTGCGGGAGCTGCGCCAGCTGCGCGAACTGCGCACCCGCGAGGGCGGCCGGGACCGCCTGGAGACCTCCCCCATCACCGGCTCCAACCGCACCCGGCTCGACCAGCCGCGCACCGCCCGGCCCGGCCTGCTGACCCTGCCGTCCTACGACCCCGAGGCCTTCGGCGTGCTGTCGGAGCGGATCGCCCGCTTCCTCGGCACCGGGCGGTTCATCGTCTGGATGACGGTGCTGATCGTCGTCTGGGTGCTGTGGAACACCATGCTTCCGGCGGACGCGCGCTTCGACGAGTACCCGTTCATCTTCCTCACCCTGGTGCTGTCGCTGCAGGCCTCCTACGCGGCGCCGCTGATCCTGCTGGCGCAGAACCGGCAGGACAACCGGGACCGCGTCAACATGGAGCAGGACCGGGCCCGCAGCGACCGCAACATCGCCGACACCGAGTACCTGGCCCGCGAGGTCGCGGCCCTGCGGCACGGCCTCGGCGAGGTGGCGACCCGCGCCTTCATCACTTCTGAACTGGGCAGCATCCGCTCCGAGCTCCAGTCGCTGCTCAAGGAGATCGACGAACGGCGGGAAGCCTCCGGCTCCTTGTGACCGGCGGCACGCTACCGGCCGGTTAAGCAGTTCGCCGGGCGCCGTACCATCAAGGCATGGCCAACGAGACAGAGGTCGCGGCCGGCGTCACGGAGGAGTCCGTACGCCAGGCGCTGGCGACCGTCAACGACCCGGAGATCAACCGCCCGATCACCGAGATCGGCATGGTGAAATCGGTCGGGATCGCCGAGGACGGCGCGGTGCGCGTCGCGGTCTACCTGACCGTCTCCGGCTGTCCGATGCGCGACACCATCGTCACCCGGGTCCGCGAGGCGGTCGGCAGGGTGCCCGGCGTGACCGGCGTCGAGGTCGAACTCGACGTGATGAGCGACGAGCAGCGCAAGGAGCTCTCCCAGCTGCTGCGCGGCGGCGCCCCCGAGCGGGAGATCCCGTTCGCCAAGCCGGGCACGCTGACCCGGGTCTACGCCGTCGCCTCCGGCAAGGGCGGCGTCGGCAAGTCCTCGGTGACCGTCAACCTGGCCGCCGCGATGGCCGCCGACGGGCTGAAGGTCGCCGTCGTGGACGCCGACATCTACGGCCACAGCGTGCCGCGCATGCTGGGCGTCGAGGGCCGGCCCACCCAGGTCCAGGACATGATCATGCCGCCGCAGGCGAACGGCGTGAAGGTCATCTCGATCGGCATGTTCACCCCGGGCAACGCCCCGGTGGTCTGGCGCGGCCCGATGCTGCACCGCGCGCTGCAGCAGTTCCTCGCCGACGTGTACTGGGGCGACCTGGACGTGCTGCTGCTGGACCTGCCGCCCGGCACCGGCGACATCGCGATCTCGGTGGCCCAGCTGGTCCCCAACGCGGAGATCCTGATCGTCACCACCCCGCAGATGGCCGCCGCCGAGGTGGCCGAGCGGGCCGGCACCATCGCGGTGCAGACCCACCAGAAGATCGTCGGCGTGATCGAGAACATGTCCGGCATGCCGTGCCCGCACTGCGACGAGATGATCGACGTCTTCGGCACCGGCGGCGGCCAGACCGTCGCGGACGCGCTGACCCGCACCGTCGGCGCCACCGTCCCGGTGCTCGGCTCGATCCCGATCGACGTCCGGCTGCGCGAGGGCGGCGACGACGGCCGCCCGGTCGTGCTCGCCGCCCCCGACTCCCCGGCCGGCGCCGCCCTGCGCGCCGTGGCCGGCAAGCTCGGCGGCCGCCAGCGCGGACTGTCCGGCATGTCGCTGGGGCTGACGCCCAAGAACAAGTTCTGACGTCCTGACAGGACGGACCACGAGGGGCCGGATGGTGATCCATCCGGCCCTCTCCGTGTCCACGGCCCGTCCGCGGCGGCGCTACGGCCGGGCGTAGCCGCCCAGGTCGGGCACGGTGGCGAAGCCGACGCCATAGGCGCTGACGCCCCGGCCGAAGGCGCCCAGCAGCACGCCGGGGGCCTCGCCCGCCAGCACCCAGCCGTACTCGGACTCCCGGTAGCGGAAGGGCTGCGGCAGGCCGTTGACCGGCAGGCTCAGGGTCGACCAGCCGGGCCCGGCCAGGTCGTCGGCGAGGTCCCAGGCCAGATTGCTCTGCTGGTCCAGCCAGTCCTGGCGCAGCGCGCGGTCCAGCTGGCCGGGCCAGGTCGCGGCGAGCAGGCCGGAGCCGGCCAGCCAGGCGGCCGAGGAGGCGGAAGTCGCCTCCAGCGTGCCGGTGTTGTCGGCGCTGCGGCGGCTGTCCCGGCGGGCCACGGTGACCACGACGGCGAACTTCCGCACGTCGCGCGGCTCGTACTGCTTGGCCGGCTCGTCGCCGTGGCCGAGGGTGCCGTAGTCGACGGTGCCGGCCGCCCCGCCGCGCGGGACTCCGGCGCCGGCCTGCATCAGGAAGCGGCGGCCGGTCCAGCCGTCGTCCAGGCCGTACCAGGGGAAGTCGGCGGACAGGTAGGGCACCAGCGGGTCCGCCGGGCCGGCCTGTCCGCCGACCACCGGGCCGCCGGCCGTGACCGTCGCCCCTCCCGCCTGACTCGTCGCGTCCATCCCCGGGCCTCCTCAAACGCACGTGTGCCTGCCGTGGCGCGCTCCCATGGTGGCGTACCTCGGCGTTCCCGGGGGCCGTTCCTGGCCCGCGCGTGCGCGGATGTGACGGACGGCTCAACGGGAACAATCAGCACAATAGCGGCGCAGACGCCGTCGCCCCGCTCAGCCGGGCGGGCCGGCGGGCGGTTGCGTGAGGTCGTGGACGGGGCCCGGCCCGGGGTCGTCCGGTCCGGATCAGGTGGCGTCGGGGTCGAACGGGGGCCGCTCGCCGGGCTGCAGCGGGGCGCCGGTGGAGACGGGCGCCGCGGCCGCCTTGTCGAAACTCACGCTGCCCGCCTGGCCGTTGACCGGCGCGGCGGGCTTGTCGTCCAGGACGGAGCGGATGTCGAGCGAGTCCTTCATGTCCTTCAGGCCCAGCGGGTCCTGCTCGTCGCCCATGAGCTGCTTGCGGACAAAGGTCTTGGGATTGAGGTCCTCGAACTCGAAGTCCTTGAACTCGGGCCCCAGCTCGCTGCGGATGTCCTCCTTCGCGGTGTCGGCGAAGGAACGGATCTTCCGGATGAAGCCCATGGTGTCCTGGATCAGCTTCGGCAGCTTGTCGGGGCCGAAGATGATGATCGCCATCACGATCAGGGTCAGGATCTCCAGCCCACCTACGTCGCTGAACACCTTTGCTCCCTAGCTCGTCGGACGACGGTTCCTACAGGGTAATGGCCACCGGCGGGTCCCTGGTCCACAGCGGGATGAAGCCGTGGTAAAGACCAGCCGGTGGCCGGGGCAAGCTGGGTTGCCGTTCGACTAGCGGATCTGCTGGCGCAGGGCGGCGAAGTTGCCCGGGTAGCGCTCCGGGGAGGAGGACGGTGCCGCGGCGTCGCGGGTGGCGGCCACCGGGCGGCCCGGGAAGAAGTCCACCGGGACCTCCGCGTTCATCGGGACCAGGCCGGTGCGGCCGCTGCCGCCGATCGGGCTGACCGTGGTGCCGTGCTGCTCCTCGCCCTGGGTGAGCCCGCCGACGCCGCCGAGCGTCACCGCGGCGACCGAGAAGGCGCCCGCGGCGGCGAAGACCAGCCGGCGGCCGCGGGCCGCGGAGGGCCGTACGGCGGCCGCGGCGGGCTGCGGGCGGGCGGCGGCGCGGTCGGACCGGGCGACGTCCTCCGGGCGGCCGGTGCGCCGCCCCATGAGGGGCCGCAGCACCGAACCGCGGCCGAAGGCGCGCGGGTCGACCCCGGGCAACGGGGCGTCGGCGCCGAGCGCGCCCCCGCCGAAGGAGGCTCCGGCGCCGCGGCCGAAGGAGCCGCCGGTCAGCCGGCTGCCGCCGAGCGTGCCGGTGGCGGGCACGCCGCCACCGGGGAGGTCGTCGTCGTCGCGGCCGCGGCCGCGCGGCCGGCCGGTGTCCGCCGGGGCGTCGTCCGGAAGGCTGCCGACGGCCATCAGCCGGGCCATCAGCGCGGAGGAGGGGCCGGGGGTGTCGGTGCGGGTCAGCAGGTGCTTGACGGACCGGCCCTCGTCGGCCTCGGCCTTGCACTGCGGACAGGTGGCCAGGTGGGCCAGGACCCGCTCGCGGGAGTCGTGGCCGAGTTCGCCGTCCAGGAAGGCGGACAGCCGGTCGCCGAGGTGGTGTTCCTCGGCCGCGGGTTCGGCGGGCCGTACGGGCAGCGCGCGCAGTGCCGTGTCGGCGGGCAGCGGGACGGCGGGCAGCAGCGGGCCACCGGGTTCGCCGCCCACCGGGTCACCGGTGCCGCGTCGTCCCGGCAGTGCCCAGCTCCGCCAGGTCGAGGACCGGTCGGACGCATCCGAACGGTCCGGACCGGACCAGCTGGTTCCGCTCACGATCGCCTCCGTCCGCGCCCGCCCGGCGCAGTCGCGACCTCCGCGGCGACGCCGACCGGCACCGGCTCCTCCGAGCCGCCGCGGCGCTCGCGGCCCGGGGCCGAGCCGGGGGCGCGGTGCTTGAGGGCGGCGCGCAGGTGGGAGCGACCGCGGTGGATGCGGCTGCGGACGGTGCCGAGCTTGACACCCAGGGTGGCGGCGATCTCCTCGTAGGACAGGCCCTCGATGTCGCAGAGCACCACGGCGGCGCGGAACTCCGGGGCGAGGGTGTCCAGCGCCTGCTGCACGTCGGCGTCGAAGTGGGTGTCGCTGAAGTGCTGGGCCGGGCTGGGCTCGCGGGAGGGGAGCCGCTCGGCCGCGTCCTCGCCGAGCGCGTCGAAGCG
Organism: Kitasatospora sp. NPDC096128; assembly: GCF_040303105.1. Classification (NCBI taxonomy): domain Bacteria; kingdom Bacillati; phylum Actinomycetota; class Actinomycetes; order Kitasatosporales; family Streptomycetaceae; genus Kitasatospora; species Kitasatospora sp. NPDC096128. The sequence continues at coordinate 151,544 of NZ_JBEOSP010000015.1, read as the reverse complement.
GATGCGCTGGCGGCGGCGGACCATGTCCAGGAACAGGTTGGTGGTGATCCGGTGCAACCAGCCCTCGAACGTGCCGGGGGTGTAGGTCGACAGCGAACGGAACACCCGGACGAAGACCTCCTGGGTGAGGTCCTCGGCGTCGTGCTGGTTGCCCGTCAGGCGGTACGCGAGGCGGTAGACCCGGGCGCTGTGCGCCTCGACGATCTCCTCCCACGTGGGCGGAGTCCAGCTCTGCGAGTCGGGACCCTCGGCGAAGGTCGCGAGGACAGGGGCCTCGGCGGTACCGGCGGCCGGCAGGGCGGCGGCGGGCTGGTCCAGGTCGGAGTGCGCAGGCTGGTTCATCACGGGCTTCGGCGTACGGGCCGACGCGGTGCCGCGGGAGTGCCGCCGCACAGGGACGTCGCCCTCGGCCACACCTCCTCGGTCGGCTCTTCTGCCCAGCAGGGCCACCACCATATCCACCTCACCCGTCAAGCCCGGATAAAAGTGCCCGGAAGGTCTTGCGCACCCGGTCCTCAGTGACAACGGCCCGCCGCCGTACGCGGTTCCCGCCCGGCCAGTAATCTGTGGCAGGAAATATCGACATCCCCCGGCACCGGGCCGCCACCCGGGGCTCCGAAAGAGGCAGCCATCAGCGAGTTCGGGCCCGCGCGCGCGGCCCTCGCCGACACCTACGTGGGCGAGGACGCGGTGCTGACCTACGCCCGGGCCCAGTCCGCACGGACCGGCATACGGGCCATCGGACCGAGCGGCGGTGCCTGTCTACGGCTGCTGGCCGCCGCACTGGACGCCAAGGCGGTGGCCGAGATCGGCACCGGCACCGGCGTCTCCGGCGTCTACCTGCTGCGCGGAATGCGGCCGGACGGCGTGCTCACCACGGTCGATTCGGAGCCGGTGCGCCAGCAGCTGGCCCGCGAGGCCTACCAGGCGGCCGGGTTCGCGGCCAACCGCTCGCGGTTCATACCGGGCCGGGCCCTGGAGGTGCTGCCCCGGCTCGCCGACGGCCAGTACGACCTGGTGTTCTGCGACGGGGACCCGGCCGAGTCGCGCGAGTACCTGCTGGAGTCGCTGCGGCTGCTGCGGCCCGGCGGGATGGTCTGCTTCGAGGGGGTCTTCCAGGAGGGCCGGCTCGCCGAGCCGGAACTCCAGGACCCGCAGACCGGCGCGGTCCGGGACCTGGTGCGGGACGTACGGGAGAGCGACGCGCTGCTGCCCGCCCTGCTGCCGGTCTCGGACGGGCTGCTCTGCGCCGTGAAGCGCTAGCCGCGGGCCGCCCCGGGTACGGCCCGGCCGCGGCCCGTCCCGGGTGCGGTCCGGGCCCGGAGCACGCGCGGGCCCGGGCCGACATGATGTCGTGCCCGGGCCCGGCGGTACGTCTCCAGGAGACGGCGAGCACCCGCTGCGGTCAGCCGCAGGCCTTCTTCAGGGCCTCGCCCAGAGCGTCGGCCTCGTCAGGCGTGAGCTCCACCACGAGGCGTCCGCCGCCTTCGAGCGGAACGCGCATGATGATGCCCCGCCCCTCTTTGGTGACTTCGAGCGGGCCGTCACCCGTCCGCGGCTTCATGGCCGCCATGCTCGTTCCCCTTCCTGCAACCGCTCAGCTACGCACCGGCAGTCCGTCCACCGCCGGTATCGAACGCATTGATCGGAAGCCATTATCCCGCATGCCACGGCCTGATGACCAACATCACTCTCGGTGCAACCACGGCCGGACCGGCCGCAACCACCGCAATTGGCGCGATAAGCCCCGGCGTGGCGGTGGTGGCGGCACCGCCGGAAGGTGCGATACCTCACACTCCCCACGGCGCCCCCCGCTCCGGCATCCTGGCACGACCACCCACGCGACGATCGTTTAGGGAGCCCTCCCCCATGTCCGATTCCGTGCTGTACGAGCTGGACGGCGGCCTGGCCGTCATCACCATCAACCGCCCGGAGGCGATGAACGCCCTGGACGTGGCCACCAAGGTCGCGCTGCGCGACGCCGTGATCGAGGCGGCCGGGGACGCGGCCGTGCGCGCGGTGCTGCTGACCGGGGCGGGCGAGCGGGCGTTCTGCGTCGGACAGGACCTGAACGAGCACCTGGCGCTGCTCAAGCGGTTCGAGGAGACCGGCGAGGGCGCACTGCGGACCGTCGCCGAGCACTACAACCCGCTGACCAGCGCGCTGGCCGGCATGCGCAAGCCGACCGTCGCCGCGGTCGGCGGGGTGGCGGCCGGCGCGGGCGCCTCGCTCGCCTTCGCCTGCGACTTCCGGATCCTGTCCGAGCGGGCCGGCTTCAACACCGCCTTCGCCGGGATCGGCCTGACCGCCGACTCCGGCGCCTCCTGGACGCTGCCCCGGCTGGTCGGGCACGCCAAGGCCACCGAGCTGCTGATGCTGCCCCGGACGGTCAAGGCCGCCGAGGCGATGGAGCTGGGCCTGGCCACCAAGGTCGTGCCGGCCGACGAACTCGCCGCCACCGCGCGGGTCTTCGCCCGCGAGCTGGCCGAGGGCCCGACGGTCGCCTACGGCGCCATCAAGGCGTCGCTGGCCTACGGCGCCTCGCACTCGCTGGACGAGCTGCTCGACAAGGAGGACGAGCTGCAGACCCTGGCCGGGGAGAGCGAGGACCACCGGATCGCGGTGCGCGCCTTCATCGCCAAGGAGAAGCCGAAGTACGTCGGCCGCTGAGCCGGGCCCCGGACAGGGCCCTAGGACCGCCGGCGCCTCTTCCGACCGCCGGTGCGGACGTGGCAGTCCGCCAGGTGGTCGTCGACCAGGCCGCAGGCCTGCATCAGGGCGTAGGCGGTGGTCGGGCCGACGAAGCGGAAGCCCGCTTTCTTCAGCGCCTTCGCCAGTGCCGTCGACTCGGGGGTGACGGCCGGCACCTCGCCCGGCGTGCGGGGGGCCGGTCGGTCCGGGTCGGCGGCGAACTGCCAGATCAGCGCGTCCAGGCCGCCGTCCAGGCCGCGGGCGACCCGGGCGTTGGCGATCGCCGCCTCGATCTTGGCGCGGTTGCGGATGATGCCGGCGTCGGCGAGCAGCCGCTCCTTGTCGGCCTCGCCGAACTCGGCGACCTTGCCGATCTCGAAGCCGGCGAACGCGGCGCGGAAGCCCTCCCGGCGGCGCAGGATGGTCAGCCAGGACAGGCCGGACTGGAAGGCCTCCAGGCAGACCCGTTCGAACAGGGCGTCGTCGCCGTGCACCGGCCGGCCCCACTCGGTGTCGTGGTAGACGCGGTAGTCGTCGGTGGACTCGCCCCAGCCGCAGCGGAGCAGTCCGTCCGCGCCGAGCACCGCGCCGCCGGTCGGCTCGGTCACTGGTCCTTCACCGGCTTCGCGTCCTCGGGGGCCGGCGCGTCGGCGGGCGCACCGCCCGACCGGACCACCTGGGCGAAGGCCTCCAGGCCGGGCAGCGGTTCGGCGGCCGGGTCCGGGGCGGTGGTGGCCTCGACCGCGCCGCGCAGGTGGGCGGCGGCCTCGAGTGCGGCGATCCGCGAGTCGCGGTAGGCGAGTTCGGCTCCGAGGCGGTCCAGGACGTCGTCCACCTCGTCCATCCGGTAGCCGCGCACGGCCATCGGCAGGCGCAGCTCGTCGACGTCCGTCTTGTTCAGCGGGCGGTCCTGCGGCAGCCGCGCGGCGATGCGGTCCGGCACCGCCTCCGGCATCGAGCCGCCCCCACCGAGCGCAACCAGCGCGGCGCCGCCGACCACCACGGCCATGGCGACCACGATCACCCAGAACACGAGCTGTCCTCCCGAACTCCCGGTCGGCCTCCTCCGAGGGGCCAGGGAACCGGGCTGATCATGACAGCATGGTCCCTAGTGAGGCCGGGGGCCATCATCGCACCCGCAGCAGCTGTGGAGGAGACATCGGTGGCACTGCGCCTGGGACCGCGCGAATTCGGTGACGACGAGCTGGTGATCATGGCGATCGTGAACCGGACCCCGGACTCGTTCTTCGACAAGGGGGCGACCTTCGCCGACGAGGCCGCGTTCGCCGCCGCCGACCGCGCGATGGCGCAGGGCGCGGCGATCCTGGACATCGGCGGGGTCAAGGCCGGCCCGGGCGACGAGGTCACGGTCGAGGAGGAGCTGCGGCGCACCGTGCCGTTCGTGGCCGAGCTGCGCAAGCGCCACCCCGAGGCGGTGATCAGCGTGGACACCTGGCGGCACGAGGTCGGCGAGGCGGTCTGCGAGGTGGGCGCGGACCTGCTGAACGATGCCTGGGGCGGGGTGGACCCGAAGCTCGCCGAGGTGGCCGCCCGCTACGACGCCGGGCTGGTCTGCACCCACGCGGGCGGCGCCGAGCCGCGCACCCGGCCGCACCGGGCCGGGTACGAGGACGTGATGGCGGACATCCTGCGGGTCACCGTCGGGCTGGCCGAGCGGGCGGTGGAGCTGGGCGTCCGCCGGGACGCGGTGGTCATCGACCCGGGGCACGACTTCGGCAAGAACACCCGGCACTCGCTGGAGGCCACCCGGCGGCTGCCGGAGATGACCGCGACCGGCTTCCCGGTGCTGGTGTCGCTCTCCAACAAGGACTTCGTCGGCGAGACCCTGGACCGGCCGGTGAACGAGCGGCTGCTCGGCACCCTGGCCACCACGGCGGTCTCGGCCTGGCTGGGCGCCCGGGTCTACCGGGTGCACCAGGTCGAGGAGACCCGCCAGGTGCTGGACATGGTCGCCTCGATCCGGGGCACCCGCCCCCCGGCGGTCGCCCGCCGGGGGCTGGCCTGAGCGAGCCCCCGGCTGCGCTCGGCCCGCCTCCGGGGCGCTCGGACCCGCTAGATCTCGTTCGCGGGCCGGCGGGCGTCGGCGAGGATCTTCAGGACCTCGTCGATCTCGTCGGTGATGTGGAACAGCTCCAGGTCGCGCGGGGCCGCCTTGCCCTGCGCCACCAGGGTGTTCTTCAGCCACTCGTAGAGGCCGCCCCAGTAGGCGCTGCCGTAGAGGATCACCGGGAAGCGGGTGACCTTCTTCGTCTGCACCAGGGTGAGCGCCTCGAACAGCTCGTCCAGCGTGCCGAGGCCGCCGGGCAGGACCACGAAGCCCTGGGCGTACTTCACGAACATCGTCTTGCGGACGAAGAAGTAACGGAAGTTCAGCCCGAGGTCGACGAACTCGTTGAGCCCCTGCTCGAAGGGGAGCTCGATGCCGAGCCCGACGCTGAGGCCGCCGGCCTCCGTGGCGCCGCGGTTGGCGGCCTCCATCGCGCCCGGGCCGCCGCCGGTGATCACCGCGTAGCCGGCCTCGGCGAGGGCCCGGCCGATGGCCACCCCGGCCTCGTACTCGGGCGAGTCGGCCTGGGTCCGGGCCGAGCCGAACACGCTGATCGCGGGCGGGAGTTCGGCGAGGGCGCCGAAGCCCTCGACGAACTCGGAGGTGATCCGCAGCACCCGCCAGGGATCGGTGTGCAGCCAGTCGGTGGGGCCCGTGGTGTCCAGCAGGCGCTGGTCCGTGGTGCTGGTTCCGACCTGGTCCCGGCGTACGAGCACCGGGCCCTGCTGCTTCTCGGGCCAGGCCTTCTTCTTCCGCGGCACGCCGACCTGCTCGGGGCCGTGTCCGTACTGCTTGTCGTCTCCTGTGCCTGTCATGACGAAACCCTACGCCGACCTCCCCCCGATTTCAGGCAACGGGAGAAGGTCGGCCGGGCAACCGGAAGATGGCGTTCGACCGGCCCGCGGATCGCCCCCGGCGCTTTCGATTCAGCTGGTCAGCCAGGCCCGCAGGCGGTCCTCGGTCTCGGCGATGGCGCTCAGCGAGCAGTGCTCGTCCCGCTTGTGGGCGAAGTTCGGGTCGCCGGGGCCGTAGTTGACCGCCGGGACGCCGAGCGCGCTGAACCGGGCGACGTCGGTCCAGCCGAACTTGGCCCGCGCCTGGCCGCCGGTGGCCGCCAGGAAGGCCTGCGCGGCCGGCTGGGACAGGCCGGGGAGGGCGCCGGGGGCGAAGTCGGTCACGGTCAGCTCGAAGCCGTCGAAGACCTCGCGGACGTGCTTCTCCGCCTCGGCCTCGCTGCGGTCCGGCGCGTAGCGGAAGTTGATCGTGATGACGCACTCGTCCGGGATCACGTTGCCGGCCACGCCGCCGTCGATCCGCACCGCGTTAAGGCCCTCGCGGTACTCCAGGCCGTCGATCTCCACCCGGCGCGGTTCGTAGGTCGCCAGCCGGGTGAGCACCTCGGCGGCGTGGTGGATGGCGTTGTCGCCGAGCCAGCTGCGGGCCGCGTGGGCGCGCACGCCGCTGAGCCGGATCTGGGCCCGCAGGGTGCCCTGGCAGCCGCCCTCGACCATGGCGCCGCTGGGCTCCATCAGCACCGCGAAGTCGGCGGCCAGCCAGTCCGGGCGGTCCTTGGCGAGGTGGCCGAGGCCGTTGCGGTGGGCCTCCACCTCCTCGCAGTCGTAGAACACGTAGGTGAGGTCGCGGTTGGGCTCGGGCAGGGTGGCGGCGAGCCGCAGCGCCACCGCCACGCCGGACTTCATGTCCGAGGTGCCGCAGCCGTAGAGCAGGTCGCCGTCGACGTAGGAGGGCAGGTTGTCGGCGATCGGCACGGTGTCCAGGTGGCCGGCCAGCACGACGCGCTCGGCGCGGCCCAGGTTCGTCCGGGCGACCACGTTGTTGCCGTAGCGGTCCACGGTCAGGTGCGGGTAGCCGCGCAGGGCGGCCTCGACGGCGTCGGCGAGTGCCTGCTCGTCGCCGCTCACCGAGGGGAAGTCGACGAGCCGGGCGGTCAGCGCCCCACCGTCGAGGGTCAGGTCCAAGGGCGTCGGGTTCGGGCTGCTCATGGCGTCAGCCTAGTGCCGTCGCTCGTGCACTCCGTGTGGTCGTTCTGTGACGTGGAACGCCTCAGGTTCGGCAACCGGATTGCGCCGCACATCCGTCCGAGTGGGTACGGTGTCGGATCAAGAAGGCGGGCGCGAGAGGGGCGACGGTGGCCAGGAGAAGGAACAGCGAGGATCTGGGCGACGAGCTGGGCGACGAAGTGGCGCCCCGCCGTCGCGGTCCGGTCCGCGCGCTGTTGCTCGTGCTGGTCGGGCTGCTCGGCCTGGCGATGGTCGCGGGTCTGGCGGTGGTCGGGATCTGGTGGTTCGGCTTCCGGCAGGGAGCCACGGAGGAGTGCACCGTGAAGACCGCGGCCGGCAGCGGCACGCTGGAGCTGCCGCAGGCCGCCAACGCGGCGACGATCGCCGCGGTGGCGCGGGCGCGGGGCCTGCCCGACCGGGCGACGGCGATCTCGCTGGCGACCTCGATGCAGGAGTCCAAGCTGCGCAACCTGGCGGGCGGCGACCGGGACTCGATCGGCCTGTTCCAGCAGCGGCCCTCGATGGGCTGGGGCACCCCGGAGCAGATCGCGGACCCGGTGTACGCCACCAACAAGTTCCTGGACGGCCTGGTCAAGGTGCCCGGCTACACCCGGATGCCGCTGACCGACGCGGCCCAGGCGGTGCAGAAGAGCGGCTACCCGCAGGCCTACGCCAAGCACGAGACCAAGGCGACCCTGCTCACCTCGGCGCTGGCCGGCCGCGAGCCCGCCTCGTTCAGCTGCGTGGTGAAGGACTACGCCAAGCCGGACCCGGCGGACGCGCCCTCCCCGACGGCCGGCGCCTCGGCCGCCCCGGCCGCGCAGCCGGACCGCACCCAGGTGCTGTCGGACCGGGTGCGCCGGGAGTTCGGCCGCACCGTCACCCCGGCCACCGGCTACAGCTCGACGATCAAGGGCGCGGAGAACGCCGTCGCGCTGACCCCGGACCCGGCCGCCGCCGCGCTGACCACCTCGGCGGACGCCGGGGGCGACGCCGGGGCGTCCGCCGAGCGGGCCAGCGGGTGGGAGGTGGCCCACTGGGCGGTCGCCCAGGCCCAGCAGCTGGGCATCGCGACGGTCGCCTACGACGGGAAGATCTGGCGCAAGACCGAGTCGGAGGACGGCTGGCAGACCCAGACCTCGGGGACGTCGGCCAAGCTCGTCCAGGTCACCCTGGCCCCGTACGGAAAGAGCTGACGCACTCACGTTCGGGTAGCCGCCGGACGGGTGATTGCGGTCAACTCCAGTGGACTGGCCGCCGGTCCCGGCGACCCCCGGCGGAGAACCGTCACTTCCCTTGCCCCGAGCCGGTCCGACGGCCTCCCGCGGGTCAGGGACGAGCCCTCGCTGCGGTCGTACGATCCGATGGTCGGTCAGGCACTTTCCTTGCACCGGCCGAAACCTTCTGGCTTCTCAAGCGGTAACAACGTCGTCCGCCAGGTCCCGTCCGCACCCGGATCGTCCACCCGGCGGACGGGACGGACCCAGACCCCTTCGAGGAGCCTCATGTCTCACTCCCTCACGCGCCGGATCGCCCAGGCCGCGCTCGTCGTGGCGGCCGGAGCGACCCCGCTGGTCGCGGCCGGCTCCGCGTCCGCCCTGGGCGGGGACGCCCTGCTTCCCAAGAGCGACCTCGCGGCGCCGCTGGGACAGCTGACCAACACCGACACCGGTTCCACCCTGCAGCACACCACCCACCAGCTCGGGCAGGCGGCCGGCACCACCGGTGCGGCCACCGTCGCCGCGGGCGTACCGGCCTCCGCCGACGCCGCCGGGAACATCGTCGCCCACCAGCTCCCCGAGGCGAACGAGAAGGCCAGCTCGCTGACCGCCCCGGTGGACCAGACCGCCGCCACCACCGGCCAGCTCTCCGCCGTCACCCCGAAGGTCGCCTCGGCGCTGGCGGGCAAGCTCGGCGAGGCCGTCACCGGCAAGGGCATGGGCACCCGCAGCGCCAACGCCGACACCAGCCCGGTCGGCGGCCTCGGCCAGGCGGGCGCCCTCGCCCACGCGGTTCCCGGCGCCGACAAGCTCTCCAGCGCCGTCCCCAGCACCAACGCCGTCACCGACGCGCTGCCGACCAGCGCCGTGGAGCGCGCCCTGCCGCTCGGTTCGGTCGAGCACGCGCTGCCCGGCGGCCTGCCCGCCACCGACGTCCTCGGCCTCGCGGAGCACGGCTCGGCCAACCGCCTCGGCGGCGCCGACCTCGGCCCGAACAACCCGCTGTCCGGCCTCACCGGCGCGCTCGGCCCGGTCGGCGGCCTGCTGGGCGGCGTGAACGGCGGCAGCATCAGCGGCCTGCCGCTGTAGGTCGGCTGTCGGTCCGTAGTCGGCCGCGGCGACCCCGCCGCGGCCCGCGCACGCGGGAGGGGCCGGTGTTCCGAAACGGAACACCGGCCCCTCCGTCGTACCGTCAGCGCGCCGCGGTCAGCCGCTCCACGGCTGCGGCGACCCGCTCGTCGGTCGCGGTGAACGCGACCCGCACGAAGCTGCCGCCGGACGGACCGTAGAAGTCACCGGGCGCCACCAGGATGCCCAGTCCGGCCAGTTCGGCCACGGTCTCCCAGCACGGGCGGTCCTGGGTCGCCCACAGGTACAGGCTCGCCTCGGAGTGCTCGACCCGGAAGCCGTACGCCTCCAGCGCCGCCCGCAGCGCCGAGCGCCGGGCCGCGTAGCGGTCCCGCTGCTCGGCCACGTGCGCGTCGTCCGCGAGCGCCGCGATCGTCGCCGCCTGGACGGGCGCCGGCACGATCATGCCGCCGTGCTTGCGCAGCCCCAGCAGCTCCTCGACCACGACCGGATCGCCCGCCACGAAGGACGCGCGGTAACCGGCCAGGTTGGAGCGCTTGGAGAGCGAGTGGACGGCCAGCAGGCCCTCGTGCTGTGTTCCGTCAGCGGGGCCCCCGCAGACGTCCGGGTGCAGGACGGAGACCGGCTCGGCCTCCCAGCCCAGCTCGAAGTAGCACTCGTCGCTGACCAGCAGCACCCGGTGCTCCCGGGCCCACTCGACGGCGCGGCGCAGCTCGTCCGCGCCGAGCACCCGGCCGGTCGGGTTGGACGGCGAGTTCACCCAGAGCAGGCGCACCCGGGAGCCGTCCAGCTCGTCCACCGAGTCGTACTCGACCGGCTCGGCGCCGCACAGCCGCGCGCCCACCTCGTAGGTCGGGTAGGCCAGTCGCGGGTAGGCGACCTGGTCGCCCGGGCCGAGGCCGAGCTGGGTCGGCAGCGAGGCCACCAGCTCCTTGGAGCCGACGGTGGGCAGGACGGCCCGCGGGCCGACCACGGCGCCGCAGCGGCGGTTCAGCCAGCCGGCGATCGCCTCGCGCAGCTCCAGCGGGCCCCAGACGGTCGGGTAGCCCGGCGTGTCGGTGTGGGCCGCCAGCGCCTTCTGGATCAGCTCGGGGACCGGGTCGACGGGGGTGCCGACGGAGAAGTCGCAGAGGCCGCCGGGGTGGGCGACGGCGGTGGCCTTGTAGGGCTCCAGCTTGTCCCAGGGGAACACCGGAAGCCGGTCGGAAACGCGGCGCGCCGCCCCCGGGTGGCCCGGGAACGGCGCGCGCGTGCTGTTGGTGTTCACAGCTCAGTAGCCACCGATCGTCAGTGGTCGGCGTTCTGCGGCGGCAGCGCGGCGATGAACGGGTGGTCCCGTTCGATCAGGCCGAGCTTGGAGGCGCCGCCGGGCGAGCCCAGGTCGTCGAAGAACTCGACGTTCGCCTTGTAGTAGTCCTTCCACTCCTCCGGAGTGTCGTCCTCGTAGAAGATCGCCTCGACCGGGCAGACCGGCTCGCAAGCGCCGCAGTCGACACACTCATCCGGGTGGATGTAGAGGGAACGCTGGCCCTCGTAGATGCAGTCAACCGGGCACTCTTCGATGCACGCCTTGTCCTTCACGTCGACACAAGGCTGCGCGATGACGTAGGTCACGCTGTCGTTCCTCCTCGGAAGGGCCTGGCGGCCCGTTCTGTTCTGCTGCCGTGCGCGGTGAGCGCGGCGTCGTCGATGCCCGCCCCTAGTATCGCGGGTCGGAGCAGGCAAATGCACAGGAGGTGGCCGGATCATGACCCGAGACCAGCTGGAACGCCGTCCGGAAGTCCGGATAGATCGCTCTGACGTGGGACTTCGGGTCTCCGTGCGACGCCTCTCGGAGTTCGTGGACGACCGTCCGGTGTTCCGCGATGTGATCGGCGTGCTCACATCGTGGGACGATCACGGGTTGACGGTCGAGCCCCGGTCGGGCGGGCCGGTCGCCTTCCCGGAGAAGCTGCTGGTCGCGGGCAAGGTCGTGCCGCTGTTCCCGGCCCGGCGCGCGCCGCTGCCCGCCGCCACGCCGGTCGAGCTGCAGCGGACCGCCGGGCGCGGCTGGCCCGGGGTCGAACAGGAGGCGCTCGGCGAGTGGACGCTGCGCGCGGCCGCCGGGTTCACCCGGCGCGCCAACTCCGTCCAGGCACTCGGCGACCCGGGCATGCCACTGCCGCAGGCGCTGGCCGCCGTCCGGGGCTGGTACGCGGCGCGCGGGCTGCCCGCCCTGGTCGAGGTGGTCACCCCCGGGACGGCCGATCGGCTCCGGCCGCTGCTCGGCCCGCCGCGCTCCCCCACCCAGGTGCGCACCGCCCCGCTGGCCGCGGTGGCCCGGGCCGGCGCCGGGCACGACCGCGTACGGCTCGCCCGGACCGCGGACGACGCCTGGCTGTCGCTGTACGGAAAGCTGGGCGAGGACCCGGCGGTGCGCGGGGCGGCCCGGCAGGTGCTGCACGGCGGCCCCTCGGTCTGGTTCGCCACCGCGCCCGGCGCCCCGGGGCAGCCGCCGCTGGCGATCGGACGCTGCGTCATCGACGGCCCGTGGGCCTGCTTCGGCGCGATCGAGGTGCAGCCGTACGCCCGGCGGGCCGGACTGGCGACCGCGGTCATGGCGGTGCTCGCCGCCCGCGCGGCGGAGGAGGGGGCGAGTGGCGCGTACCTGCAGGTCGAGGCGGAGAACGACAGTGCGCGGGCGCTCTATGACGGACTCGGCTTCACGACCAGTCACACTTACCACTACGCACTCCTTCCGCAGGAGTAGCCGCCCGACCGTTCCATCCTGGTATGTCCGCTTGTCCGTCCGTCGTACGAAGGCCGTCGCCGTCACCGTGACCGAGCAGAGCAGAGACCGCTTCCGGACCGCCGCCCGCGCCGAGCAGCCCGACCCGGTGCTGCTCTGCCTGCTCGCCGCCGCCGAGCACGTCCCGGTCCTCGACCCGGGCGATCCGGGCGAACCGCCCGGCGTGGACACCCTGCTGGCCGCCTGCGAGGCCGCGCTCGACCGGCACGCGGCGGCCGTCCGGCTCGCCGTGGCCGAACGCTCGCCGTCCGGGCCCGAGGAGACCGCCGCGCTGCTCGCCGCCGTGCTCGGCGGACGGGAGCGCTTCCACGGACGCCAGTCCGACTACCGGCGGCTGGAGTCCTCGCTGCTGCCCGACGTGCTGCGGCGCCGGCGCGGACTGCCGATCATGCTCTCGCTGGTGTGGACGGCCGTCGGCCGACGGGCCGGCCTCACCGTGCACGGCATCGCCCTGCCCGGCCACTTCATCGTCGCGGTCGGCGGCCCGGGCAGCGGCGAGGAGTACGTCCTCGCCGACCCCTTCCACGGCGGGCGGCTGCTCGACCCGGCCGACGTCGAGCACCTGGTCGCCGCCTCCGGACACGACTTCACCCCCGCACTGCTCACCCCGGCCCAGCCGCTGGACATCGTGCTGCGGGTGCTCGGCAACATCCGGGCCTGGGCCGCCGACCGGCCCGAACAGGCCCGCACCCAGCTGTGGGCCACCGAACTCGCCCTGCTGCTCCCCCGGCACCCGGCCCAGCTCCGCCTGGAACGGGCCGAACTCCTGGTACGGATGGGCGACTTCCTCGGCGGCGCGGCGGAGATGGACGACTACGCGAGGATCCTGGACGCCTACGACCCGGACGCCGCCGCCAAGGTCCGCCAGGAGGCCCGGGCGGCCCGCCACCGGCTGAACTAGCCGGTCACAGCCAGCCCTTCTCGCGGGCGATCCGGACCGCCTCGGTGCGGTTGCGGGCCTCGGTCTTCTGGATCGCCATCGAGAGGTAGTTGCGGACCGTCCCCTCCGAGAGGTGCAGCCGCCTGGCGATGTCCGCGTTCACCGCGCCGTCCGCGGCCGCCCCCAGCACGTCCCGCTCGCGCGCGGTCAGCGGATTGGCGCCCTCGGCCAGCGCGGCCGCCGCCAGCACCGGGTCGATGACCCGCTCGCCGCGCAGCACCCGGCGGATCGCCTCGGCCAGCTCGGACGCGGGCGCGTCCTTCACCAGGAAGGCGTCCGCACCGGACTCCATCGCCCGGCGCAGGTAGCCGGGGCGGCCGAAGGTCGTCGCGATGACCACCCGCGTCCCCGGCGCCCGGCGGCGCAGTTCGGCGGCCGCCTCGATGCCCGTCATGCCCGGCATCTCGATGTCCAGCACGGCGACCTGCACGTCGTTCGCCAGCACCGCCGCCACCACTTCGTCGCCGCGGCCGACCTGCGCCACGACGTCGATGTCCCCCTCCAGCCCGAGCAGCGCCGCCAGCGCCTCCCGGACCATCCCCTGGTCCTCGGCGAGCAGCACGCGGATCCCGGAGCCGTTCTCTGCATTACCCATGGCCATGACCTTAGAGGGGAAAGGGCTTGAGTCTCCGGCAGGGGGAGACCCCACAGTGGTGCCCATGGACGGCAGCGAAACGCTCTACTCGATCGGCGACCTCTCCCGGCGCACCGGACTCACCGTCAAGGCCATCCGGTTCTACGCCGACACCGGACTGGTCCCGCCCACCGACCGCACCGCCGCCGGCTACCGCCGCTACGACATCCACGCCCTCGCCCGGCTGGACCTGGTCCGCACCCTGCGCGAACTCGGGCTCGACCTGCCCGCGATCCGCCGGGTGCTGGAGCGCCAGGCCCCGCTGCACGAGGTCGTCGCGGCGCACGCGGAAGCCCTGGAGGTGCAGATCAGCACCCTGCGGCTGCGCCGGGCCGTCCTGCTCGCGGTCGCCCAACGTTCGTCCACCCCGGAGGAGATGACACTCATGCACAAGCTCGCCCGACTGTCCGACACCGAACGCCGCCGGCTCGTCCACGACTTCATCGACGAGACCTTCGGCGGCCTGGACGCCAACCCCGAGTTCGTCGCCATGCTGCGCTCGGCAATGCCCGAACTGCCGGACGAGCCAAGGCCGGAGCAGGTCGAGGCCTGGGTCGAGCTGGGCGAACTCGTCCAGGACCGGGACTTCCGGGCGGCAGTGCGGCGGATGGCCGAGCACCAGGCCGCCGAACGGGCGGACGGCGACCGGGGAGGGCTGCACGCGGCACTGACCGAGACCGTACGGACGGTGGTCGGCACGGCCCTGGCCGAGGGCATCGCGCCCTCCTCCCCGGCCGCCGGCCCCGTCCTGGACACCCTCACCGCCGCCTACGCCGAGACCTTCGAGCGCCCCGACGACCCCGCCCTCCGCTCCTGGCTGCTGGACCGCCTGACCACCGCCGACGACCCGCGCGCCGAGCGCTACTGGCAGCTGCTCGCCGTCATCAACGGCTGGCCGGTGCCGGAGGGCCTGAAGGAGGTATTCGACTGGCTCACCGAGGCCCTGCGGGCCACAATCCCCTCGTGCTGACCCTCGAACCCCTCCGCCCGGACCACGCCGACGCCCTGCTCGCCTTCGAACGCGCCAGGCCCCCGGCCTCGATGGCGGTCCTCACCCACAACGCCTTCACAGTCGTCGAGGAGTTCCTCCTCGACGACCGCCCGGCCCTCCGCTACCGCCGCTCGCTTGCGTAGGAGGTCGGCCCGGCCTCGGGCGGTTGACGGCACTTCCGCCTCCCCCTCCTCGGGTGTCATCGGGAGGAACGAGGCGTGTGCCGGGCGCTTGCTCGTACCACTGACGGCTACAGCCAGCGCTGGGCGGCCTCGACGCTGTCGGCGCCGCTGGTGTTGAAGGCGATGGCGGCCTGCGGGGCGTGGCGGCGGACGAGGTTGACGACGAGTTCGAAGAACGGCAGCGCCGGCTCCGGCTTGCGGATGCCGCCGCCGATGACCACGACGTCCCAGTCCCGGTCGGCGAGGGCGGCGGTGATCGCCGGCTCGGCGGTCCCGTCGGGGGCGACCAGGGTCATCGCCGCGTCGAGGCCGTGCTCGGCGAAGCGGGCGAGTTCGGCGTCGAGGACGGCCCGCAGGCCGTCGCCGTCCATGCCGGGGACGGTGTGCGGGTCGAAGCCGAGGATGAGGACGGCGGACATGCCCGACAGAACGATCGGTCCGCCCGGTCGGTTCCCCGACTGCCGTCCGGCCCGCGGGCCTTCGCAGGCCCTGCTGGAACTGCCCTGCGGCTAGCCGACCTTGGAGGGCTCGGACGGCTCGGCCGTGGTCCGCAGCGGCACCGAGGCGCGCAGCCGGAAGCCCTTGCCGCGCTCCCCCGGGCCGGTCTCCAGCCGCCCGCCGACCAGCGCGAGGCGCTCCTCCAGGCCGGAGAGCCCGTTCCCCGGCTGGGACTTGCCCGGGCCGGGCCCGTTGTCGGTGATCTCCAGGACGGCGTAGCGCTCGCCGCCGCCCTCCCAGCTCTCGTCGGCCGTCACGGTGCACACGGTGGCGCCCTCGCCGTGCCGGACGATGTTGGTGACGGCCTCGCGCAGCGCCCAGGCGAGCGCGCCCGCCTCCTCGTCGGCCAGCGACGGCCAGGCGTCCACCAGCTCCGGCGCGGCCTCCAGCCGGACCTGCGCGGCGGACAGGGCGGTGCGGGCCGCGGCGAGTTCGACCGGCAGGGTGGGGCGGCGGAAGCCGGTCACGGCCTCCCGCACGTCGATCAGCGACTGCCGGGCGACCTGCTCGATGTCGGCGACCTGCGCCCGAGCGGCCTCGTCCTTGCCCGCGTCCATGAACCGGCCGGCCAGCTCGCTCTTCAGGGTGATCAGCGAGAGCGAGTGCCCGAGCAGGTCGTGCAGGTCGCGGGCGAGCCGCAGCCGCTCCTCGGAGGCGGCCAGGTGGGCGACGGCGGCCCGGGCCTCGCGCAGCTCCTTCATGGTGGCGACCAGTCGCTGCAGGCCGGTCATCGCGACGCCGGAGAGGAAGGCGCTGAGGGTGAAGGTGGTGGTGTTGTCGGAGTCGGCGTGGATCACCAGGCCGGTCCCGGCGGTCAGCGCGGCCATGGCGACCAGGGCGCGCAGCGCGTGCTTCGGCGGGGTGATGACCGCGAGGCTCACCGAGGCGTAGATGAACATCGTCAGGAACGCGCCGCCGAACGCGAAGGAGGCGGCCACCGCGAGCACGATCATGGTCCCGACGACCACCTGGCAGGCCCGCGGCCTCATCCCCGCCTGCGAGCGGAAGAACACCAGCAGGACGTACGAGGCAAGGAAGACCGCCAGGCAGGCCCAGCCGAGCGCCTGCCCGACCGGGCTGTGGCCGCCGTTGATCAGGTCGCCGGCCGGGTAGGCCAGGTAGGTCGTCCACAGCAGCATCCAGGCGATCTTGACCAGCATCTGCCGCCGGGTCTCCACCGGGCTGCCCGGGATGTTCATGAGCGTGGCGCGCGCCACACCCGCCTCCGGCTGCTCGTCGGTGCGGTGGGTCCGGCGCACGTCAGTCATGTCGATCATCATGCCTGGCGGGTGTCACGGCGGTACAGCACCGCTGCACCGGCCGCGAACACCGCGAAGAAGGCGGCCAGTCCGGCGACCGCGGCCAGGTCCAGGGACTGCCCGGGCTGGGTGAAGGTGGCCAGCTTGTTGTACAGGAACACCGGGTTGAACCGGGCGAACTTCTCCAGCGAGCCGCTCACCGGGAACCAGGTGCCGCCGAGCAGCGCCATCGCCATGTAGGTGATCATCACGATCGGCTGCACCGCGTCCGGCGCCGCCGCGTAGCCCAGCGCCACCCCCAGCGCGGCGAACACGAAGCTGCCCAGCCAGAGCGCGGCCACCAGCCCGATCCACTGCGGCCCGCTCAGCGAGACGCCCTGGGCCGCCCCGACCGCGAAGACCACCAGGATCGCCGGCAGCGTGGTCACCGCGGTCGCCGCGATCTTGCCGACGGTGTACGCCCGGCCCGGCAGGGCGGTCAGCCGCAGCTGGCGCGTCCAGCCGCTCTTGCGCTCCAGCGAGATCCGCTGCGCGCTGCCGGTGAGCACCGCGCCGACCGCGCCGAAGGTGGCCATGGACACCATGAAGTAGGTCTTCACGGGCAGGCCGCCGGCCTGGTTGCCGGAGCCGTAGGCGTTGATGAAGAAGACGTACATCAGCGCCGGGTAGAGGACGGTGAAAAACAGGTAGCGCCGGTTGCGGAGGGTCCGCAGGATCTCCAGCTTGATCAGGGTGGTCATCGCACGCTCTCCTTCTCGGCGTCGGCCCGGCGGTCCAGCTCGCCCGTGATGGTCAGGAAGGCCTGCTCCAGGCCGACCCCGGTGACCTCCAGCCCGCGCGGGTACAGGCCCGCCCGGTAGATCCCCGCGACGCCGGCGTCGGCGTCCGCGGTCCGGATCCGCACCGTCCGCACCCCGGGGACGCGCGCGGTGACGTCCAGCGACTGCACGCCCGGCAGGGAGCGCAGCACGGCCTCGTCGAACTCGCCGTCCACATCGTGGAGTTCGAAGGCGATCCGGCGGGCCCCGGCGCGCGCCTTGATCTCCGCGGAGCTGCCGTCGGCGATCAGCCGGCCCCGGTGCAGCACCAGGACCCGGTCGGCGATCGAGTCCGCCTCCTCCAGGTAGTGGGTGGCGAACAGCACCGTGCGCCCGGCGTCGGCCTGCGCGCGGATGCTCGCCCAGAACGCCTGCCGGACGCTGACGTCCATTCCGGTGGTGGGCTCGTCCAGCACGATCAGGTCGCTGTTGCCCGCGATCGCCAGGGCGAAGCGGACCCGCTGCTCCTGGCCGCCGGACAGCTTGTCGACCCGGCGCTCGGCGATCTCCTCGATCCCGGCGTCGGTCAGCACCCCCGTGACCGACCGGCCGCGCGGGTGGACCTTGCAGGCGAGCTCGACCAGCTCGCGGACCTTGACGTCGGTCATCAGCCCGCCGCTCTGCAGCATCGCGCCGACCCGGCCGTCCGCGATCGCCGCCCGCGGGGTGCCGCCGAACAGCGTGACGGTGCCCCGGTCGGGTTCGCGCAGGCCGAGCAGCAGGTCCAGGCTGGTGGACTTCCCGGCGCCGTTCGGGCCGAGCAGGGCGACGGTCTCGCCCGGCCGCAGCACGAGGTCCAGCCCCTCCACGGCGCGCACCCGCCCGTAGCTCTTGCCGACGCCGCGGAAGGCGGCCACCTCGGTAACCATCGCCCGGCTCCTCTCCTGGTGGTGTCCCGTGCGGAGCTGTCCGCACCACCTCAGGGTCCCGCCCGGGCCGGGGGCGGCGGCAGTGTCGGCCGTCGTGCCTTCGGTATGACGGATGTCATGCCGCAGGCACGACGGCCCACCCGGAGGGCCTACAGGCCCAGCGAGCGCTTCACGAAGTCGACCTGGAGCAGCAGCAGGTTCTCCGCGACCTCCTCCTGCGGGGTCATGTGGGTGACGCCCGACAGCGGCAGCACGGTGTGCGGACGCCCGGCGGCGAGCAGGGCCGAGGAGAGCCGCAGGGTGTGGGCGGCCACCACGTTGTCGTCGGCGAGGCCGTGGATGATCATCAGCGGGCGCTCGAGACCGGCCGCGTACTTGTTCAGCGAGTTGGCCTCGTACACCTCGGGCCGCTCGGCCGGGTGGCCCAGGTAGCGCTCGGTGTAGTGGGTGTCGTACAGCTCCCAGTCGGTCACCGGCGCCCCGGCGACCCCCACGTGGAACACGTCGGGGCGGCGCAGCACGGCGAGCGCGGCGAGGTAGCCGCCGTACGACCAGCCGCGGATCGCGACCCGGTCGAGGTCCAGCGGGAACTCGTCGGCGAGTGCCCGCAGGGCCTCCACCTGGTCGTCCAGGGTGGCGCCGGCGAAGTCGAAGGCGATCGACTTCTCCCAGGCCGGTCCGCGCCCGGGGGTGCCGCGCCCGTCCGCGACGACCACCGCGAAGCCCTGGTCGGCGAACCACTGCGAGTTGAGGTGCGGGTTGTGCGCCTGGACGACGCGCTGGCCGTGCGGGCCGCCGTACGGGTCCATCAGGACGGGCAGCAGGCCGTCGCGCTCGCGGTCGTAGCCGGTGGGCAGGAAGACGGCGGCCGGGATGCGGCGCTGGCCGGCGAAGCGGAACACCGGGCGGGCGGTGATGACCGGGGTCTCGGCGTACGAGGCGACGGTGGCGACGTCGTCGACCACCACGCCCTCCGGCAGGTCGCGGGCGACCTGCACCAGCGTGCCGGGCAGGTCGGGCTCGGCGGTGGCCCGGACGGTGATCCCGCCGGCGTGCACCGCGCTGGTGACGGAGGTGAACGGGCGGCCGTTGGCGGACTCCCAGGCCAGGTCCTTGCCGTCGTGGCTGATCCGGCCGACGGCGATCCAGCCGGGCTCGGGGTCGGTCTCCCCGACGCCGCCGGAGGCGCTGAAGAACACCTCCCGCGCGGTGACCGCGACCACCGACCGGACGTGCAGGTCGGCCCCGGTGACGGCCCGGTCGCCGACCACCAGCGCCCGCACCCCGCCGTGGTCGGAGATCCGGACCAGCTTGCCGTCCGGGGTCCAGGCCGGCACGCCCGGGAAGGCCTCCAGCCAGGCGTCGTCGCGCTCCTCGAACAGCACCTCGGTGGCGCCGGTGGTCACGTCCAGGCCGAGGATCCGCTGGGCGCGCTGGTCGCGGGACTGGACGAGCAGCAGCGGCACGCCGCCCTCGGACCAGTGCACCCGGGCCAGGTACGGGAAGGCCTCGTGGTCCCAGGCCACCTCGGTGCGTCCGCCGTGCAGGTCGAGCACCCAGAGCCCGACCTGGGCGTTGGCGGTGCCGGCCGCCGGGTAGGCGACCTCGGCGGGCTCGCGGTCCGGGTTGGCCGGGTCGGCGATCCACCAGCGGCGCACCGGGCTGTCGTCGGCGCGCTCGGCCAGCAGCCGCTCGCCGTCCGGGGACCACCAGAAGCCGCGGTCGCGGTCGATCTCCTCCTGGGCGATGAACTCGGCCTGGCCCCAGGTGACGTTCGGGCCGTCCGGCTCGGCGAGCGCCCGGTCGCCGCCGCCGTCGGTACGGGTCAGCCGCAGTTCACCGGCGGTGTTGGCGTAGGCGACGTGGGCGCCGTCCGGGGACAGCCGCGGGTCCAGCAGCGGTCCCACGGCGGGCAGTTCCGCGGTGCCGCCGGCGGCCAGGTCGGCGGTGAACAGGCGGCCGGACAGCGCGAAGGCGGCCCGGGCGCCGGCGGCGTCCAGGGCGTAGCCGACGATGCCGGCCGAGCCCTCCCGGCTGCGCTCGCGGCGCGCCTTCTCGGCCGGCGAGAGGTCCTCCTCGCCGCCGCCGAGCAGCACGGCCGGGTCGGCGGCGATCCGCTCCTCGCCGGTGGCGGTGTCGAGGGTCCAGAGCAGGTTGGCCCGGTCGCTGCCCGAACGGGAGCGGAGGAAGACGACCCGCGAGCCGTCCGGCACGACGGAGAAGGAGCGGGGGGCGCCGACGGTGTAGCGCTGGGTCCGCGCGTACTGCCGGGGAAAGGTGTCCGCAGGGGTGTGGGAGGTCATGGCACCAGACCCTACGACGGCCGGCTCCCACTGCCGGGTGACTGACGGTCACTCGTTCGGAGCATCACCCGCGAGTATGCCCAAAGGGCCCCATACCCCCTCCGACCGGCCCATGCGCCCCACGAGTGCCCCGATACCCCGGCGCGCGCGGACTCACTGAATGTAATGCTCCCCTTACCCATCGGGTATGACTGATCAGGACGAGTGATCGTCGGGCCCCGTCCCGGGCCCCGGTCACCCGGCCCCGGTTCCCGTACGGTCCCACCGCCGCCCTCCCCAAGGGCCGGCACCCGAGAAGGGGTATGAGCCCACATGGCCATGAACATCTCCGCAGCCGTGCTGATGCTCGTCATCGTGGTGGTGCTGATCCGCCGCTCCGGTCTCAAGCTGGCGCACGCCATCGTCTGCGCGCTGCTCGGCTTCTACCTGGCCTCCAGCTCGATCGCGCCGTCGATCAGCCAGGTCACCAGCAACCTCGCCGGAATGATCAACGGCCTGAAGCTCTGACCCCGCAGCCGCGGTCGTTAGGCTTCCTCCCATGACCGCGACTACCGGCCGCCGCCTCCTCCTGGTGCACGCCCATCCCGACGACGAGTCGATCGGCAACGGCGCCACCATGGCCAGGTACGCCGCCGAGGGCGCCCGGGTGACGCTGGTGACCTGCACCCTCGGCGAGGGCGGCGAGGTGATCCCGCCCGGGCTCGCCCACCTGACGGCCGATCGGGACGACACCCTCGGCGCCCACCGGATCGGCGAGCTGACCGGGGCCATGCGCGCCCTCGGCGTCACGGACTTCCGCTTCCTCGGCGGGCCGGGGCGCTACCGCGACTCCGGGATGATGGGCGTGCCCGAGAACGACGCCCCCGGCTGCTTCTGGCGGGCGGACGTGGACGAGGCGGCGGACCACCTGGTCGCCGTGGTCCGCGAGGTGCGGCCGCAGGTGCTGGTCACGTACGACGAGAACGGCGGCTACGGGCACCCGGACCACATCCAGGCGCACCGGGTCGCGATGCGCGCGTACGAGCTGGCCGCCGACCCGGCGCACCGCCCCGAGCTGGGCGCCGCCTGGCGGATCGCCAAGGTGTACTGGAACCGGATGCCCCGCACGGTGCTCGACGCCGGGCTCGCCGCGACCGCCGCCGAGGCGGCGTTCCCGGGCGTCGCCCGGCCCGCCGACGTCCCCGGGGTGGTGGCCGACGAGGTGGTCACCACCGTGCTGGACGGCACCGGGTACGCCGCGGCCAAGGCCGCGGCGCTGACCGCGCACGCCACCCAGATCACCGTGGCCGGCGCCTCCTTCGCGCTCTCCAACCACCTCGGCCAGCCGCTGTTCGCCACCGAGTACTACCAGTTGGTGCGCGGCCAGGCCGGACCGGAACGGCCCGAGCGCGACCTCTTCGCGGGCCTCGACACCGACGCCGCGGGCCCGGCGACCGACCCGACGGGCCGGGCAGCCGACCCGATCCCGAGCGAGGGGACCGCCCGATGACCGCGCCCGCCGCCAAGCCGAAGAGCCGCTCGATCGCGGTGGCCGCCCTCGGCACCCGCGAGGAGCGGCTGGCCGAGCCCCAACCCCCGCGCGCCGCCCGGATCGCGGCTTATGTCCTGTTCTTCCTGCTGGGCATCGCGGTGTCGGTGTGCGGATCCTTTGTGCAGGCCCTGTGGCCGCCCGTGGGAGTTCTGCTGGCGCTCGCCGCCACCGCCGCGACCTTCTACGCCGGACTGCGGGTCACCGGCACCCGGCTGGGCGCCGCACTGCCCGCGGGCGGCTGGTTCCTGGCGATGCTGCTGATGATGGTGCCGCGACCGGAGGGCGACAACGTGCTGTGGTCCAACGCCACATCGCTGGCCTGGCTGTTCGTCGGCTCGATCCTGGGCGTGATCTGCGCCACCCTGCCCACCCGCACCAGCTGGTTCCCGGGCGTGCCCAACCCCCCTCGCTGAACCGGGCGGACGGCCGCGTACGGTAGCGCGCACAACGCGCAGTCAGGACCACTCCGCCGTACTCTCATACCGGAGGAACCGGACGTATCAGGATCTGTCCGAAGCCGTTCACCGCTCAGTTCTTCCCAGTATGGTGGTCCCGCAGTACGTCGTACCCGACCGCCGTTTGCCCCAGGCCCGGCGACCACGAACCGCGGTCGCGCCGCACGGCCCGCCCGCGAACCCGGAGCAGAGCAGCATTGAGCAGCCGCGAATCTGACAACGCCAACCCGACGCCCCGGCGCACGGGCCCGGACGCCTACCCGTCGGGCACGCCGCCCTACGGCACCCCGGCGGGCCCCGGTGGCGACCGGGCCGCGGTCGGCGCCGACACCGGGTCGGGCGGCGAGGACGACGGCCCGAAGACCGAGACCACCCTGACCACCCGGGTGCGGATCAACATCCCCGGCTCGCGCCCGATCCCGCCGGTCGTGGTCCGCAGCACCGTCAGGAACGAGACCGCCCGCGGCGAGGACGGCCCGGCCGACCCGGCGCCGTCCGCCGAGCCCGGCGGCCCGCGGCACCGCTCCGCGCCCGCCTCGCCCGTCCTCGGCGTGATGGACGGCGGCGCCGGCTCGGCCACCCCGCCGAACCTGCCGCCGGAGTGGCAGATCCCGCCGATCCCGCCGGCGACCTCGGAGGCCGAGTCCACCGGTGCGTGGTTCCGGCCGCGGCAGAAGAAGGCCCCGGCCGCCGAGCCCGCCCCGGCCACCGTGTCGGTCGGCGCCCCGAGCGCACCGGAGTCCCCGGTCGCGCCCGGCACCGCCGCCGAGGCCCGTCCGCAGGCCGCCCCGAACGGCGCCCGCCCGGCTCCGGCCGCCGGTGCCGCGCGGCCGAACGGCCGTCCGCTGCCCGCCCAGGGCAAGGCCCCGCAGCAGGGCGCCGCACCCACCCCGGCCGCCCCCGCCTCGCCGTACGGCGCCGGGGCCCCGGACGGGGAGCCCGGGGTGTACGAGGCCGCCGACCCGTTCGCGCCGGTCAGCGACCCGTTCGCGCCGACCGGACCCGAGGCCGGTGCGCCCGGCCGACGCGACCAGCGCGGCCCGCGCGGCGGCCGTCCGCAGCAGTCGGCGCCGCAGCAGGGCGGGCTGCCGCAGCGCAACCCCCAGCAGAGCGGGCCGCAGCAGGGCGGGCTGCCGCAGGGCGGCTTCCGGCCGGCCGAGCCCAACCCGGAGGACACCTCCGTGGACGGCTTCGCGCCGATCCGCGAGCACGCCCAGCCCCCGGCCGCCATACCCGGCCTGGACCGCGGCGGCGCCCCGCACGGCGCCGACGGCCGCCCGCAGCCGGGCCTGTTCGCCTCGGCCCCGACCGGCACCGACCCGTTCGCCACCCAGCGCCCGGCCGCCCCCGGCCAGGACCCCTTCGCCACCCCGGCGGGCCCGGGCGGGCTCTTCCCGGGCGCGCCCCAGCCGGCCCCGCAGCCCGTCCCGGGCGGCCCCCGGAAGGCCCGCCGCGACCCCGAGGCCACCGAGGTCACCCCGCTGCCGGCCGCTGGCCCCCAGGCCGCGCCGGGCGACCCCGGTTCCGCCGCCCCGTTCCTCCCCGGCGCCGTCCCCGGGCCCGCTCCCTCGGCCGGCCCCGCGCCCGCCAAGGACAAGCCCGCGCCGGCCGCTCCGGCCAAGGCGAAGGCCAAGCGCGGCGGCGCCAGGAAGCTGGTCAAGCTCGGCGTCTACGCCGTCGGCGGGGTGTTCTTCCTCGGCGCGGCCGCGTACGGCACCGGCCTGATGCTCAACCAGTCCGACATCCCCAAGGGCACCGTGGTGCTCGGCACGGACATCGGCGGCAACGGCCGCGACCAGGCGATCCACGCACTGGACGCCTCGGTCGGCAAGGCCGGGCAGCAGCCGCTCAAGCTCAAGATCGGCGACCAGAGCCTCGATCTCGACCCGACGGTCGCCGGGCTGAGCTTCGACACCACGGCCACCGTGGACGGCCTGTCCGCGCACAGCTACAACCCGGTCGACGTGATCAAGTCGATCCAGGGCGGCAGCAAGGCCGTCGCCCCGGAGGTCCGGGTCGACCGCGCCAAGCTCAAGGCCGCGCTGGACTCGCTGGCGGCCGGCTCGGGCCAGGGCCTGCAGGAGGGCTACGTCAAGTTCGCCGACAACGGCGACCCGGTCGTGGTCCCCGGCAAGGCCGGCCAGGCGGTGGACACCAACGCCGCGCTGGACGTGATCGAGCAGGCCTACCGCGACCGCGCCGCCGGCAAGCCCGACCAGCCGATCGCCCTGGCCGTCACGGCCGCCCAGCCCAAGGTCTCCACCCAGGCTCTCCAGGCCGCCGCGGACAGCCTCGGCAAGCAGGTGACCAACGGGAAGATCCACCTCGCGGCCGGTGCCAAGTCCTGGGACTTCGGCCCGAAGACCGCCGCCAAGGCGCTCACCCTGGTCCCGGACGCCTCCGGCAAGATCACGCCCAAGTGGGACCTCGACGCGCTGAACTCGCAGCTCAACGGCGCGTTCGACAAGGTGAAGGCCAAGAAGAACGGCCAGACCGCCGCGATCACCCCGCAGGACGTCGCGGACGCCGTCACCTCGCTGTTCGACAAGACCGGCGACAAGGACCGCACCTTCAAGTTCACCGTCGCCTGACGCCTGAGACGCCGGACGCCGGACGCCTGCCGTCCGGCGCCGAACCCCGGACGGCAACGCCGTCCGGGGCCGTCCGCCGACGAACCGGGCGCGCACGAGGGGCGGGGTCGCCGCATCGCACGGATGCGGCGGCCCCGCCCCTCGACAACTCCCCCTCCCGGTCAGCAAGATGTGACGCCACACCATCCGTCACAGTCACCCCGGGAGCCACGCCGATGGGCCGCCGCCGCCTCCAGCACCACCGGACGGCGCTGCTCGCCGGTCTCACCGTCCTGACGCTCTCCCTCGCGCTCTGCTCCTGCTCCTCCGGGCAGGACGCCCCCGCCCCGGACGCCCTGCCGGGCGCCACCGGGATACCCAAGCTGACCTCGGTCGACATCAACGCCCACGACCGCGCCCAGCTGCGCCAGGGCGGCACCCTGAACCTGGCGATCACCCAGTTCTCCCACCAGTGGTCGCCGATCCAGACCGACGGCAGCGAGTCCTCGACCATCGCGGTCAGCAAGCCGCTGCTGCCGACCTTCTTCCGCTCGGACGCGGCCGGCACCCAGACCGTCAATCCGGCCTACCTCCAGGAGGCCCACGCCGAGGTCAGGGACGGCCACCAGGTGGTCACCTGGACGCTCAACCCCAAGGCCCACTGGTCCGACGGCACCCCGATCACCTGGCGCGACATCGAGGCCGACTGGCACGCCCTGAACGGCAAGGACCCGGCCTACCGGCCCTCCAGCACCTCCGGATTCGAGCTGGTCACCTCGGTCGAGCGGGGCAAGGACGACTTCCAGGCCGTGATGACCTTCGACCGGCCGTTCTCCGAGTGGCAGTCGATGTTCAACGGCGCCGCCAACGCCCCGCTGCTGCCCGCGAGCAAGGTCGCCACCCCGGACCTGTTCAACTCGGCCTATCTGGACGCCATCCCGCTCACCGCCGGCCCCTTCAAGGTCGAACGGCTGGACCCCGCCGCACAGACCGTCACCCTGGTCGCCGACCCGGCCTGGTGGGGCGACAAGCCGATGCTCGACCGGATCGTCTTCCACGCCCTGCTGCCCGACGCGACCCGCGCCGCCTTCGCCAAGGGCGAGATCGACCTCCTCAACAGCGGCCCGGACCTGGCCGGCTACCAGGTCATCAAGAGCACCAAGGGCGCCGCCGTGCGCCGGGCCGGCGGACCGGACTTCCGGCAGCTCACCCTGAACGCCCGCAGCTCCCTGCTCTCCGACGCGACCGTCCGCCAGGCCGTCTTCCAGGCGATCAACCGGGACGCCCTGATCCGCTCCGACCTCAACGGCCTGGACTGGCCCGCCGTCCCGCTCAACAACCACCTGCTGGTCGCCAACCAGAACGGCTACCGCGACAACTCCCTCGGCCTGTCCCGCTTCGACCCGGCCGAGGCCGCCCGCAAGCTGGACGCGGCGGGCTGGAAGCTCGACGGCGACGTGCGCAAGAAGGACGGCCACGAGCTGAACCTGCGGATGGTCGTGCCCGCCGGGGTCGACGTGGCCCAGAACGAGACGACCTCCGTGTCGAAGATGCTCAAGGACGTCGGCATCAAGGTCACCCCGGTGACCGCCACCCCCAGCGAATTCTTCACCAAGTACGTCTACCGCCACGACTTCGACCTCGCCGTCTACGCGCTGATCGGCACCCCGTTCCCGGCCAGCGGCAGCCGCGCCACCTTCGTCCAGAACAGCGCCGCCAACCGCTCCGGTGCGGGCAGCTCCGCGGTGGACGCCGCGCTCGACCAGGCGGCCGCCGCGGCCGACGCCGGCACCGCCTCCGAGGCGATCAACCAGGCCGACGGCGAGCTCTGGAAGGTGGCCGGGATCCTGCCGCTCTACCAGCGCCCCCAGCTGTACGGCGCCCGCGGCGACCTCGCCAACATCGGCGCCCAGGGCCTGTCCGACATCGTCTGGGAGAACGTCGGCTTCACCAAGTAGCGGCCCGGCTCAGCCGTGCAGGATCTCCCGCCAGTAGTGGCAGGCGCTGCGGCGGCCCGGCAGCTCGGCCCCGTCCTCGTCCGCCACCGGTACCAGCGCCGGGAGTTCGGTCAGGCAGCGGTCCTGCACCCGGTCGCAGCGGGGGTTGAACGCACAGCCCTCCGGGATGCGCAGCAGGCTGGGCGGTAGGCCCTTGATGGCGTGCAGGTCCTGGCCCTTCTGGTCCAGCCGCGGGATGGAGGCCAGCAGGCCCCGGGTGTACGGGTGGGCCGGGCGCGCGTACAGCTCGTGCACGGGGGCGCTCTCGACGATCCGACCCGCGTACATCACCGCGATCTTGTCCGCGACGTCGGCGACCACGCCGAGGTCGTGGGTGATCAGGATCAGGCCCATGTTGAACTCGGCCTGGAGCTCGGCCAGCAGATCCATCACCTGGGCCTGGACGGTGACGTCCAGGGCGGTGGTGGGCTCGTCGGCGATGATCAGGTCGGGCTCCATGGAGAGCGCCATGGCGATCATGATGCGCTGGCGCATGCCGCCGGAGAACTGGTGCGGGTAGTCGCCGACCCGCTGCTTGGCGGCGGGGATGCGCACCCGGTCCATCAGCTCGACGGCCTTGGTCTTCGCCTCGGCCCGCGAGAGCCCCTGGTGCGCCCGGAACATCTCGCCGAGCTGGTAGCCCACGCTGAGCACCGGGTTGAGGGCGGACAGCGCGTCCTGGAAGATCATCGCGATCTGCCGGCCCCGGACCGTCCGACGGTGCCTGGGGCTCATGGTCAGCAGGTCCTCGCCCCGGAACAGGATCCGCCCCGAGGTGATCCGGCCGGGCGGCACGTCCAGGATGCCCATGATCGCCTGCGCCGTCACCGACTTGCCGGAGCCGGACTCGCCCAGCACCGCCAGCGTCTCCCCCGCCGCGACCGAGTAGCTCACCCCGTTGACGGCCTTGGCGACGCCGTCCTGGGTGTGGAACTCGATGTGCAGGTCCTCGACCTCCAGCAACGGGGTCCCGGGCACCAGGTTCTCCCGTCCGCCGCCGACCACCTCGACCGCATCCATCCGGGCAGCCCTCCTCAGCGCAGCCGCGACCATCGACAGGCGCAGTGCAACTATCAAGGAACTGGCCGCACTTGGGGAGTGCGCGGCAGATCTCGGTTCCATCACGGCGAAGGGCGCGCCCTCGGTGCGAGGACGCGCCCTGGGGTGCGCGGGGTCAGTCCGTACCCTGCTCAGGCTCGCGCTCCGCCGCGCCCCGCCCGATCTCGCGCTCCGCCGCGAAGTGACACGCCGAGTCGTGCACCGCCGCCCCCTCCAGCCAGGTCGGCGCGGCCAGCAGCGGCACCTCCACCGCGCACCGCTCCTGCGCCTTCCAGCAGCGGGTGCGGAACCGGCACCCCGAGGGCGGGTTGGCCGGCGAGGGCACGTCCCCGGTGAGCACGATCCGGTCCCGGGTCTCGCGCGCCGTCGGGTCCGGGACCGGCACCGCGGAGAGCAGCGCCTGGGTGTACGGGTGGGTCGCGTGGTCGTAGATCTCCAGGTCGCTGCCGATCTCGACCATCTTGCCCAGGTACATCACCCCCACCCGGTCCGAGATGTGCCGGACGATGGAGAGGTCGTGGGCGATGAACATGTACGACAGGTTGAACTCGCCCTGCAGCTGCTCCAGCAGGTTGATCACCTGCGCCTGGACGGAGACGTCCAGCGCGGAGACCGGCTCGTCGCAGATGATGATCTCCGGCTTGAGCGCCAACCCCCGTGCGATGCCGATGCGCTGGCGCTGGCCACCGGAGAACTGGTGCGGGTACCGGTTGATGTACTCCGGGTTGAGCCCGACCACGTCCAGCAGGTCCTGGACGGCCTTGCGGCGGTCGCCTCTGGGCGCCACCTCGGGGTGGATCTCGTACGGCTCACCGATGATGTCGCCGACCGTCATGCGCGGGTTGAGCGAGGTGTACGGGTCCTGGAACACCATCTGGATGTTGCGCCGGACGGCCTTCAGGGCCGCACCGGACAACCGGGAGATCTCCTCCCCCTTGTACCGGACCGAGCCCCCAGTGGCCGGCTCCAGGTTCATCAGCACCTTGGCCAGCGTGGACTTCCCGCAGCCGGACTCGCCGACGATGCCGAGCGTCTCGCCCTGCATCAGGTCGAAGCTGACCCCGTCGACCGCCTTGACCGCACCGACCTGCTTCCTGAACAGCACACCCTGGGTCAGCGGGAAGTGCTTGACCAGGTCCTTGACCTCCAGGATCGGCTCGCCGCGCGGCACCTCCTGTGCGAAGGCGACCTCCTCCGGCATCGCCGCGCCCAGTGCGCCGGCCCCGTCAGCGGTCATGGAGGGTCTCCTTCCAGAAGAAGCAGGCGCTGCCGCGCCCCTCCTGCGGCGTCCCGTCCTCCTCGGTGACGGGGAACAGCTCCGGCACCTCGGCCCGGCAGACGTCCTGCGCCCGGGGGCAGCGCGGGTTGAAGGCGCAGCCCGGGGGGATCCGCAGCAGATTGGGCGGCAGGCCCTTGATGGCGTAGAGCTCCTGGCCCTTCTGGTCCAGCCGGGGGATGGAGTCCAGCAGGCCCCGGGTGTACGGGTGCGCGGGGCGCGCGTACAGGTCGTGGACCGGGGCCGTCTCGACGATCCGGCCGGCGTACATCACGGCGATCTTGTCCGCGACGTCGGCGACCACGCCGAGGTCGTGGGTGATCAGGATCAGACCCATGTGGAACTCGGCCTGGAGCTCGGCCAACAGGTCCATCACCTGGGCCTGCACGGTGACGTCCAGGGCGGTGGTGGGCTCGTCCGCGATGATCAGGTCCGGCTCCAGCGCCAGCGCCATCGCGATCATGATGCGCTGGCGCATGCCGCCCGAGAACTGGTGCGGGTAGTCGTTCACCCGGTCCTTGGCCGCCGGGATGCGCACCCGGTCCATCAGCTCGACGGCCTTGGCCTTCGCCTCCTTGCGGGAGGCGCCCCGGTGGGCCCGGAACATCTCGCTGAGCTGGAAGCCCACCGACAGCACCGGGTTGAGGGAGGACAGCGCGTCCTGGAAGATCATCGCGATCCGCCCACCGCGGATCCGGCGCCGCTCCTCCTTGCCCATCTTCAGCATGTCCTGGCCCCGGAAGCGGATCTCGCCGCGCGGGATCCGGGCCGGCGGCATGTCCAGGATGCCCATGATCGCCTGGGCGGTCACCGACTTGCCGGAGCCGGACTCGCCCAGCACGGCCAGCGTCTCGCCGGCCGAGACGGAGTAGTTGACCCCGTTCACGGCCTTGGCGACGCCGTCCCTGGTGACGAACTCGACGTGCAGGTCCCGCACGTCGAGCAGCGGCCCCTCGTACGGTGCCCCACGCTCGCGCTCGGTGGTCTGCGCCGCTGTACCCACGGTGTGCTCCCCTCGCTCAGCGAAGCTTCGGATCGAGGGCGTCGCGCACCGCGTCGCCCATCATGATGAAGGCCAGCACGGTGATGGACAGTGCCGCGGCCGGGAAGAACATCACGTACGGCGCGGTCCGGATCACCTTCTGGGCGGAGGAGATGTCGATGCCCCAGGAGATGGTCGGTTCCTGCAGGCCGATGCCGAGGAAGCTCAGCGTCGCCTCGGTGGCGATGTAGCCGCCGAGCGCGATGGTCGCCACCACGATCACCGGCGCGACCGCGTTCGGCAGGATGTGCCGGAACATCAGCCGTCCGGTCCCGGCCCCGAGCGCCCGGCCCGCCACCACGTAGTCGGACTGTTTGACGGTCAGCACCGCGCCGCGCATGACGCGGGCGATCTGGGTCCAGCCGAGGACGACCAGCGCGAACACCACGGCCCAGACCGTACGGCTGGCGAAGCCGTTCAACAGCACCAGGGCGCCGAGCAGCAGCGGGATGCCGAAGAAGATGTCGATGATCCGGGAGATCACCGCGTCGACGGCTCCGCCGAAGTACCCGGCGACCATGCCGGTCAGCCCGCCGAGCAGGGTGACCCCGACGGTCACGACGATGCCGACGGTGATCGAGGCGCGGGCGCCGTAGACCACCCGGGCGTAGATGGACCGTCCCTGGGCGTCGTAGCCGAACCAGCCGGCGCCGAAGAAGTCCGTCCAGTCGGGCCGCTTGAGGTAGTCGTGCACCAGGTCGGCCTTGCGCGGGTTGGCGTCGGTGAAGGCCCACGGGAAGATCGCCATGAGCACCAGCAGGACGATCAGCAGCACCGAGATCAGGAAGATCGGCCGCCGCCGCAGGTCCCGCCAGGCGTCGCCCCAGAGGCTGCGGGCCTGCTCCCGCTTCACCACGTCGGGTTCGACCAGGGTCTCCTGCTCGACCGCCATGCCCTGCTCCCCCGCGAAGTCCAGGCGGTCCACGCCCGGCTTGGGGTGCCGTTCGTACGAGTCCTCGTCGTGGATGTCAGGCATAGCGGATCCTCGGGTCCAGGACCGCGTAGAGCAGGTCGACGAGCAGGCTGGCGACCAGGTAGATGATCACCAGCACGGTCACGATGCCGACCACGGTCGGGCCTTCCTTCTGGTTGATCGCCCGGTACAGGACGTTGCCGATGCCCTGCACGTTGAAGATGCCCTCGGTGACGATCGCCCCGCCCATCAGCGCGCCGAGGTCGGTGCCCAGGAAGGTGATCACGGGGATCAGCGAGTTGCGCAGCAGGTGGCGGGTGATGATGGTCCGCCGGGGCAGGCCCTTGGCGGTCGCGGTGCGGATGTAGTCGGCCCGCAGGTTCTCACCGATGGAGGTCCGGGTGAGCCGGGCGACGAACGCGAGCGAGAGCGAGGCCAGGACGACCGCCGGCAGGACCAGCTGGGTGAGGTCGTAGCTGTCCTGCACCGTCGGCGTGGTCCAGCCCAGGTTGGTGGCGAACACCGTCTGGGCGATGTAGGCGAGCACGAAGACCGGGATCGAGATCACCACCAGGGTCAGGACCAGCACCAGGGTGTCCGCGATGCTGCCGCGCTTCAGCCCGGAGACCACGCCGAAGGCGAGGCCCACGACGATCTCGAAGGCGAAGGCCAGCAGTGCCAGCCGGATGGTGACCGGGAAGGCGTCCGCCATGATGTCGGCGACCGGGCGGCCGGTGAAGCTGGTGCCGAAGTCCCCCTGGAAGAGGTTCCCCATGTAGTGCAGGTACTGCTTCCAGAGTGGCTGGTCCAGGTAGTACGTGTGCTTGATGTTCGCGACCACGGACGGGTCGGCGGCCTTGTCGCCGAACAGCGCCACCACCGGGTCACCCGGCAGCGTGTAGACCATCACGAAGATCAGGAACGTGGTGCCGAAGAACACCGGAATCATCTGCAGCACCCGCCGCAGCACGTAACTGCCCATCCGGGCCTCCTTCCTAGGTGCCCGACCGGGGGAGCCGGCCGGCCGGGAGACCGGGCCCCGCCCTCCGTGCGGGGAGGGCGGGGCCGGCGCGAGGGGATCAGGGCCGGGGCGTCAGCCCTTGACCTCGACCTGCGTCCAGGCCGGGTTGCCGAAGGAGTCGAAGGCCACGTTCTGCACCTTGGTCGAGTAGCCCGAGTTGGTGCGGTAGTACCAGAGCGGGATGGTCGGCATGCCGGACGCGAGCACGGCCTCGGCCTGCTGGTAACCGGTCGTCGAGTCGCTGACGCTCGCGGCCTCGTCGGCCTGGGTGGACATCTGGTCGAACTGGGGGTTGCTGTAGCCGGTGTCGTTGGAGGCGGCGCCGGTGCGGTACACGTCGGCCAGGAAGTTGGCGTTCAGGGGGTAGTCCTGGACCCAGCCGGTGCGGAACGCGCCGTTGAGCTGGTGCGAGGTGATGGCCTGGCGGGCGGTCTTGAAGTCCGGCTTCGGGTCGCCGAGGCAGTCGACGCCGGTGTTCTGCCGGATCGAGTTGCAGACCGCGTCGACCCACTCCTTGTGGCCGCCGTCCGCGTTGTAGGTGATCAGCACCTTGTTGCCGGGGACGCCGCCGCCCTGCTGGATCAGCTGCTTGGCCTTGGCGACGTCGAAGTTGCAGAAGTCCCCGCAGGTTCCGGCCTTGTAGCCCTGGACGCCCTCGGCGACCCAGGCGCTGGCCGGCGCCCGGGAGCCCTGCAGCACGGTCTTGGTGATGGTCGCGCGGTCGATGGCCATCGACAGGCCCTGACGCACCTGGGCCTTCTCGGGCGCGGCCCAGTC
Organism: Kitasatospora sp. NPDC096128; assembly: GCF_040303105.1. Lineage (NCBI taxonomy): Bacteria > Bacillati > Actinomycetota > Actinomycetes > Kitasatosporales > Streptomycetaceae > Kitasatospora > Kitasatospora sp. NPDC096128. The sequence continues at coordinate 118,532 of NZ_JBEOSP010000015.1, read as the reverse complement.
GGCCTGGTAGAGCGTGAAGCCGATGTTCTGGATGGCACCCTGCGGGGAGTCCACCGCCCGGTCGCCGAGGTCGCTCTTGTACGTCGCCAGCGCGGACGGCGGGACCTGGTCCATCACGTCGAGGTTGTTGGACTGCAGGTCGGCGTAGGCGGCCTCGGACGTGGTGTACATCTTGAAGACGATGCCGCCGTTCTTCGGCTTGTCCACGCCCTTGTAGCCCGGGTAGGACTTGGTGACCACCTGGGTGTTGTGCGCCCAGCTGACGAACTGGTACGGGCCGTTGCCCACCGGCTTCTGCCCGTACCCCGCCGGGTCGTTGAAGAAGGCCTCCGGCAGCGGCGAGAAGGCGATGTAGCCGAGCTTGTACTCGAAGTACGAGACCTTGTGGTTCAGCTTGATGGTGAAGTGCAGGTTGTCCGTGACGGTCAGCCCGGACATCTTGGCCGTGGTCGGACTGCCGCTGGCCGGGTGGACGTCCTGGTAGCCCTCGATGTCCGAGAACCAGGAGCTGTTGATCTGGTTGTTCGCCGGGTTGGCGGCCCAGTTCCAGGCGTCGACGAAGTTCTTGGCCTGCACGGGGGTGCCGTCGTGGAACGTCCAGCCGTCGTTCAGCGTGACGGTGAAGGTCTGGGAGTCGCTGGTGTCGATCGCGCTCGCGACCTGCATGCGGAGCTGGGCGTTGCTGGGGTTGTAGTCGACCAGCCCCTTGAAGAGGTTCTGGATGATGCGGCCACCGCCGACCTCGTTCGCGTTGGCGGGTTGCAGCGGGTTCTGCGGCTCATTGCTCTGGTAGCTGAAGGTCTTGCTGGTGTCCGACGAACTGCTGCCTCCACCGCCGCTGCTGCACCCGGTGGCCACCAGGACCACGGACGTCGCAACGGCGAGGACCCAACGAGCACGGGCGGCTGCGGGCATGAAGGTCCCTCCTCAAGGTGTGTGTCGCATCACACCCCATGAGAAGCGCGCCCCGTCGACGGCGCGAGTCGGGTGCACCCGGACGGGTGCGCTGACGGCCTGCGGAGTTGACGCGGCGCCGAATTGACGCAGCGCCCCGTCGATGCGGCACCCCATCCACGCAGCGTCCCAATCCACAGAATGACGGAAGGGCCCGTGGCGGGAAGCCACGGGCCCTTCCGGGGAGAGCGGAGGTCAGGCCGCGGCCGACTCCCGGACCTCGGCGAAGTGGCAGGCCGACTCGTGGGCGGCCGGGCCCTCCAGCGTGGTCGGGATCGCCAGCAGCGGGACCTCCTCCGCGCAGCGGTCCTCCGCCTTCCAGCAGCGGGTGCGGAAGCGGCAGCCGGACGGCGGGTTGGCCGGCGAGGGGATGTCCCCGCTGAGGATGATCCGCTCGCGGGTCTCGCGCGCCGTCGGGTCCGGCACCGGCACGGCCGACAGCAGCGCCTGGGTGTACGGGTGGGTGGCGTTCTCGTAGATCTGCTCGTCGGAGCCGATCTCGACCATCTTGCCCAGGTACATCACGCCGACGCGGTCGGAGATGTGCCGGACGATGGAGAGGTCGTGCGCGATGAACATGTACGACAGGCCGAACTCGCCCTGCAGCTGCTCCAGCAGGTTGATCACCTGCGCCTGGACGGACACGTCCAGCGCGGAGACCGGCTCGTCGCAGATGATGATCTCGGGCTTGAGCGCGAGGCCGCGGGCGATGCCGATGCGCTGGCGCTGGCCGCCGGAGAACTGGTGCGGGTACCGGTTGATGTACTCCGGGTTCAGACCCACGACGTCCAGCAGGTCCTGGACGGCCTTGCGGCGGTCGCCCTTGGGCGCCACCTCGGGGTGGATCTCGTACGGCTCACCGATGATGTCGCCGACCGTCATGCGCGGGTTCAGCGAGGTGTACGGGTCCTGGAACACCATCTGGATGTTGCGCCGGACGGCCTTGAGGGCCGCACCGCCCAGGGTGGAGATGTCCTCGCCCTTGAACAGCACCTGACCGGAGGTCGCCCGCTCCAGGTTCATCAGCACCTTGGCCAGCGTGGACTTGCCACAGCCGGACTCGCCGACGATGCCGAGCGTCTCGCCCTTCTTCAGGTCGAAGCTGATGCCGTCGACGGCCTTGACCGCGCCGACGTGCTTCTTGAACAGGACGCCCTGGGTCAACGGGTAGTGCTTGACCAGGTCCTTGACCTCCAGGATGTTCTCAGCCATGGAGGGTCTCCTTCCAGAGGTGGCACGCGCTGCGGCGGCCGGTGAGCTCCGTGCCGTCCTCGTCGGTCACGTGGTGCAGTGCCGGGATCTCCGTACGGCACAGGTCGGTGGCGACGTCGCAGCGGGGGTTGAACGCGCAGCCGGCCGGAACCTTCAGCAGGTTCGGGGGCAGGCCCTTGATCGCGTACAGCTCCTGGCCCTTCTGGTCCAGGCGCGGGATCGAGCGGAGCAGGCCCTTGGTGTACGGGTGCGCGGGGTTCGCGTACAGCTCGTGCACCGGGGCGGTCTCGACGATCCGGCCCGCGTACATCACGGCGATCTTGTCCGCGACGTCGGCGACCACGCCGAGGTCGTGGGTGATCAGGATCAGGCCCATGTTGTACTCGGCCTGGAGCTCTGCGAGCAGGTCCATCACCTGGGCCTGGACGGTGACGTCCAGGGCGGTGGTGGGCTCGTCGGCGATGATCAGGTCGGGCTGCAGCGACAGCGCCATGGCGATCATGATGCGCTGGCGCATGCCGCCGGAGAACTGGTGCGGGTAGTCGTTGACCCGCTCCTTGGCGGCGGGGATGCGCACCCGGTCCATCAGCTCGATGGCCTTGGCCTTGGCCTCGGCCTTGGAGGCGCCCTGGTGCACCCGGAACATCTCGCCGAGCTGGTAGCCCACGCTGAGCACGGGGTTGAGGGAGGACAGCGCGTCCTGGAAGATCATCGCGATCTTCTGGCCGCGGATCTTCCGCCGCTCCTCGTTGCCCATCTTGAGCATGTCCTGGCCGCGGTACAGGATCTCGCCCTGGGTCACCTTGCCCGGGGGCATGTCCAGGATGCCCATGATGGTCTGCGCCGTCACGGACTTGCCGGAGCCGGACTCGCCGAGCACGGCGAGGGTCTCGCCGGCCGAGACGGAGTAGTTGACTCCGTTGACGGCCTTGGCGATCCCGTCCCGGGTGTGGAACTCCACGTGGAGGTCCTTGACCTCCAGGAGCGGGGTTCCGACTTCGAGACGATCGTTCTTCTGGTTGTTCTCGATCACGGTGGTCATCGGGTCGTCACCTCTTCTCTCAGCGGAGCTTCGGGTCGAGGGCGTCGCGCACCGCGTCGCCGAGCATGATGAAGGCCAGCACGGTGAGGCTCAGCATGCCGGCGGGGAAGAACAGGGCGAACGGCGCCGTGCGGATCACCTTCTGGGCCGAGTTGATGTCGATGCCCCAGGAGATGGTCGGGTCCTGCAGACCGATGCCGAGGAAGCTCAGCGTGGCCTCGGTGGCGATGTAGCCGCCGAGGGCGATGGTCGCGACCACGATCACCGGGGCGACCGCGTTCGGCAGGATGTGCTTGAACATGATCCGGCCGGTACCGGCGCCGAGCGCCTTGGCCGCGGTCACGAAGTCGGACTGCTTGATCGTGATCACCGAGCCGCGCATGACGCGGGTCATCTGGGTCCAGCCCAGGGCGACCAGCGCGAAGACGACGCTCCAGACGGTGCGCGAGGTGAAGGCGTTGAGGATCACCAGGGCGCCGAGCAGCAGCGGGATGCCGAAGAAGATGTCGGTGATGCGGGAGATGATCGTGTCGATCCAGCCGCCGAAGTAGCCGGCGAGCATGCCGGTGATGCCACCGAGGATGGTGACGCCGACGGTGACGCAGATGCCGACCACGACCGAGGCGCGGGCGCCGTAGATGACGCGGGCGTAGATGCTGCGGCCCTGGAGGTCGTAGCCGAACCAGTCCGCCCCGAAGAAGTGGGTGTAATCCGGCTTCGTCAGGTAGTGGTTGCGCAGGTCGCCGGCGCGCGGGTCCACCGAGGTGAACAGGCCCGGGGCGATCGCGATGACGATCAGCAGCAGGATCAGCAGCGCGGAGATCACGAAGATCGGCTTGCGGATCAGGTCGTGCCAGGCGTCGGAGCCGAGGCTGCGGGGCTTCTCCGGCTTGGCGGCCACCGCGACGGTGGCCTGGGCCGGGATCTTTCCGGCCGTCTTCTTCTCGGTCAGGTCAGGCATAACGGATCCTCGGGTCCAGGACCGCGTAAAGCAGGTCGACGATCAGGCCGGCGGCCAGGTACACGAGCACCAGGAAGGCGACGAAGCCGGAGACCGTCGCACCGTCCTTCAGGTTGATCGCGTGGTAGAGCGCGTTGCCGACGCCCTTGACGTTGAAGATGCCCTCGGTGACGATCGCGCCGCCCATCAGGGCGCCCAGGTCGGTGCCGAGGAAGGTGATCACCGGGATCATCGAGTTGCGCAGCAGGTGGGTGCCGATCACCTTCCGGCGCGGCAGGCCCTTGGCCACCGCGGTGCGGACGTAGTCGGCCTTGATGTTCTCGGCTATGGAGGTACGGGTGAGACGCGCGACGTAGGCCAGCGACAGCGAGCCGAGGACCAGAGCCGGCAGCACCAGCTGGGTGAGGTCGTTGCTGTCCTGGACGGTCGGGGTGACCCACTTGAGGTTGGTCGCGAAGATCGTCTGGAAGATGTAGCCCAGCACCGGGACCGGGATCGAGATCAGCAGCAGGGTGAAGACCAGCGCACCCTTGTCGAACGCCTTGCCGCGGCGCAGACCGGCGAACAGGCCGATGCCGATGCCGAGCACGATCTCGATGGCGAACGCGAACAGCGCGAGCCGGATGGTGACCGGCAGCGCCTCGGTGATCTTGTCGATCACCTGACGTCCGTCCAGGGGGGACGTGCCGAAGTCGCCAGTGAGCAGCTTGCCCATGTAGTCCAGGTACTGGCCGACCAGCGGCTTGTCGAACCCGTACTGATGCCTCAGCGCGGCGAGCTGCACCGGGTCCGGCGCCTTGTCGCCCCACATCGCTGCCACCGGGTCACCGGGCAGCAAGTGCACCATGAAAAAGATGAGTGCGGTCGTTCCGAGGAACACCGGGATCATCTGGAGCAGTCGCCTCGCGACAAAGCGCCCCATCGTGCCTCCATGTATGGCTCTGCCGGGCCCGTCAACCCGGCAAGAGATAAGTCGGCGTGCCAACGGCCGGTGCCAGCCCTGCCCTTGTGGGGATGGGGCGGGCACCGGCCGTTGTCACCGGGTCAGGCGGTGCCGACCGATTACTTCTTCTTCTTGACCTCGACGTCGGTGTAGACCGGGTCGCCGAAGGAGTTGAACTTCACGTTCTGGACGTTGTTCGAGTAGCCCGAGTTGGTCTTGTAGTACCAGAGCGGGATCTGCGGCATGTCCTTGGCCAGAACGGCCTCGGCCTGCTGGTAGAGCTCCGCGGTCTTCTCGACCGAGGTGGCGGCGTCGGCCTCGTGCGACAGCTTGTCGAACTCGGGGCTGGAGTAGCTGCCGTCGTTCGCCGCGGCACCGGTGCCGTAGACGTCACGCAGGAAGTTGGCGTTCAGCGGGTAGTCCTGCACCCAGCCGGTACGCATCATGCTGGTGACCTGCTTCTTCGTGATGATGTCACGAGAGGTCTTGAAGTCCGGCTTCGGGTCGCCGAGGCACTCGACGCCGGTGGCCTGCTTGATGGAGTTGCAGACCGCGTCCACCCACTCCTTGTGACCACCGTCGGAGTTGTAGAGGATGGTGATCTTGCCGCCGGGGACGCCGCCGCCCTCGGTGATGAGCTGCTTCGCCTTGGCGGGGTCGTACTTGCAGGCGTCGCCGCAGGTGCCGGCCTTGTAGCCCATGACGCCCGGCGCCACGAACGAGTCGGCGGGCTGACGGCTGTTGTTCAGGACGGTCTTGGTGATGGTGTCGCGGTCGATCGCCATCGACAGGCCCTGGCGGACCTTGGCCTTGTCCTGGCCCTGCCACTCGGCGTTGTAGAGCGCGAAGGAGATGTTCTGGATCGCGCCCTGCGGGGCGTCGACCGCACGCTTGCCCAGGTCGTCCTTGTACTTCGGCAGGTCGGTCGAGTCGACCTGGTCCAGGACGTCCAGGGTGTCGGACATCAGGTCCTTGTACGCGGCCTCGGGGGCGGTGTACGCGCGGAAGACGATCCCGCCGTTCTTCGGCTTGTTGGCGCCGGCGTACTTGTCGTAGGCCTTGAGCGTGACAGCCTTGTTGTGCTCCCACGACACGAACTGGTACGGGCCGTTGCCGACCGGCTTCTCGCCGTAGCCCTTCGGGTCCGCGAAGAACCCGGTGGGCAGCGGGAAGAAGGCCGAGTAGCCGAGCTTGTACGTGAAGTACGAGACGGGGGCGGTCAGCTCGATGGTGAAGTGGGTGTCGTCGACGACCTTGAGACCGGCCATCTCCTTGGCGGTCGGGTCACCCTTGTCCGGGTGGACGGCGTCGTAGCCGACGATGTCCGAGAACCAGTCCGAGTTGATCTGGTTGTTGGCCGGGTTGGCGGACCAGTTCCAGGAGTCCACGAAGGACTTGGAGGTCACCGGGGTGCCGTCGTGGAAGGTCCAGCCGGACTTCAGCGTGACGGTGTAGTTCTTGGCGTCGGTGGTCTCGATCTTGTCGGCCACCTGGTTGCGCAGCGCACCGGTCGTGGGGTCGTAGTCGACGAGGCCCGTGAAGAGCTGCTTGACGATACGGCCGCCCTGGTTCTCCATGGCGTTGGCCGGCTGCAGCGGACGCTGCGGCTCCGCGCTCTGGTAGCTGAACACGCCCGCGGGGTCGACCGCGGCGCTGTCCGAGCTCCCGCCGGAGGAGTCGCTGCTGCCGCTGCTGCTACAAGCAGTCGCGGCGAGCGCGACAGCGACGGCTGCGACAACCCACTTGGCCTGGCTCACACCACGCATCGGTGTGCCTCCTGAATTCGACGTTGCAACGAGGAGGGCACCGCGGAACGGTTCTCACCGGACCCGCAATGCCGTCCGCGCTCGTGGTTTCGGCGCGCACCCCTGCGCGTTAACCCTTGACCCGAGCCTGACTGCACCCACTATCCGTCACGCACGGACACGAAAGTGACCAGTGACGATCTCAATTAGGTCACATGAACAGTCGGTAAGTTTCGAAAACCGGACATTTGAGACATAGCCAGACAGGCACCAAACGGACAGTCGTCACGGATGACGAACTGTCACGTTCGCTCAGCGGACACCTGGGTGTGATGAGCGCTATTCCGTTAATAGCGGCCGCGACAACTTGGAGTAGTTGAAAAAGTTCGCCCCCCTCTCCATCGGAAAGGGGGGCGAAGCATTCCGGCCAAAGGCCGATCAAGCCGTCCGGATCACACCTTCTTGGCGCGCGAGGCGGTGCGTCCGCGGTCCTTCTGGTCCAGCACGACCTTACGGATGCGAACCGTCTCCGGGGTCACCTCGATGCACTCGTCCTCGCGGCAGAACTCCAGCGACTGCTCCAGCGAGAGCTTGCGCGGCGGGACGATCGACTCGGCCACGTCAGCGTTCGAGGAACGCATGTTGGTGAGCTTCTTCTCCTTGGTGATGTTCACGTCCATGTCGTCGGCGCGCGAGTTCTCGCCGACGATCATGCCCTCGTACACCTCGGTGCCCGGGTCGCAGAAGAGCACGCCGCGCTCCTGCAGGTTGGTCATCGCGAAGGCGGTGACCACACCGGCCCGGTCGGCGACCAGCGAACCGTTGTTGCGGGTGGTCAGCGTGCCGAACCACGGCTCGTGGCCCTCGTGGATCGAGTGGGCGATGCCGGTGCCGCGGGTGCTGGTGAGGAACTCGGTCCGGAAGCCGATCAGGCCGCGGGACGGCACGACGAACTCCATCCGGACCCAGCCCGAGCCATGGTTGGACATGTTGTCCATCCGGCCCTTGCGGACGCCCATGAGCTGGGTGACGGCACCCATGTGCTCCTCGGGCACGTCCACGGTGAGGCGCTCGACCGGCTCGTGGGTCTTGCCGTTGACCTCCTTGGTGACCACCTGCGGCTTGCCGACGGTCAGCTCGAAGCCCTCGCGGCGCATGGTCTCGATCAGGATGGCCAGCGCCAGCTCACCGCGGCCCTGCACCTCCCAGGCGTCCGGACGCTCGGTGTCCAGGACGCGCAGCGAGACGTTACCGATCAGCTCGCGGTCCAGGCGGTCCTTCACCTGGCGGGCGGTGACCTTGCGGTCCACCTTGGCGCCGGACTTGGCGTCCGCGCCCTTGCCGCTGCCGCCGCGGCCGACCAGCGGCGAGGTGTTGGTGCCGATGGTCATCGAGATGGCCGGCTCGTCCACCGTGATCAGCGGCAGGGCGATCGGGTTCTCCGGGTCCGCGAGGGTCTCGCCGATCATGATCTCGGAGATGCCGGCGACGGCGCAGATGTCACCGGGGCCCGCGACCTCGGCCGGCTTGCGGGTGAGCGCCTCGGTCATCAGCAGCTCGGAGATGCGGACGTTCGAGATCGAGCCGTCACGCTTGATCCAGGCCACGGTCTGGCCCTTGCGCAGCTCGCCCTGCTCGACGCGCAGCAGCGCGATGCGGCCGAGGAAGTTGTCGGCGTCCAGGTTGGTGACGTGCGCCTGGAGCGGCGCGTCCGCCTCGAAGGTCGGGGCCGGGACGTGCTCCAGCAGGGTGGAGAAGAACGGCTCCAGGCTGGTGCTGTCGGCCGGGACGGTGCCGTTCTCCGGCTTGGTCAGCGAGGCGACGCCGTCACGGGCACAGGCGTAGACGATCGGGAACTCGATCTGGTCCTCGTCCGCGTCCAGGTCCAGGAACAGGTCGTAGGTCTCGTTGATGACCTCGTCGATCCGGGAGTCCGGGCGGTCCGTCTTGTTGATGCAGAGGATGACGGGCAGCCGCGCGGTGAGCGCCTTGCGGAGCACGAAGCGGGTCTGCGGCAGCGGGCCCTCGGAGGCGTCGACCAGCAGGACGACCGCGTCCACCATCGACAGACCGCGCTCGACCTCGCCACCGAAGTCGGCGTGGCCCGGGGTGTCGATGATGTTGATGGTGATCGGCGCGCCACCATCCTTCGGGTGGTACTTGACCGCGGTGTTCTTGGCGAGAATGGTGATGCCCTTCTCGCGCTCCAGGTCGTTCGAGTCCATCATGCGGTCATCGAGCTGCTGGTGGGCGGCGAAGGCACCGGCCTGCTTGAGCATGGCGTCGACCAGAGTGGTCTTGCCGTGGTCGACGTGGGCGACGATGGCGACGTTACGGATGTCGTTGCGCGTGGGCATGCCTAGCTGATTCTCCCGGAATCGTGGGTTACGGCGGGCCCGGCCGCGAGACGCGCACCGGCGGCCCTTCGGCCGCGCCACCCGTTCCGCCTGCTACTACCGGTCCACCCGCCGGGCATCTGGACATGCCTCGGCTTTTCCCTATGGTACGGGGAAGCGCCCAAGGGGGCAGAAACGAGCAGGTCGGGCGGGATCAAGATCACAGCGGAGTCACGTGCTCGTCACCCGGCGGACGCGTTCCGACGCTCTTCCGTTCGCGTTCCGACGGCCCCGGACAGCACGGCCCCGCTAACGGCTCCAGCCCACGTCCTGGAAGCGCGGCCAGCCGAAGCCGAACGCCCCGGCCCCGGTCACCCCGGTCCGCACCCCGACCAGCTCCGGACGCTGGTACAGCGGGACGGAGTGGCCGAGCTGCCAGATCCGCACGTCCGCCTCCTGCAGCAGGTCCAGTCGGGCCGCCGGGTCGAGTTCGGCGGCCGCCCGGTCGAACAGCCGGTCGATCTCCTCGGTGCCGCTGCGGCCGTAGTTGCGGCCGTGGTCGAGCGCGCCGTCGGCATCCGGCCGGGGCTTGGCGTACGCGGCGCGCTGCTCGGCCGCCGGACTGGCGCCGACCGGCCAGGAGAACAGCGCCAAGTCGTATTCCCCGTCGGCGAGTTGGTCCTGGACGAAGGTGCCGGCGGGCGCGGTCCGCGGATTCACCGCGATGCCGAGCTCGCCGAACCCGATGACGAGGGCGTCGGCGGTGCGCTTCGCGGTCGCGGAGCCGGCCGGGATGAGCAGGGTGAGGGCGAGCTCCTTGCCGTCCTTGGTCCGGGTGCCGCCGTTCGGCAGCTTCCAGCCCGCCGCGTCCAGCAGCTGCGCGGCGTCGTCCGGTCCGATCGCGGGGCTGTCGTCCCGGTAGCCCTCCTGGTCGGCGGCGAGCAGGTGGCTGCCGAGCGGGGCGCCGGGCAGGCCGAGCGGGCCGAGCGCGGCCTCGGCGACCGCCCGGCGGTCCACCGCCCGGCCCACCGCCCGCCGGAGTGCCGGGTCGCCGAGCGGGCCGTGGCCGGCGTTGAGGGTGAGCTGGGTGAGCGAGGCGGCGGCCGCCCGGTGCACGGTGACCCCGGGCAGCGACTCGGCCCGCCGCAGCGCCAGCGCCGCGGCCTCGGGCGCCCCGGCGGGCGGATCGACGGGCGCGTCGGCGGCGCCCGGGGTGCCGGACGGGGGCGCGGGTGAGGGCGGGAAGGAGGGCGGGGACGAGGATGCGGGCGGCTCCGCCCGGTCCACCGCGGCGGTGAGCGGGGCGACGTCCAGCCGGCCCTGGTCCAGCGCGTCCAGCCGCCGCTCGGGCGGGGCGGCCAGGAAGTCGATCCGGTCGGTCTTCGGCACGTCCCCCCACCAGAGCGGGTTGCGCTCCACGGTGACCCGCCCGCCGTCGGCGTCGTACCGGGTGAGGGCGTACGGCCCGGCGCTCAGGTGGCCGGTGCCGGTCAGTGCCCGGTTGAAGGCCTCGGGCGTGGCCGTCTCGGCGGCCGGGTAGAGCGGCCCGAACAGCGCCCGCCACTCGGCACACGGCCGCCGGAAGGTCACCTTGACCTCGTGCGGGTCGGCGCCCTGGGTGACCGAGTCGATGGCGTCGTACCCGGCTGCCGGCCCGCCCCGGTAGGCCGGGTCCAGGCCGGACAGGGCGGCCCGCTGGGCGGTGAGGTCGGCGGCCGACAGCGGGGTGCCGTCGTTCCAGACGGCGTGCGGGTTGAGCCGGTAGGTGACCACCTGCGGCTGCTGCCCGGGCGGGGTGGACTCGGCGCCGGCCAGGTAGTCCGGGTCGGGGACGAGCCGGCCGTGCTCGTCGGGACGGAACAGCGAGGGGTACAGCGCGTGCGCCAGCAGCGCCGAGTCCGCGCTCGCGCCGCGCTGGTACACGTTGAGGGTGGCCGGGACGCCGTCCAGCGCCCAGTGCAGCGTGCCGCCGTCCCGGACGGCGCCGCGGTCGGCGGGCCGGACGTCCCCGGTGGTCGCGGTGGGGTCGGCCGAGGCCGGTACGGGCGAGGGACCGCGGACCGGGCCGTCGGAGCAGCCGCCGAGACCGGCGGCGAGCAGCAGCGCGGCGGCTGCGGCGGTGAGCTGGCGGACGCGCATGGCGGCCATCGAACGCCGCCCGCCCGCCCGGCCCCGCCGCGACACGGCGGGCCGCCGGGCGACTGCACCCGTACGGCCCAGCCCCGGGCCCTACAGGGCCAGCTCGAACCAGACGATCTTGCCCTTGGGCGTGCGCCGGCTGCCCCACCGCTCCGCCAGCAGGCTGACCAGCTGCAGGCCGCGCCCGCCCTCGTCGGTCTCCTGGGCGCGCCGCTGCCGGGGCTGGGCGTAGCCGTCGTCCCAGACCTCGCAGACCATGCTGCGCTCGCGCAGCAGCCGCAGCCGGATCTCGCCCCGCCCGTGCTTGAGCGCGTTCGTGACCAGCTCGCTGACCAGCAGCTCGGTGGTGTCGACCAGTTCCTCCAGCCCCCGGGCGAGCAGCCAGCTGCAGGCCAGCTCACGGGCCTTGGCGACGGAGGTGGGCTCGGGCGGCAGGAACCAGTTGCCGACCGCGTCCTCGGGGAAGGCGTGCACCTTGGCCATCAGCAGCGCGATGTCGTCCTCGCCGTGGTGCGGGTCGAGCTCGCCGAGGACATGGTCGCAGAGGTCCTCCAGGCCCTTGCCGCGATCGCTGAGCGCGGTCCGGAAGGCGCGCAGGCCCTCGTCCAGCTGGTGCTTGCGGCTCTCCACCAGGCCGTCGGTGTAGAGGCCGAGCACGGCGCCGTCCGGGAGGGTCAGTTCGACCTCCTCGAAGAGCTCGCCGCCGACGCCGAGCGGCAGACCGGGCGGCACGTCGAGCATCCGGGCGGGCTCGCCCGGGCTGAGCAGCACGGGCGGCAGGTGGCCGGCGTTGGCGAACACGCAGCGGCGGGTGACGGCGTCGTAGACCGCGTACACGCAGGTGGCCAGGTAGACCTCGCGGGCCTCCTCGTCGGCCGTCGAGGTGAGCCGGCCGTACGGGGTGGGCGGGCCGACCGGGACGGAGTCGTCGCCGAGGCCGCGGGCGATCTCGTCCAGCGCGCCGAGCACCTCGGCCGGGTCGAGGTCGAGCATCGCCAAGGTCCGTACCGCGGTGCGCAGTTGGCCCATGGCGACGGCGGCGCGCAGGCCGCGGCCCATCACGTCGCCGATGACCAGGGCGGTGCGGTTGCCGGGCAGCGGGATGACGTCGAACCAGTCGCCACCGACCTCGGTGTTGTTGTTGCTGGGCAGGTAGCGGCAGGCGATCTCCAGGCCGCTGGCGGCCGGGTTGCCCGGGGGCAGCAGGCTGCGCTGGAGGATCAGCGCCCGCTCGTGCTCGCGGCGGTAGAGCCGGGCGTTGTCGATGCAGACGGCGGCGCGGGCGACCAGTTCCTCGGCGATCGCCACGTCCCGGGCGTCGAAGGGCTCGCTGCCGATCGCCCGGGAGAGCTGGACCAGGCCGAGCACCTGGTCGCGGGCGACCAGCGGGACGATCAGGGTGGAGCGCAGCAGCGGGTCGCGGCCGGGCTCGGGGACGACGCTGCGGCCGGTGCGCAGCGCCCGGGCGTGCGGGGATCGGCGCGGGTAGCAGAGGGTGCCGCCGGCTTCGGCGATCGGCAGTCCGGTGACCGAGCCGAGCACCGAGGAGGCGCCGCCGATGACGCTGGAGACGGCGACCCGGCGCAGTTCGCCGCTGCCGTCGGTGAGCACGGTGTCGCCGAGCCGGCCGGCGCTGGGGACGGTCTCGCCGGAGAGCAGCGCGGTGTACAGGTCGACGGTGGCGAGGTCGCAGAACGGCGGGACGACGACGTCCAGGAGCTCCTTGGCGGTGGTCTCCAGGTCGAGGGTGGAGCCGATGTGCGCGCTGGCCTCGTTGAGCAGGGCGAGGTTGCGGCGCACGCCGTCGGCCTCGCGCTCGGCGACGTGCCGGCTGGTGACGTCGGAGACCTGCCCGGCCACGCCCATCGGCTGTCCGGCCGGGCCGTTGAGCCGGTACAGCGAGACGGCCCAGAGCCGGTTGCCCTCGCGGGTCGGGACGGCGCTGTGGAAGCGCAGGTCGAAGACGGGTTCGCCGGTGGCGAGGACCTTGCGCAGGGCGGCGGAGAGCCGGTCGGCCTCGGGCGGCGGGAAGAGGTCGTGCGGGGTGAGGCCCTCCAGGTCGGTGGGGACGAGGCCCATCCCGGAGGCGAAGGCGTCGTTGACCCGCTGCAGCCGCAGCCGGTCGTCGAAGAGCACGAAGCCGGTGGGCGTCTGGCCGAAGACGGCCTCGGAGGCGGCGAGGTCGGTCTCGATCCGGCGCAGCCGGCCGAGGTCGACGGCCAGACAGGTGGCACCCGCGGTGGGCAGGGCGCTGTCGGGCATCAGGTAGAGCTCGGCGAGGCCCTCGCCGCCGCCGGCGTCCCGGTAGGGGGTGGTGCCGACCCACTCCTCGCCCGCCAGGGTGCGCTCCAGCCGGGCGCGGCCGCGCTGCCAGAGCTCGCGGGGGACGAAGGTGCTGATCGGGTCGGCGCCGACGGCCTCGGCGGCGGGGACGCCGAAGAACTCGGCGGCCCGCTCGCTCCACTGGCTGATCCGGCCGTCGGGGCCGATCGCGAAGGTGGCGACCCGGATGTAGTCGTAGATCGAGCCCGGATCCCCGGCGCCCCAGGGCCGGGGACCGACTGCGGGGTGGGCGCCCGGGTGGTCGCCCCGGACCGGTCCCGCGGTGCCCGCGGGCGGAGCCGCCGGTGCGGGCAGGTACGGGTGACCGGCCTGCCCGGGCACAGCGGCATGACCGCTGCTGCTCGGCGCGTTCCGCGCCGGTGTGCTGTTCAACGGACCGACCCCTCCAACCCGCGACCGTCCGGATGTCGAGAAGACCGAGTATTCATCATCGAGGGGTGGGTTCACACGCCCTCAACATCACAACATCAGATCGGGCGAAGGTTTTTGTCCTACCGCCCGCGCAACCACAATGCCACGCCCGCGCCCCCTTCCGGAGCGCGCGCTCCCTCCGGGCGCCGGTTGGCATATGCAGCACGGTTCTCCTGGTGTTCTACTCGCGTCCTGCACGGCTCACGTCCCGCCGGACTCACGCCCGCTCATTACCCGGCAGGGCCAGCTCGAACCAGACCACCTTGCCGATCCCCTCGGCGCGGGCGCCCCAGTGCAGCGCCAGCCGGTGGACCAGTTCCAGCCCCCGGCCGCCCTCGTCGGCCTCGGCCGCGTGGCGCTCCCGGGGCGGGTCCGGCAGCGGGTCGGAGATCTCGACCAGCAGCGTCTCGCCGAGCGTCAGCCGGACCCCGATCGGGGCGCTGGCGTACCGGACGGCGTTCGTGACCAGCTCGCTGACCAGCAGCTCGGCGGTGTCGGTGAGCTCCTCGACGCCCCACTCGGTGAGCGCGGCGCGGACCAGCCGGCGTGCCCGGGAGACGGCCGTGGGCTCGGCGGGCAGCGTCCAGCCGGCCGTCGGGGTACCGGCCTGGCCGTGCCCGAGCCGGGCCAGCAGCAGGGCGACGTCGTCCGGCTCGCGGCCCTGCTCCATGGTGTCCAGCACCGCCTCGCAGGCGGCCTGGATGGAAGCGTGCTGCCCCTGGAGCACGGTGACCAGCCGGCCCAGGCCGACGTCGAGGTCCTTGTCCCGGGACTCCACCAGGCCGTCGGTGCACAGCGCGAGCAGGCTGCCCTCGGGGATCTTCAGTTCGACCGATTCGAACGGAACTCCGCCCACGCCGAGCGGGGCGCCGGAGGGCAGGTCGAGGATCCGGCCCGCGCCGCCGAGCAGCGGGCCGCCGGTGCGGGTCGGCTCCGTGGCCTCCTCGCCCGGCACCACCAGGACCGGCGGGATGTGCCCGGCCTTGGCCACCGTCAGCATCGCCGTACCCGGGTCGAAGACGGCGTAGACGCAGGTGGCGAGCAGCGCCTCGTCCGGGCCTTGGGCGAGGTCGTCCGCCAGCTCGTGGACGTGCCGCAGCAGGACGTCCGGCGGCAGGTCGAGGGCGGCCAGCACCCGGACGGCGGTGCGCAGCCGGCCCATGGTGGCGGCGGCCCGCAGACCGTGGCCCATCACGTCGCCGACCACCAGCGCGGTGCGGTCCCCGGGCAGCGGGATGACGTCGAACCAGTCGCCGCCGACCTCGGTACCGCTGCTGCCGGGCACGTACCGGTAGGCGACCTCGACCCCGGTGGGCTGGGGGACCTGCTGCGGGAGCAGGGTGCGCTGCAGGGTGAGCGCGGCGGTGCGCTCGCGGGCGTACAGCCGGGCGTTGTCCAGCGAGCTGCCGGCCCGGTCGGCGAGTTCGACGGTGAAGGCGAGGTCGTCGCGGTCGAAGCCCTCGCGGTAGCCGGCCCGGCTGACCAGCAGCAGGCCGATCACGATGCCGCGGGCGCGCAGCGGGACGACCAGCATCGAGTGCACGCCCAGGTCGTGGGCGGCCTGTGTCTTGGGGTCGCCCGGGTAGGTGACGTCGTCCAGCTGGTCGGCGCCGGAGAGCAGCTCGGGCACGCCGGTGCGCAGTACCCGGCCGCAGGCGGAGTCCTCGGCGAAGGTGATCCGGGCACCGCGCCGGAGCATCACCTCGACCTCGGGGCCGTCCTGGACGGAGGCGGTGCCGAGCTGGAGCAGCGAGGTGCGCCGGTCGTGGCCGTGCCGGGGCAGGTCGTCGCCGTGCGCGACGGCCTGGAGCAGGATCACCGCGGAGTGGTCGGCCAGCCGGGGGACCACCGAGCTGGCCAGCTCCTGGGCGATCCGGGCGGCGTCGAGCAGGTCGCCGACCCGGGAGCCGAACTCGTTGAGCAGCGAGAGCCGGCGTCTGGCGTGCTCGACCTTGGCCACCGCACGGTAGCGCTCCGTCACGTCCATCACGGTGCCGGAGATGCCGAGCACCCGGCCGGCCCGGTCGGTCATCCGGCTGTAGGAGATCGAGCGGTAGCCGGCCCGGGTGGTGACCGGGGAGGCGAGGGTGACGTCGATGACCGGCTCGCCGGTGGCCAGCACCTGGCGCTGGATCGCGGTGATCTCGTCGGCGGCCCGCTCGGGCAGGGTCTCGCCGGTGGTGCGGCCGACGTGGTCCTCCAGGGCGACCCCGTTCATCTCGGCCAGGGTCTGGTTGACGGCGGTGTAGCGCAGGTCGGTGTCCAGGATGGCGATGCCCAGCGGGGACTGCTCGAACAGCGCGTCGCGCACCGCGAGGTCCCGCTCGATGGCCCGTACGGCGGCCGCCTCGGCCAGGTTGACCTGGAGGAACGGGGTGCCGTCACCGTCCACCAGCAGGGAGATCCGGGCTTCCACGGCGACCGGCACGCCGTCCCGGTCGCGCAGCTCGGCGGTGCCCGTCCAGCGGCCGTGCCGCAGGGTGTCCTGGACGGCGGCCCTGATCCGGGCGACCTGCTCCTGGTCCGGGATCAGCTCGTCGATCCGACGGCCGACCAGCAGCTCGCTCGGCCAGCCGAGCAGCTCCTCGGCGGCCGGGCTCCACAGCACCACCCGGCCCGCGGTGTCCAGGATCGCGATGGCGACCTTGAGCATGTCCAGCAGGCTGCCCCCGGGCGGTGCGGCCAGGCCCTGCCGGGCGTCGGCCGGGCCGCCCGGGAACGGCCGGCCGGGGCGGCTGCGCAGGCCGGACCGGAGGCCGGGTTCGGGGACGTCCAGGGTCGGCGCCGGCTGGACGGGCTGTGCGGTGCCCGGGACGTCGGGGCCGCCGCGGCGGCGGCCGGACGCCGGCTGCGGGGCGGCCGGCGGGGCGGCGCGGCGCAGCCGGGCGCGGGCGGCGGCGCCTCCCGCGGCGCCCGCCCGCCGCGCTCCCCCGCCGTTCCCGGTTGTCGACACCGACGGGGCCTCCGGCTCTGGTCGGGATCGGCGGCGCCGGCTGGGGCGGCTCACCGATGGTGACGAATAGTGCCGAAAAGTGACATACCCAGCAGGACCCAGGCTATCCCGGCTCCCGTGTCGTCTTGTCCGATTGACCTATCCGGCGGATTGCGCGTCGTCCGCGGCCGCGAGCAGCTCGGCGACGTGCGGCAGGACCTCGCGGTCGTGGTCGATCCAGTCCACCGAGTCCAGCTCCGCCGGGCCCAGCCAGCGCAGCTCGTCGTGGTCCTCCAGCGCGTCCGGCTCACCGGACAGCAGCTCGGCGGCCCAGAACCGCAGCTCCAGCCCCGGCCGCACGGCCCAGCCGCCCGGCAGCCGCCGCAGCGCCCGCGCCCGTACGCCCAGCTCCTCCAGCAGCTCGCGCTCCAGCGCCTGTGCCTCGGTCTCGCCGGGTTCGGTCTTGCCGCCGGGGAACTCCCAGCGGCCGGCGACCGAAGCGGGGGAGTTGCGGCGGGCGGCGAGCACCCGGCCGCCGCGGATCAGCACCCCGCCGACGACGATCCGCGGCGGGGACTCGACAGTGGTCTCTCCGGCCTGGTCCATGCCCCGACCCTAAGGCGTGTCCGACCCGCCCCGGCTAGCGGGCCGGGTCCGGGTCCTGGGCCTCGACCCAGTACATCTGCTTGTGGCCGCGCGCCTCGAACTCGGCGGCCAGGCGGTACGCCTCCGCCTCGGCCAGGTCCTTGGCGACCAGGAAGCGGTTGCCGTTGTCGTCCTGGCGCATCACCCGAAAGGTGCCCATGCGGGGAGGGTACCGGCTGGGCCGGGGCGGATCGCCGCTGCTGCGGCGCCGGCCCCGGCCCAGGCCCCCCGATGCGTGCCCCGGCCGGCGTGGGGGTCGGGCCGGGGCACGGGGGCGACCCTACGGCCCGCGCGCTACCGGCAGGTACGGACGCGGTTAACGCCGGGTAACCCGGTGCCCGGGCCTGAGCCGGCCGCCCGGCCCGGGCGGCCGGCTCAGGCCCGGAGGTCGGGCACCTGCTCGCCGGTGGACAGGCCGAGCGAGCGCCGGATGTCCACACTGATCGGCACCGTCCTGGCGACCAGCGCCCGGGCCCGGCGCAGGTCGCCCGCCACGTCGTCGCCGGAGGCCGCGGCGTCCCAGGCGGTGGCCGCCTGGGTCTGGGTCTGGGCCAGCTTGTCGACCTTCGACTGGATGTCGGTCGGCCACTCGGCCGTCGGCCTGCGCAGCGCGGCGGCCTCGGCCCGGGAGGCGGTGGCCATCCGGCGGGCCCAGGACCGGTACTCGGCCTCGGCGACCGCCACGTCCTGCTTCGGGGTGTCCAGGTAGGCCGCGTTGAAGCCCCGGACGGCCTCCAGGTAGGCCAGCTGGACCGAGGTCAGGCTGCGGCGGTCGGTGCGGACCGTCCCCAGGTGCTGGTCGTCCGGGTCCTCGAAGGCGCAGGTGACGTACCGTTCGCCGACCGCCCAGTTGCCCGCGCTCGGGTAGAGGTAGACGTCGTCCATGCCGTCCGGGACGGCCCACTGGTCCAGCGCGTAGTCGTCGAGCACCGTGCGGCACAGGGTGGCGGCCCGCTCGCGCACGACCGTCGCGCCCGGGTAGGCGCCGCCGCTGTCCGGGACCTTCGCGGTGCCGGCCACCTCGCCGTTGTGCCGCTCCGCGCAGGCCACCCGGCGCACCCAGTAGACCGTCTCGTCGCCGTTCTCGTCGGGCTTCCCGCTCGTCCCGGAGGACACGTAGCAGTCCCCGGCCTTGAGCGCGGACCAGCGGACCGAGCCGGCGGGCGGCTTCTGGGCGTACCGGTCGCCACGCCCGTCCCGGGCGGAGCCGAAGTCCCCCGCACCCAGGGCGAGCGACAGCAGCAGGGTGCCCACCGCCCCGAGCACCACACCGGCCACCGCCATGCCGTGGCCGCGCTGACCGCGGCGCTTGATCTGGACCAGGGCGAGGATCCCGAGCACCAGGGCCACCGGCGAGAGCAGGCTCAGGGCGGTCGCCAGGGAGCCGACGGCGAAGCCGTTGGTGCGCGGCTCGGGCCGGGGGTCGTACGGGTTGATGAGGTACGGCGGGTAGGGGTGCGGGCTTCCGTGCGGGCTCGGGCCCGGGTGCGGGTACGGGTGGGGGTGGCCGGGCCGGAGGCCGGACTCGGCGGAGGGCGGCACGGAGGCCCAGCCGCCGGCGGGCAGCGGCGGGGGCGGCGGCTGGGGCGGGGCCTGCGGGGCGGCGGCCGGGGCCGCTCGGGTCGGCCGGTCGGCCGGCGGGGCCCAGGGGTCGGCGGCCGCCGGGCCCGTCGGCTCCGCGCCGTCGGCCCCGGGTTCCCCCTCCGGTTCCTTCGCCGCGTCCTTCCCCGGTTCCTTGCGGAAGTCCGCCCGCGGGTCCGGCCCCGGAGCGGCGGGCGGCGCGGACTCAGGCTCGGACACGTGGACTCCCCCGGCCCGCCGGGCGGGCCTCGACTCGGCGTTTCGGCTTACGACACCGCCACCCGGGCCGGACTGGCCCGAGGTGAACGGTCGCGCGACTTTACCCGATCTTTCCGAACGCCCGCCCGGCCGTCACCGCCCCGGCTGCTCCGCGCCGACCCGGGCCAGGATCTCGCCGTGGATCATCGAGAACCAGCCGTCCTCGGCGGCGCTCCACTCCCGCCAGCCGGCCGCGATCCGCGCCAGCTCGGCGGGGTCCGCGAAGCCCCGTTCCACCGCCGTCCGGCCGAAGGCCGTACCGGTCACCCGGTCCGCCCACATCCCGGCCCACCACTCGCGCCGCTCGGGCGTCGCGTACGTCCAGGTGCCGGTGCTCGCGGTGACGTCGGTGAGGCCGGCCGCACGGGCCCAGGACAGCAGCCGCCGCCCGGCGTCCGGTTCGCCGCCGTTGGCGCGGGCGGTCCGCCGGTACAGCTCCAGCCAGCGGTCCAGCGCGGGCGCCGCCGGGAACCAGGTCATCGAGGCGTAGTCGACGTCCCGGGCGGCGACCAGCCCGCCGGGCGCCGTCACCCGGCGCATCTCGCGCAGCGCGGCCACCGGATCGGCCAGGTGCTGCAGCACCTGATGGGCGTGCACCACGTCGAACTCGCCGTCCCGGTACGGCAGTCGGTGCACGTCGGCGAGTTCGAACACCACGTTGGACAGGCCCCGCCCGGCCACGTACCCGGCGGCCTGCTCCAGCACCTCGGCGGAGGCGTCCACGGCCACCACCCGCCCGCCGGGGCCGACCAGTTCGGCCAGGTCGGCGGTGATCGTGCCGGGGCCGCAGCCCACGTCCAGCAGGGCCTGGCCGGGCCGCAGCCGGTCCAGCAGGTAGCCGGCCGAGTCGGCGGCGGTCCGGGAGCGGTGCGAGCGCAGCACGGCCTCCTGGTGGCCGTGGGTGTAGGCGGCGGCAGGCTGCGGTCCGGGCGTTCCGGGCATGAGGTCCCCCTGGGGCGTGGTCGGTGTTCCGTTTCCGCGACACCCCGACGCTACGCTTCATCCCGCATGTCGAGCAGAACCGTCTCACATGGCGACCATCGGGCGGTACGGCGACACCCCGCCGCCGTACCGTGGAGGCGCCCCGGCCGGAAGCCCGGACCGGACGGCCCGACCGACCGGCCCTGACCGACCGGCCCCGACAGAACGGTCCCGCCCATGCCCGGCCCCGGCCAGCGCCCCTTCGTCCTGCTGAGCGCCGCCGTCTCGCTCGACGGCCACCTCGACGACGCCTCCCCCGACCGCCTGCTGCTCTCCAACCCCGCCGACTTCGACCGGGTCGACCAGGAGCGGGCGGCGGCCGACGCGATCCTGGTCGGCGGCAACACCCTGCGCGCCGACAACCCGCGCCTGCTGGTCAACGACCCCGCGCGACGGGCCGCCCGGGCGGCGGCCGGCCGGCCGGAGCACCCGCTGAAGGTGACGCTCAGCGCGAGCGGCGCCCTCGCCGCCGACCTGCGGTTCTGGCACACCGGCGGCGCGAAGCTCGCCTACACCACGGCGGCCGGGGCGGCGGTGCTGCGGCCCCGGCTCGACGGACTGGCCGAGGTGGTCGCGCTCGGCGACTCGGTCGACCTCGGCGCGGTGCTGGACGACCTGGGCGCGCGCGGGGTGCGCCGACTGATGGTCGAGGGCGGCAGCGGGGTGCACACCCAGTTCCTCGCCCAGGGCCTGGCGGACGAACTCCAGCTGGCCGTCGCCCCGTTGCTGGTCGGCCAGCCCGGGGCGCCGCGCTTCGTCGGCCCGGCCGCCTTCCCCGGCGGCCCGACCCGGCGGATGCGCCTGCTGGAGGCACGTACGGTGGGCGACGTCGTCCTGCTCAGGTACGCCCCGAAGGAGCCCGCGCCGTGACCCACCCCGCCGCCACCGACCTCGACCACCTGCGCCGGGCCGTCGAACTCTCCCGCCGCTGCCCGCCCTCCGCGACGGCCTTCTCGGTCGGGGCGGTGGTCGTCGGCGCCGACGGCGCGGTGCTCGCGGAGGGCTTCAGTCGGGAGACGGACGCGCACGACCACGCCGAGGAGGCGGCCCTGGCCAAGCTCCCGGCGGGCGACCCCCGGCTGCGCGGGGCGACCGTCTACAGCAGCCTGGAGCCCTGCGGGCAGCGCGCCTCGCGGCCGGTGCCGTGCGCCCGGCTGCTGATCGCGGCGGGTGTGCCCCGGGTGGTGGTCGCCTGGCGGGAGCCGGACCTCTTCGTCACCGACTGCCAGGGCACGGCCCTGTTGGAGGCGGCCGGGGTCGAGGTGGTGGAGCTGCCGGAGCTGGCCGAGGAGGCCCGGGCGGTCAACGCCCACCTGCTCCCGTGATCTTTTGTATCATTCAGAAACAAAGAGCTCGCCTTCTCCCCCCGCATCCAGGAGCCACCCCATGACCGCCGCCCCCGTCCGGTTCACCACCCGCGCCCTCCTCCTCGACATGGACGGCACCCTGGTCGACTCCGACGCCGTGGTCGAGCGCTGCTGGACCCGCTGGGCCGTGCGGCACGGCCTCGACCCCGTCGCGGCGCTCACCGTCGTCCACGGCCGCCAGGGCCACGCGACCATGGCCGCACTGCTGCCGGACCGCCCGGTCGAGGTCAACCTCGCCGAGAACGAGCAGATGCTCGCCGAGGAGCGCGCCGACACCGAGGGCGTCGTCCAGGTCCCCGGCGCCGACGCCTTCCTCGCCTCGCTGACCGACCTGCCGCACGCCCTGGTCACCTCCGCCGACCTCCCGCTCGCCCGGGTCCGGATGGACGCCGCCGGCCTGCCGATGCCGCCCGTCCTGGTCACCGCCGAGTCCGTCGGCGCCAGCAAGCCCGACCCCGAGGGCTTCCTCAAGGGCGCCGCCGCCCTCGGCTTCGCCCCCGCCGACTGCCTCGCCTTCGAGGACTCCGGCGCCGGCATCGCCGCCGCCCGGGCCGCCGGCATGCGCGTCATCGGCGTCGGCCCCCGCGCCGCCGCCCACCACCCGGACGCCCTCGCCCCCGCGCTCACCGCCGTCACCGTCACCCCCGCCCCGGACGGCACCCTCACCGTCACCGTCCAAGCCTGACCGGCAACGCCGACAGGGCCGGACTCCCCCTGGAAGTCCGGCCCCGCGCACGGGAGTTGCACCGCGCGGTCACACGTCGAAGCGGAACTTCCACCACAACGCTGCGACCGGCCTGCGGAAATACCGACCCTGAGGGCCCAAGTCAGCACGGAGTCAGCACGGTGGCAGCACGCCAGGACCGGGGATCAGTAGTGGTAGCGGGCCGCCAGGATGATGATTTCCCGGTCGGTGACCAGATAGACGAGACGATGCTCGTCATCGATCCGCCGCGACCAGACCCCGGGCAGGTGGTACTTCAGCGGCTCGGGCTTGCCGATGGAGAGGGTCGGACTCCATGGAGTCCGACCCTCTTCGACCTGCACACTTGCCACATCAGGTGGCATTCGGTTCCGACCGGCTCACACGTTGGAGCGGAACTTTCAGTGCAGGGCTGTGACCTGCGGAAACCTGGTCCCGGAAGTGGTCATCCAGCACCCATCCAGCACGATGCGGCCCCATCCGGCACATCCAGCACATGCGACCGCGGTCACGCCTCCATGGCGCGGAGCGTTGTGTACACATGGAACACTCGGTACGCTCGAGCGCATGACGCAGTCCCTGCCCATAGAGTCCATCCGGGATGTCCGCGCACACCTGGCCGAGGTCGTGGAGCGAGCCGATCGGGACGATGTGCCTACGGTGATCACACGCCGAGGCAAGGAGGTCGCCGCCGTCGTCTCCATCGAGGTACTGCGCAAGTACCAGGAATGGGAAGAGCGCGAGATCAACCGGATCATCGACGAACGAATGGCGAACCCGGCCCCCGGCATCCCGATCGAGGACATCATGAGGGAGACCCTGGCCCGCAGTGAGTGAATACCGAACCGTATTCCGACCCGAGGCTCAGGCCGAGCTTCGGAAGGTCCCCCGCGACATTGCACTGCGCATCCTGGCCAAGCTGACCGACTTGGAGAGCGATCCCCTCGGCTTCAACACCTCCGCGCTCGTGTCGCAGCCCGAACGCCGGCGCCTGCGAGTCGGCGACCACCGAGTCGTCTACACGATCGACAACGGGGAACTGGTGGTGTGGGTCGTGCACGTCGGGCATCGCTCCACCGTTTACGGCGCCTGATACCGCCTGATCCAGCGTCAGGATATCCAGCACCCGTCCAGCACCGTGATGACGAAGGGGTCGACTCCCATAGGAGCCAACCCCTTCCGACCTGCATGCTTGACGCATCACCTAGCGCGCGGTAAGGCGACGGTCACACGTTGAAGCGGAACTCCACCACGTCGCCGTCCTGCATGATGTACTCCTTGCCCTCGATGCGGGCCTTGCCCTTGGAGCGGGCCTCGGCGATGGAGCCGGTCTCGACCAGGTCGTCGAAGGAGATCACCTCGGCCTTGATGAAGCCCTTCTGGAAGTCGGTGTGGATGACTCCGGCGGCCTCGGGGGCGGTGGCGCCCTTCTTGATGGTCCAGGCGCGGGTCTCCTTCGGGCCTGCCGTGAGGTAGGTCTGCAGGCCGAGGGTGTCGAAGCCGACCCGGGCGAGGGTGGCGAGGCCGGGCTCCTCCTGGCCCATCGACTGGAGGAGTTCGAGGGCCTCGTCGTCGTCGAGCTCGATCAGCTCGGACTCGATCTTGGCGTTGAGGAAGATCGCCTCGGCCGGGGCGACCAGCGCGCGCTGCACGTCCTTGAAGTCCTCGTCGGCCAGCTCGTCCTCGTCCACGTTGAAGACGTAGAGGAAGGGCTTGGCGGTCAGCAGGTGCAGCTCGCGGATCGGGGCGGTGTCGAAGCCGGCCTCGAAGAGGGTCTTGCCGGTCTCCAGGATCGCCTGGGCGGCCTCGGCGGCGGCCAGCACGGGGGCGGTGTCCTTCTTGAGGCGCGCCTCCTTCTGGAGTCGCGGCAGGACCTTCTCGATGGTCTGGAGGTCGGCCAGGATCAGCTCGGTGTGGATGGTCTCGATGTCGTCCTTGGGCGACACCTTGCCGTCCACGTGCACCACGTCCGGGTCGGTGAAGGCGCGCACGACCTGGCAGATCGCGTCCGACTCGCGGATGTTGGCGAGGAACTTGTTGCCCAGGCCCTCGCCCTCGCTGGCGCCGCGCACGATGCCGGCGATGTCGACGAAGTCGACGGTGGCCGGGAGGATGCGCTGGGAGCCGAAGATCTCGGCGAGCTTGGCCAGCCGCGCGTCCGGGACGCCGACGACGCCGACGTTCGGCTCGATGGTGGCGAACGGGTAGTTGGCCGCCAGCACGTCGTTCTTGGTCAGGGCGTTGAACAGGGTCGACTTGCCGACGTTCGGCAGGCCGACGATTCCGATCGTGAGCGACATGAAGCGCAGTCCCGTGGGCTTGGAGGAGTTGGGTCGGCACCGTACGGGCCGACCCCCAAGTCTACGGGCAGCGCCCGCGTCGGCTCACTCCTCGGTCGCGGCCGGGAGCGGCTCCAGGAACTCCAGCCGGTTGCCCAGCTTGTCGGCGGAGAAGAAGCGGCGGTGGCCGGGGTGGTGGTCGTCCCAGGTGACCTCGTGGCCGTGTGCGGTGAGGCGCTCGGCCAGGGCGTCCAGCGAGGTCACCAGGATGCCGGGGTGTCCCTTGCGGGCCGGTCGGAAGTCCGGGGTGACGCCGAGGTGCACCTCGACCCCGCCACCCCGGAACCAGCAGCCGCCGCGCGCCGCCAGCACCGGCGGCTTCGGGAGCTCGGTCATGCCGAGCACACCGGACCAGAAGGCGCGGCACTCGTCCTCGGCGCCGGCCGGGATGTCGAGCTGGACGTGGTCGAGGCGTTCGAAGGTGAAGCCGGCGGTCATACGCTCCCCCATGCGGTCATCGGATGATCGTGGTGCGTCGACTCGGCCGAGCAGGTCAGCCCCTTGAGTGACGATCCCAGGAGTACGCCATCCGGGGACACGGGACAAGACCTGAACGGTCCATTACACAGTGTGGCGATGATCGGACCGTACGTTGGGCGGGTGGAGCAGAGCATCCGTACCCAGCCGCCCGGGCCCAGACGCCGTACGCCGACCGGCGCGGCCCCGGCCGCCGTCCCCGGTCCCGGCCGGGCGCCCGAGAGCGCCGGAGCCCCTTCGGCTCCCCGGTCCCGGCTACGCCCGGTGGCCGACCGGCCCGCCGCACGCCCGTCCCCGCAGCGCCGGCTGCGGGTGTACGGACGGCGCCGGACCGGCCGGCCGACCCGGCTGACCGCGATCGGCACCGGCGTGCTCGCCGTGCTGGCCACGCTCGCGGTGGCCGGCCTGGACCGGCTGCTCTTCGACGACCTCGGCTGGCTGTTCGGCCTCGGCTACCTGGTGGTCTGCTTCCAGCTGGCCGTCCGGGTCCGCTACGTCGACCTGCTGGCCGCCCCGATCAGCGGGCCGATCGCCTTCGCCGTGGCGCTGCTGGCGCTCGCCCCGGTCAGCTCCTCGGGCGTGACCGCCCAGGTGGTGGCGCTGGCGACCGGGCTGGCGCTGCGGGCCGGCTGGCTGTTCTCCGGCACCGGGCTGGCCGCGCTGATCGTGCTCGCCCGCTTCATCGCCCAGCGCCGGATCCAGCGCTCCCGCTGAGGGCCCGGCGCGCGGGCCCTCAGCCCGCCGCCCGGGCCGCCGCCATGGCGGCCCCGACGATGCCCGCGTCATTGCGCAGCTCCGCCGGCACCACCCGCGCCCGGCGCTCCTTCAGCAGCGGCAGGAACTTCTCGTGCTTGCGGCTCACCCCGCCGCCGATCACGATCAGCTGCGGGGAGAAGAGCATCTCGACCAGGTCCAGGTACTCGTCGACCCGCCCGGCCCACTGCTCCCAGTCCAGCCCGTGCCGCTCCTTGGCCGCCGAGGAGGCCCGGCGCTCGGCGTCCTTGCCGCGCAGCTCCAGGTGGCCCAGCTCGGTGTTGGGCACCAGCGTGCCGTCGACGAAGAGCGCGCTGCCGATGCCGGTGCCGAAGGTGAGCACCAGGACCACGCCCGACTCGCCCCGGCCGGCGCCGTGCGCGGTCTCGGCGAGACCGGCGGCGTCGGCGTCGTTGAGGACGGTCGCGGGCATGCCCAGCGCGTCGCGGAACAGGCCCTCGGCGTCCAGGCCGATCCAGCCCTTGTCCACGTTGGCCGCGGTCAGGGTGCGGCCGCCGACCACCACGCCGGGGAAGGTCAGCCCGACCGGCCCCTGGTGGTCGAAGTGGCGGACCACCTCGCGGACGGCCGCGACCACGGCCTCGGGCGCGGACGGCTGCGGGGTGAGCACCTTGTGGCGCTCCTGGGCGAGTGCGCCCCGGGCGAGGTCGACCGGGGCGCCCTTGATGCCCGAACCGCCGATGTCCACGCCGAATACCGCCGTCATCGCTCCACCCTCCGCCGTCCGGCCGCGGACCGGCTCGTCCACAGCCTGTGCATGAAACGCAGCCTGTGCACAAAGCTACGAGAGCGCGGGCGGGGGCGCACAGCAACGGGCGGTGCCGGAAAGCGACGGACCCGGTGCCCACTGCGGGCACCGGGTCCGTCACGGAAGGCCTAGAGCTTGCCGGCGGCCTCGGCGCGCAGGTCGCGGCGCAGCTCCTTGGGCAGCGAGAAGGTCAGGTGCTCCTCGGCGGTCTTGACCGTCTCCACCGTGTCGTAACCGCGCGCGGCCAGGAACTCCAGCACGCCGTCGACCAGGATCTCCGGCACCGAGGCGCCGCTGGTCAGGCCGACCGTGGTGACGCCCGCCAGCCAGGACTCCTGGATCTCCTCGGCGAAGTCGACCAGGTGGGCGGCCTTGGCGCCGTACTCCAGGCCGACCTCGACCAGCCGGACCGAGTTGGAGGAGTTCTTGGAACCGACCACGATCAGCAGGTCGGTCTCCGGGGCCAGCTGCTTGACCGCGACCTGGCGGTTCTGGGTCGCGTAGCAGATGTCGTCGCTGGGCGGGCTGACCAGCGCCGGGAAGCGCTTCTTCAGCTCGCCGACGGTGGCCATGGTCTCGTCCACCGAGAGCGTGGTCTGGGACAGCCAGACGATCTTGGACTCGTCCCGTACCTGCACGTTGGCGACGTCCTCGGCGCCGTCCACCAGGTGGATCCGGTCCGGGGCCTCGCCCATGGTGCCGATGACCTCCTCGTGGCCCTCGTGGCCCACCAGCAGGATGTCGTAGCCCTCGTCGGCGAAGCGCACGGCCTCCTTGTGCACCTTGGTGACCAGCGGGCAGGTGGCGTCGACGGTGGCGAGCTTGCCGGCCCGGGCCTCGTCGTGGACCGACGGGGCGACGCCGTGCGCGGAGAACACCACGATCGAGCCCTCGGGCACCTCCTCCGTCTCGTCGACGAAGATCGCGCCCTTCTTCTCCAGGGTCTGCACCACGTACTTGTTGTGGACGATCTGCTTGCGGACGTAGATGGGTGCCCCGTACTGCTCCAGGGCCTTCTCCACGGCGATCACGGCGCGGTCGACACCCGCGCAGTAGCCCCGGGGGGCGGCGAGCAGGACACGGCGCGGCGCGGTGTTGGACATGGCTCCATCGTACGGGCGGCCGGGAGCCCCACCGCGCCGGGCGCGGGACCACGCCGCCCCCGGGCCCTTTCCGGTCGCAAACGGTCGAGGATTGCCCAACTGTGGTCTCCATGAGCGCTGTGAGTGAGCAGCCGACGTCGGGCGGCCTGCGCCGCACCCTGGGCGTCCGCGATCTGATGGTCTACGGACTGCTGTTCATCGCCCCGATGGCCCCGGTCGGCGTGTTCGGTGTGCTGGACGCCAGGAGCCACGGCGCGGTGGCCGCCGTCTACCTGGCGGCGACGGTCGCGATGGGCTTCACCGCCCTCTCGTACGCCCAGATGGTGCGCGCGGTGCCGCAGACCGGTTCGGTGTACGCCTACGCACGGGCCGGGCTGGGCGAGGGGCCGGGGTTCGTCGCCGGGTGGATGGCGATGCTGGACTACCTGCTGATCCCCGCGGTGGCCTACCTGTTCTCCGGGATCGCGCTGCACTCGCTGGTGCCGGGGGTCCCGCGCTGGCTGTGGACGGCGGTCGCCGTGCTGGTGACCACCGCGCTCAACCTGGTCGGGGTCCGGACGGCGGCCGCGGTCGGCTTCGCGGTGCTCGCGCTGGAGGTCGCCGTGCTGGCGGCGTTCGTGGTCGCGGCCGTGGTGGTGCTGGTACGGGACGGCGCGCGGCGCGGCTGGGACACCCCGTTCACCGCCGTCGGGGCCTTCTCGCTCACCGCGGTGGTCTCGGCGGTGTCCGTCGCGGTGCTCTCCTACCTGGGCTTCGACGCGATCGCGACCTTCGTCGAGGAGGCGGTCGGCGCCTCGGCCGCGGTGGCCCGGGCGGTGCTGTGGTGCCTGGCGCTGGCCGGACTGCTGTTCGTCGCCCAGACCTACTTGGCCGCGGTGCTGGAGCCCACCACCCCGCAGCAGCTGGCCGCCCACCCGGCCGCCCAGGGCTCCGCCTTCTACGACACCGTGGAGGGCGGCATCGGCCACTGGCTGCACGTGCTGGTGGCGAGCAGCAAGGCGATCGGCGCGGCCTTCGCCGCACTCGCCGGCCAGGCGGCGGCCGGGCGGCTGGTCTTCGCGATGGCCCGGGACGGGCGGCTGCCGCGCCTGCTCGGCTCGGTCGACCGGGGCAGCGCGGTGCCGCGCCGGGCGCTGCTGGCGGCCGCGGTGGTCACCATGGCGGCGGCGGTCTGGGCGGCCGAGCGGGACGACGGGCTGGACCAGCTCACCTCGGTGGTGAACGTGGGCGCGCTGACCGCCTTCGCGCTGCTGCACGCCTCGGTGATCGGCTGGTACACCGTCCGGCACGGCTCGCCGGACCGGCTGCGGCACCTGGTCGTCCCACTGCTGGGGATCGCGGTGATCGGCGCCGTGGTCTACGAGGCCTCGACCACGGCGCAGCTGGTCGGGCTGGTCTGGCTGGCGGCCGGCCTGGTGGTGCTCGGCGTGCAGGGCAGTACGGCGGACGGTGTCGGCGGGCGCCGCTAGCCTCGTACGCATGGCCAACACCAGCTCCCCCGAAGCCCCGCTCCCGGTCGGCAAGGTCTCCGCGCTGATCGGCGGCTGGATCGACCGGCTCGGCGCAGTGTGGGTCGAGGGGCAGATCACCCAGCTCAGCCGCCGCCCCGGCGCGGGCGTGGTGTTCCTGACCCTGCGCGACCCGCAGGCCGACGTCTCGCTCACGGTGACCTGCTTCCGCTCGGTGTTCGAGCAGGTCGCGGACGTGGTGCAGGAGGGCTCACGGGTCGTCGTGCACGCCAAGCCGGAGTGGTACGCGGCCCGCGGGCAGCTGTCGCTGCGGGCCTCGGAGATCCGGCCGGTGGGCCTGGGCGAGCTGCTGGCCCGGCTGGAGCAGCTGAAGCGGCGGCTCGCCGGGGAGGGCCTGTTCGCGGCCGACCGCAAGCGGCGGCTGCCGTTCCTGCCGCAGTGCGTCGGGCTGGTCACCGGGCGCGGCTCGGCGGCCGAGCGGGACGTGCTGGAGAACGCCCGGCGGCGCTGGCCGGCCGTCCGCTTCGAGGTGCGCAACGTCCCGGTGCAGGGGGTCAGCGCGGTGGAGCGGGTGAGCGCGGCGGTGCGGGAGCTGGACGAGCACCCCGAGGTGGACGTGATCATCGTGGCCCGGGGCGGCGGCAGCGTGGAGGACCTGCTGCCGTTCTCGGACGAAGGGCTGGTGCGGCTGGTCGCGGCCGCCCGGACGCCGGTGGTCAGCGCGATCGGGCACGAGCCGGACCAGCCGCTGCTGGACTTCGTCGCCGACCTGCGCGCCTCCACCCCGACCGATGCCGCCAAACGGGTGGTTCCGGACGTCGGCGAGGAGCTGGCCAAGGTCCGCCAGCTGCGCGACCGGGCCCGCCGGCACGTACAGGCCCGGGTCGAGCGCGAGCAGCACGGGCTGGACGGGCTGCGCAGCCGCCCGGCACTGGCCGCCCCGCACCGGATGCTGGACGGGCGCGGGCAGGAGGTGGAGGGCCTGCTGGAGCGGTCCCGGCGCACCCTGCGGCACCGGCTGGACCACGCCCAGAGCGACCTCGGGCACACGCTGGCCCGGGTGGTCGCGCTCTCCCCGGCAGCCACCCTGGAGCGCGGCTACGCGGTGCTGCAGCGGGCCGACGGCACGGTGGTGACGGACCCGGCGGGGCTCGCGGCCGGGGAGGGGCTGCACGCCCGGGTGGCGGGCGGCGGCTTCGACGTCACGGTGGCCCCGGAGGCGGCGCACCCCCGGCCGACGAAAGGTCGGTAGGAGGACCCCCGGCCGACGGAAGCTCGGTAGGAGGACCCCGGCCGGCGGGACCCCGGCGGCCGGCTCTCAGTAGGAGCGCTGCCGGGACAGCGCGATCGAGTGCTCGCCGAAGCCCAGGCTGCGGTAGAGCGCCTCGCCGCCGCTGCTGGCGTGCAGGTCGATCCGGCCGACCCGGCGGCCGTCGAACCAGTCCAGCAGCGCCTCGGTGCAGGCCCGGGCGTAGCCGCGCCGCCGCTGGTCGGGGTCGGTGCAGATGTTGAAGACGGAGCCGAACAGGCCGTCCGGGTTGCCGGGCCCGGGCAGTCGGTGTTCCAGGGTGCCGACGGCGCAGGCGGCGAGCCGGCCGGGCCGGTCCGGGGCGTCGACCACGAACACGGGCATGGTCAGCTGCTCGGCCGGGACGGCCAGGCGCTCGCGCAGCAGCCGCTCGGCGGTGGCCTGCCAGGGGCCGGGGCCGGCCGCCGCGGCCATGGCGGGCATCGCCTCGAGCATCAGGTTGCGCAGCCGGACCAGCTCGGGCGCGTCGTCGGGGGTGGCGGGTCGGACCTTGATCATGCGGCGGAGGCTAGCGCCGGGGCCGGTCGGCCGCACCCCGATTTCGGCCCGTGGAACCCGCCCCTGTCGGCGCCAGCCCCTACGCTGGCACGCATGGCAGAGCAGCAGGAGCAGCAGGACGCGGCGGCGCCGACCCCGGACGACGCGCTGGGCTACGAGCACGCCCGGGACGCGTTGCTGGACGTGGTCCGGCAGCTGGAGAACGGCGGCACCTCCCTTGAGGAGTCGCTCGCGCTGTGGGAGCGTGGCGAGCAGCTGGCGAAGGTCTGCCAGCGCTGGCTGGACGGCGCCCGGGCCCGACTGGACGCCGCGCTGGCCGCCGAGGAGGACGCGGGCCCGGGCGGGGAGTGACCCTCGGGGCGGGGAGCGGCCTTCCGGGCGGGCGGTGCGCACGGCGACCGCGGGCCGATGTGGGGCAGCTCACAATGGCTTGGGGAATCGTTGAATCTTCACCTATGTTGGACGGAGTGATCGGCCGCGCCGGTCAGACCGACGAACCCCCCTCCCGCATGAGGTGCAGAAGCATGACCACCGACGCCCTGGTACTCGACGCCGCCGCTCAGGACCTGCTGTTCCGCGAGGCCCGCACCGCGAACACCTTCACCGACGAGCCGGTCACCGAGGAGCAGGTCCAGGCCATCTACGACCTGGTCAAGTACGGCCCGACCGCCTTCAACCAGCAGCCGCTGCGCGTCGTCCTGGTCCGCTCCGCCGAGGGCCGCGAGCGCCTCGTCCAGCACCTGGCGGACGGCAACAAGGCCAAGACCGCCGCCGCCCCGCTGGTCGCCGTCCTGGCCGTGGACAACGAGTTCCACGAGGAGCTGCCGACCCAGTTCCCGCACTTCCCGCAGGCCAAGGACGTGTTCTTCTCGGAGCGCGCCGTCCGTGAGCACTCCGCCAAGCTGAACGGCGCCCTCCAGGCCGCCTACTTCATCATCGGCGTGCGCGCCGCCGGCCTGGCCGCCGGCCCGATGACCGGCTTCGACGCCGAGGGCATCAACAAGGAGTTCTTCGGCGACGGCGAGCACTCGGTGCTGGCCGTGGTCAACATCGGCAAGCCGGGCGACGACGCCTGGTTCCCGCGCTCCCCGCGCCTGGAGTACGACCAGGTCGTCACCACGGTCTGATCGCGCCCCGCGACGGCGAAGGGCCCGCACCGGTTCGTCCGGTGCGGGCCCTTCCGCGTGCCCCTGCGCCCCCGAGGGCCCCGGCGCTACCTGAGCGCCTGGGCCAGCTCGGCCATCTCCTCGTAGGAGGCGGTGCCGGTGATCATGGTGGTCGCCGAACCGGTCTGGACGGTCAGCGCGCGGGCCTTCTCGCCCTGCACCCGGTCCCAGGTCCGCCCGGCGGTGTCCGAGGTGCCGTCCGGCTGGGCGCCCGCGACCTTGTCGGCGAGCAGCTTCTCGCGCGGGACGTCGGCCTGCTCGACCGCCGCGTACTGGCCGGAGGGCGTCACGAAGCCCAGGTGCCAGGCGTTGCCCTTGCCGTTGTTGATGTCCGCCGGCGTGTAGCTGACCGAGGTGGCCCGCCACTTGTCGGACAGCCCCTCCGGGGCCAGCAGCGGATACGGCGCGGCGCGCTTCGCCGAGGCCGCCTCCACCTTGTACGCGACCACGTGCACCGGATCGCTGTTCGCGTCGTGCGGGAGGAACAGGTAACCGATCCAGACGACGAATCCGACCGCCAGCATCGACAGGACCATGTCCCGTACGGTCTGCCGACCCCTCATGCCCTTGCTCTCTGCAGCCACCCCCTCATGGTGACTCATCCACATTCCGGCCAGGCCACCCGGGGTGTGCACGTACGGGTGAAGCAGGGCGAACCGGCGGTTATCGCACCGGGATGGCGACCCGCGCCACAGACAGTCATCTCATGGGCAGATACGATCGCATCACCCTCACCACGGCGTTCGACCTGGCAGTAGTCGGGCGCTCACTGGCCGTCGCGTACAGAGAGGTAACGACGATGACCACGCAGTACCCGCACCACCTTCCCAGTGCCCTGGAGGTCGCGCCCGAGGCTCCGGACCGGAACCTCGCGCTCGAGCTCGTCCGGGTCACCGAGGCGGCCGCGATGGCCGCCGGCCGGTGGGTCGGCCGTGGCGACAAGAACGGGGCCGACGGCGCCGCCGTCAAGGCCATGCGCACCCTCGTCTCGACCGTCTCGATGAACGGCGTCGTCGTCATCGGCGAGGGCGAGAAGGACGAAGCCCCGATGCTCTACAACGGCGAGCGGGTCGGCGACGGCACCGGCGCCGAGTGCGACGTCGCGGTCGACCCGGTGGACGGCACCACGCTGACCGCCAAGGGCATGGCCAACGCCGTCGCCGTACTGGCCGTCGCCGACCGCGGCACCATGTTCGACCCCAGCGCCGTGTTCTACATGGACAAGCTGGTCTGCGGCCCCGAGGCCGCCGACTACGTCGACATCACCGCCCCGGCGGCCGTCAACATCCGCCGGGTCGCCAAGGCCAAGGGCAGCGCCGTCGAGGACGTCACCGTGATGGTGCTCGACCGTCCGCGCCACGACAGCCTGGTCCGGGAGATCCGCGAGGCGGGCGCCCGGATCAAGTTCATCACCGACGGCGACGTGGCCGGCGCCATCATGACCGCCCGCGAGGGCACCGGCGTGGACCTGCTGCTGGGCGTCGGCGGCACCCCCGAGGGCATCATCGCGGCCTGCGCGATGAAGTGCATGGGCGGCGTCATCCAGGGCCGGCTGTGGCCCAAGGACGAGGCCGAGCGGCAGAAGGCCCTCGACGCCGGGCACGACCTGGACCGGGTGCTCACCACCAACGACCTGGTCAGCGGCGAGAACGTGTTCTTCGTCGCCACCGGCATCACCGACGGCGAGCTGCTCCGCGGCGTGCACTACCGCTCGGAGACCGCCACCACCAGCTCGCTGGTGATGCGCTCCAGGAGCGGCACCATCCGCGAGATCAACTCGGTCCACAAGCTGTCGAAGCTGCGGGCCTACAGCGCGATCGACTTCGACCGGGCCAACTGACCCGGACCCGAACACGGACGCCCAGACGCGCGGCCCCGGCGGAATCCCCCTCCGCCGGGGCCGCGCGGCACGTCGGTCACGCTCGCGCCCGCAGGGGCGCTCGCCCGCCTGCCCAGGGGTCTTCGGCCCGCCGTCAACCCGCTATCCGACGCCCGGCCGTGGCCACCCTGGTCGCCTCGCGCAGCTCCGCGTCCCGGCGCCGGCGCCTGGCCAGCACCACCCGCCGCTCGGCCGCCGTCAGCCCGCCCCAGACCCCGTACGGCTCCGGCTGGGCCAGCGCGTGCTCACGGCACTCCAGCAGCACCGGGCAGCGGGCGCACACCTGCTTGGCCTGCTCCTCGCGCGACAACCGGGCCGCCGTCGGCTCCTTCGAGGGCGCGAAGAACAGCCCCACCTCGTCCCGCCGACAGGCCGCACCGGTGTGCCACGGATTGTCCTCACCCGCGGCCGGACCCGCCGTGCCGCCCGGAGGCTGCGGCTGCGGGCGGACGGCCGGACGGCGCTCCAGCAACTGGGCGGCGGCGACTGGCGAGGTGGTGCGGGACTCGATCGGATGCAGCACGGCCGTACTCCTGACGAGGCTCTCGGACACGGGGGAACCTCGCTCCCCTGCCCGGCTGCGAGCCCCCGCTGTCCAACGCCCGGGACGGCCACTGGGCCGCCTCCGGCGCACAGCCGTACAAGAAGCGATGTGCGGAAGGAACTACCCCGCTCGGCCGCGATTCATGCACACTGCACGCAATCGACTACGGAGTGCACCGGGCACAACGCCGAGCGCCCGACCGGGAGTTGATCCCCGGCCGGGCGCCCAACAGGTCAATTCGGGCTATTCCGTCCCGAGTTGCTTGCGCACCCACTCCTTGAGCTTCTTGCCCCGGCGCGGCTTCGCGTTGCAACCCCCGAACAGGGCAACGCCCTTGACCCGCACGACCGGAGCGTACGGGTCCGCCGCGGTCTGCTCCCGGACGTCGAAACCGCCGAAGATGCCGACCCCGGAACCGAGCAGGCTCACATTCTCCGGCACCCGGATCTCCACCCCGCCGAAGATCGCCGTCACGGTGATCTCCACCTCCGGGGACTCGAACACGGCGTCGGTGAGGTCGATCTCCACCCCGCCGAACGCGGTGAACGCCGTCAGCTGCGAGCCCACCCGCCAGCGGCCCTTGCGGGCCGCACCGCCGAAGATCGCCACCACGGACGGCGCCTCGTGGCGCGCCGGCGGCAGCGGCCGGGCCGGTGCGGGGGCGGGCGCCCCGGCGTCCAGCGGCGGCTTGTCGAAGGACACCGCGCGGTGCGCGGGCAGATCCCTGGTCAGCGGGACCAGGTCGCCGAAGGTCTTGGCGGCGTACGCGGCCCCGATCCGCTCGGCGTGCTCCTCCCCGTCCAGCCGGCCCTCGGCGTAGGCGTCCCGCAGCAGCTCCGCGACCCGCTCGCGGTCGGCGTCCGAGACCCGCAGCTCCGCCTCCGCCACCGGGGCGTGCGACGGCCGCGAGTCGGCCACCGGCGCGGGCCGGGGCATGAGTTCGGGCTCGGGCTTCGGTTCGGGCTCGGGCTCGGACTCGGGCTTCGGCTCGGGCTTCGGCTCGGGCTTGGTCAGGGGGACGGGCGCCGGCACCGGCGGCTGTCCCGGATCGTCCTGCGACGGCGAGTTGTCCGGCGTGTTGTCCGACGTGTTGTTCACGGGCCAAGCCTAGTGGCTCGCACTGCTGCCCGAGTGAGCCCGGTCACGCAAGGCTGACCTGTCCGCATGCGTCCCGCGGCCGGGTCCTACCCTGGATGGTGCTTCGCCGACGCAGCCGGACCACTGGACCCCTAAGGACCGCCCCGATGGCTCCCACGCCAGACTTCGAGTACAGCGACCTGCTCCCCCTGGGCGCTGACCCGACCCCGTACCGCAAGATCACCTCCGAGGGTGTCTCCACCTTCGAGGCCGGCGGCCGCACCTTCCTCCAGGTCGAGCCCGAGGCGCTGCGCCTGCTCACCGCCGAGGCGATGCACGACATCTCGCACTACCTGCGCCCCGCGCACCTCGCCCAGCTGCGCCGCATCCTGGACGACCCCGAGGCCAGCCCGAACGACCGCTTCGTCGCGCTCGACCTGCTGAAGAACGTCAACATCTCGGCCGGCGGCATCCTCCCGATGTGCCAGGACACCGGCACCGCCATCGTCATGGGCAAGCGCGGCCAGAACGTGCTGACCTCCGGCGCCGACGAGTCCGCCATCGCGCGCGGCGTGTTCGACGCCTACACCAAGCTCAACCTGCGCTACTCCCAGATGGCCCCGGTGACCATGTGGGACGAGAAGAACACCGGCAACAACCTGCCGGCCCAGATCGAGCTGTACGCCACCGACGGCGACGCGTACAAGTTCCTGTTCATGGCCAAGGGCGGCGGCTCCGCCAACAAGTCGTACCTGTACCAGGAGACCAAGGCCATCCTGAACGAGGCCAGCATGCTCTCGTTCCTGGAGCAGAAGATCCGCTCCCTCGGCACCGCCGCCTGCCCGCCGTACCACCTGGCCATCGTGATCGGCGGCACCAGCGCCGAGTTCGCGCTCAAGACCGCCAAGTACGCCTCCGCGCACTACCTGGACAACCTGCCGACCTCCGGCGACGCCAAGACCGGCCACGGCTTCCGCGACCTGGAGCTGGAGGCCAAGGTCACCGAGCTGACCCAGAAGATCGGCATCGGCGCCCAGTTCGGCGGCAAGTACTTCTGCCACGACGTCCGGGTGGTCCGACTGCCCCGCCACGGCGCCTCGCTGCCCGTCGCGATGGCCGTCTCCTGCTCCGCCGACCGCCAGGCGCTCGGAAAGATCACCGCCGAGGGCGTGTTCCTGGAGCAGCTGGAGACCGACCCGGCGAAGTACCTGCCGGACACCACCGACGAGCACCTCGACGACGACGTGGTGCGCATCGACCTCGACCAGCCGATGTCCGCGATCCGCGCCGAGCTGTCGAAGTACCCGGTCAAGACCCGGCTCTCGCTCACCGGCACGCTGGTCGTCGCCCGCGACATCGCCCACGCCAAGATCAAGGAGCGCCTGGACGCCGGCGAGGGCATGCCCAAGTACCTCCAGGACCACCCGGTCTACTACGCCGGCCCGGCCAAGACCCCCGAGGGCTACGCCTCCGGCTCCTTCGGCCCCACCACGGCCGGCCGGATGGACTCCTACGTCGACCAGTTCCAGGCCGCCGGCGGCTCCATGGTCATGCTGGCCAAGGGCAACCGCAGCAAGCAGGTCACCGACGCCTGCGCCGCCCACGGCGGCTTCTACCTCGGCTCGATCGGCGGCCCGGCCGCCCGCCTCGCCCAGGACTGCATCAAGAAGGTCGAGGTGCTGGAGTACGCCGAGCTCGGCATGGAGGCCGTCTGGCGCATCGAGGTCGAGGACTTCCCGGCCTTCATCGTCGTCGACGACAAGGGCAACGACTTCTTCCGCGAGACCACCGAGGGCCCGCTGATCACCAACCTGCGGGTCCGCTCCAAGGAGTAGCCGCCCCGGCGGAACACCCCCGCACGCCCCCCCGACCGCCCCGGCCGCCCCTCGCGCCCGGGGCGGTTTTCTCGGCAGGTGGTACGGAAAACTTGTACCATCCAGGTACCAGGATCCGGTACGGATACGGAGGCACGTCAATGGCGATGAGCGCAAGCGAAGCACGCACCCAGTTCTTCCCGTTGATCAAGAAGGTCAACGACGACCACGCGCCGATAAGAGTCACCTCCAAGACCGGGGACGTAGTCATCATGTCCGCCGAGGACTACGACTCGTGGCAGGAGACGATCTACCTCCTGCGCTCCCCCGCCAACGCCCGGCGACTCATGGAGGCCGTCGCCCGAGACAAGGCCGGCCACCCCGGAGTCACCAGGACCTTGGAGGAACTTGAAGCCCTAGCGGGTGAGGTGTGAGGAGCGTCCGATTCGACCCTGACGCCTGGGAAGACTTCCTCTTCTGGCTCGGATCGAACCGGAAGATGGCCCAACGGATCACCCGTCTCATCGGCGAGATCCAGCGCGACCCGTTCAACGGGATCGGGAAGCCCGAACCGCTGAAGGGTGACCTGGCCGGCTACTGGTCGCGCCGGATCGACGACGAGCACCGGCTGGTGTACCGCGCCGACGAGAAGGAAGTGATGATCCTCAAGGCCCGCTACCACTACCAGTAGTCGAAGCACCCCAGCCGACCCTAGGCGTCGAAGTCGTACTCCAGGACGTAGGAGGCGGCGTCCAGGATCATCTCGTTGAGTTCGACGACCTGGCCCTCGTCGGCGAAGGCGGTGCGGCAGATCAGGATCACCGGGGTGCCGGCGGAGAGTCCGAGGCGGGCCGCCTCCTCGGCGGCGGGCATCCGGGAACGGACCTCCTCGCGGAAGTGCACGGGCTTGGCGCCGATCTCGGCCAGCCGGGCGTAGGTCCCGCCGGGGCCGGTGTCCTCGCGGGTGATCGCGGTGCCGGCGACCAGGACGGCCGGCAGGTACGAGGTGGAGAGCAGCACCGGCTTGCCGTCCAGGACAAAGCGGCGGTGCCGCACGCACATCGGGACGCCCGGCTCCACCCCCAGCACCCGGGCCACGTGCTCGGGCGCGCCCTGTTCGGTGACCGACACCTGGTCGACCACCAGGCTGCGGTTGTCGATGTCCGCGGACCATATCGACCGGCCGGAGCCCCACTGACCCTGCGCCAGCCGCTGGATGCCCCGCCGGCGCAGCGGCCGGAAGTCCCGGACGAACACCCCCGCGCCCCTGCGGGCCTCCGCGATGCCCTCGCTCTGCAGCACGCCGAGCGCCTGGCGGGCGGTCATCCGGGCCACGCCGTACTCGTCCATCAGGTCGTTCTCGCCGGGCAGCCGGTCGCCCGCGCCGTAGCGGCCCGTGTCGATGGCCGCCTTCAGGGAGTCGGCGATCCGCTGGTACTTGGGCTGTTTGTCGCCACTGCTGCCGGTCATCGCGCTCCCTCTCCCTCGGACAAATCGTAGGCGCGTCCGCGGTCGCTGATAAGGAGATACGACCGTTGACATCTCTAGAGATATTAGCTTCTCTAGAGATGCTGGCCAGTCGCCGACAGAGCGAAGGAGCGGTGAGGTGAGCACCCGACAGCGCAACGCCCAGGTCCACCGGCCGACAGTGGGTGACCTCGTCCTCGACCGGAGGACCGGACGCACCGGCATCTACATGGGAACCATCGGCGGCGAGCACTACCTGCGCCCCGAGCACGGCGGCCGCGAATGGACCGCCGATCCGCACCACGTCTCGCCCGCCACGACCGCCGCACCCGTCACGACCGACGCCGAGCCCCGCGATTCAGCTGATTGTGATCAGCCCCGGTAATTGCGGATCAATCCACGCAAACCACGGCATTCAGGGCTTGGTAATCCCCCCGGTGAATCAGGAATTCCGGAACGCCCCGGGGGTGCCGCCGGGCACGTTACGGATGACCGTGGTCACCATGCGTGCATCAAGGGTGGGAATCGGCCACCCGATGGACCCGCACACGAATTGGCGCGCACAGAACCAGAAGTGCCCCCGCGCCCGGACGGGGGCACGGGGGCACCGAACCGGAACGACTTACGGGTGGCCGCCCACGACGTTCAGCGGCTCGCGCGGCTTGTCCGTGTCACCAGTGGTCGACGGGGTGGGCTCCGTTATGTACTCGCCCTCGTCACCGAAGGGGCCGTTCTCGAACGCGGTCTTGTCGGCGTCAGTCGGTGCGGTGTAAGCGGTCCCGTTCGAGGACGCGGTCACGGCACCCTCGACAGCCTTTCCCGCCTCCACAGCGGTGGCCGGAGTCTCGGTCGTCGTGCCGTTCACGGGCGTCGACGGCGCCGGGGCAGCGCTCTGGTCGTTGGCCATTGAGTGGCCGCCTTTCGGTCATCAAATGTGTCCCGCCCGACCTCCGTGGCGCGGGCGCGGGGACAGTATCGTAGGGTTGATTAAATGTCCGATAAACATCGTGCGGCTTGCGGTGCCGTCCGGCAGAGTCGGCCGTCCGCCTAAGCTGAACCACTGCGGCGGACCGCCGAGCGCCCTTTCACGGAATCAACACGACAGGCCATCGGGGGACTTCATGGAGCTTCGGGAGACGCCGCAGACCTCTGCGCTGCGCTTCCAAGTCCTCGGTCCGGTCCAGGCCTGGCTCGACGACAAGCCCCTCTCCCTCGGCTCCCCCCAGCAGCAGGCCGTCCTGACCGCCCTCCTGTTGCACTCCGGACGCCCGGTCACCACCCAGGACCTGGTCGACGCCCTCTGGGGCGAGCGCCCGCCGACCCAGGCCGTGGCCGCGCTCCGCACCTACGTCTCCCGGCTGCGCTCCGTCATCGAGCCCCAGCGGGAGGTGCGCCGCCCTGCCGAGCTGCTGGTCTCCGTCGCCGACGGCTACGCCCTGCGCATCCCGGGCGAAGCCCTCGACCTCTCGGTCTTCGAGCGGCTCTCCGCCGAGGCCGCGGCCGCCCGCGCCTCGGGCGACAAGCGCGAGACCCACCGACTGCTGGCCCAGGCGCTGGACCTGTTCCGCGGCCGCCCGCTGACCGGCATCCCCGGTCCGTACGCGGACGCCCAGCGGCTGCGGCTGGCCGAGCGCCAGGTGGCCGCCGCCGAGGAGCTGTGCGCCGCCGCCCTCGACATCGGTCTGCACGCCGAGATCGTCGTCGAGCTCAACAACCTGACGGCACAGCACCCGCTGCGCGAGCGGCTGCGCGAGCTGCTGATGCTGGCGCTGTACCGCTGCGGGCGGCAGGCCGAGGCGCTCGGCGTCTACACCGACACCCGCAAGCTGCTGATCGAGGAGCTAGGGGTCGAACCGGGCGCCGGCCTGTCCAGGATGCACAACCGCATCCTCGCTGCCGACCCGGCCCTCACCCTGCCGGCCCTCCCGCTCCCCGCCGCCCGCGAGGACGGCTCGGCCCCACCCCCGGCCCCGGCTCAACTCCCGGCTGATGTATCGGACTTCAGCGGTCGATCGAAGCTCGTGGGCGACCTCTCGACGGTGCTGATGAACGCCACCGGCCAAGCCGTGGTGGTGACCTCGCTGGCCGGCATCGGCGGCGTCGGGAAGACCACCCTCGCGGTCCACGTCGCCCACCGCGTCCGCACCGAGTTCCCGGACGGACAGCTGTACGTCGACCTGCGCGGAGCCGGCGCCTCGCCCGCGGACCCGGTGGTCGTCCTCGGCGACTTCCTGCACGCTCTCGGCGTCACCGAGAGCCCCGACTCGCTCGAACAGCGCGCCGCGCTGTACCGCTCGCTGCTCGCCAGCCGCCGGATGCTGATCCTGCTCGACAACGCTCGCGACGCCGAGCAGATCCAGCCCCTCATCCCCGGCGTCTCCGGCTGCGCGGTGCTCGCCACCAGCCGCTCCCGGCTGGCCGGCATCCCGGGCGCCCAGCTGTTCGACGTCGAGGAGCTGACGCCGGACGAGGCGCTCGCGCTCTTCTCGGCCATCGTCGGTGAACACCGGGTCGCCGCCGAACCCGAGGCCGCCATGAAGGTGGTCACCGCCTGCGGCTTCCTGCCGCTGGCCGTCCGCATCGCCGCCGCCCGGCTGGCCAGCCGACCGCGCTGGAGCGTCTCCGACCTGGCCAGTCGGTTAGCCGACCAGCGACGACGCCTGGACGAACTCCAGCTCGGCAACCTCGCCGTGGAGACCACCATCGGGCTCGGCTACGGACAGCTGTCCGTGGACGAGGCCCGCGCCTTTCGGCTGCTCGCCCTGATCGACTCGCCGGACATTCCGCTGGCGGCCGCAGCGGCGCTGCTCGGCGTGGACGAATACACCGCCGAGGACCTCGCCGAGGCGCTGGTCGAGGCCAACATGCTGGAGTGCTTCACCCCCGGCCGCTACCGCTACCACGACCTGCTCCGGCTCTACGCCCAGCGGAAGAACGAGCGGCTCGGGGACACGGCGGAACAGGAGCTGGCGGTCCTGCGGCTGCTCGACCTCCTGATCCCGACCATCCGCAACGCCGCCCACGTCATCGAGCCGGACGACCTGCTTCCCGAGTTGCTGACCACACCGGCCTCGCCCGGCCTGGTCCTGCCCACGGCCCGAGCCGCGCAGGACTGGTTGCGCACCGAGGGGGCCCTGTTGCTCAGCGCCGTGGAGGCGGCTTCGACCGGCCCCAGCACGTCGCAGCGGGCAGCCGTCGACCTGCTGAACTACCTGTTCAGCATCGACCCGGATCCGACCCGTGGACCGCGAGTCGTCCGGATCCTGGAGGCCATCGGGGATGACGCGCAGCGTCGGAACGATGCGGCCGGGATCGCCAAGGTGTACTTCGCCCTCGGCACTCTGCAGTCCGACACCAGCAACTTCCAGGGGTCCGAGCGATCGTTCCGCCTGAGTCTGGAACACCAGGCCGCGGACGAACCGACCGTCCTGCTCCTGGCCACCGCGAACATGCTGGGTGTGATCCTCAACATGGGCAACCGCCCTGCCGAGGCCCTGTCGTTCCTGGAACAGGCCCGGGCCACCAGCCAGGCCGTCGGCGCGCCCAAGGCCGAGGCGCGGATCGTCGGCAACATGGCCCGGGTACAGCACCGACTCGGGATGACCGAGACGGCCGTCCAATCCGCCGGTGAGGGTGTGTCCGCCGCACGGGAGTCCAAGAACGGTCCCCTGCTCGCCCAAACCCTCTACCAGTTGGGTGTAGTGCTCCCCGGGAGCGAGGCCGTCCCGCACCTGCGGGAGGCCCATCAGCTCTACCAGTCCCAGCGCAACCTGCTCTGGGAGGGCTACACCCTGGCCCGCCTCGCCTCCGCCCTGCTCGCCGCCGAGGAACACTCAGAGGCTGCCGAGGCCGCCGGTGGCTCCCTGGCGATCGCCCAGGAGCTCGACTCCGCCTACTGCCAGGGCCTCGCCAACGCTGCCCTGGGCGAGGCGCTGCTCGCGCTCGCCCAGCCGGCCCGTGGGCTCGCCTGCCTCCAGGAGGCGCACGCGATCTTCACGCGGCTCGGTGTGCCGGAGGCCTCCCCCGTGGCGGACCTCATCTCCCGACAGCACACCGAGCCCTTCTCTTCTCCCCCCGCGCCGTAAAGGCCTCCGCTCCCCCGCGGAGCACCTCCCCCGATCCGCGCGTCGGCGCTC
Source organism: Kitasatospora sp. NPDC096128 (assembly GCF_040303105.1). NCBI lineage: Bacteria > Bacillati > Actinomycetota > Actinomycetes > Kitasatosporales > Streptomycetaceae > Kitasatospora > Kitasatospora sp. NPDC096128. The sequence goes on along the minus strand of NZ_JBEOSP010000015.1, from coordinate 75,179 downwards.
CCGCAGCCCCCCGGCTGCGGGAGCGCCCTCAACGCTTCCCCGGCGCTGGTTCCACTGTGCACCCCGCCGATTGACGTTCGATAAACGTCCGATTGTCAGCCTGCGTACTGGCAAAACCGCAGGTCAGCGCCGCCACCACCGGCGCGCCGTGCGGCGTGCGGGGCCGGTCGCACCACCCGGCCCGCACCCCCGTGCTTCCGCGGACCCGCCCCACTTCGGCCCAAGCATGACGAGTTGGCCGGAAAGGGACCCCATGGCGCAGTGATCACGCATATTCTCAGATGCCAGTACGCACACGAGTGTCCGCCGACAACGTGTCGGGGGGCAGGCCGTCTGTGCGACGAAAGCTGTGATGCGGGGAGCGTGACGTACCGCCACCGGCAGCGGCCCAGGAGGCTGCGGAGGAGCCGACCGGAGGCCACGGGTGGAAGGGTGCCTCTCAACGTGACGACCGGACAGATATCCGATGCGTTCCCCGTCGGCGAGGACGCCGGCGACGACGGCCCCGACGTGCGGCGACGCCGGGCGACCCGGGCCCTCCAGGCGGTCGCCTTCGACACCATCGGCACCGGGTACGGCGAGGCGTTCCCCGCCAAGGACGGCCAGCTGGAATGCGGGCGGCAGCTGCTCGCCGAGCTCGAACCCGGGGCCCGGGTGCTGGACGTGGGCTGCGGGACGGGCGAGCCGACCGTCCGCCAGCTGACCGCCGGCGGGCTGCGGGTGACCGGGATAGACCTCTCGGACGTGATGCTGACGCTGGCCCGCCAGGCTCGGATCGAGGGCGCGTACCCGGCCGAGTTCCACCGCATCGACCTCTACGATCTGGCCACCGAGCGCGCCGACCGGGTGTGGGGCGCGCCCGGGCTGGGGCCGGCGGGCCGCGGCACCTTCGCCGCCGTCACCGCGTTCTTCTCACTGATCCTGCTGCCGCAGGACGAGATCCCGACCGTGCTCGGACGGCTGCGCGACCTCCTGCGGCCGGGCGGACTGCTGGTGCTCGGCATGGTCGAGGCGGACCTGGATCACGTTCCGCTTCCGTTCCTTGGCAGAGAGCTGCGGATCAGTGGGTATCTGAGGGAGGATCTGGAGCGGGTTCTGGTCGCGGCCGGTTTCGCCGTCGAGGAGTGCTCGGGGCATCCGTACGCGCCGGCCAGTACCACGCTGCCGCCGGAGGAACAGCTGTTCCTGTGCTGTCGACGCGTCGGCTGACCGACCAGAGGACCAGAACAGCTCACCGACCAGACCTCCCGACCCCACCGAATCCAGGACAGGCAGCCGTGCGCGACCAGCTCAAGACCGAGGCGGAGCAGCCGCCCGCCGTCCCGGGTCAGCGCGGCCGGCTCCCGGCCCGACCGGACGAACCGGTCCGGGCGGTGACTCCCGCCCCGGCCCCGGCCCCGGCCCCGGCGAAGCCTCCGACGGCGCGGCCGGACCGCGCCGGGGCGGCAGACGGGGCGGCCGACGGGGCGGCCGACGGGGTGGCCGACGGGGCGGCCGACGGGGTGGCGGACCGCCTCGCCTACCTCGACGCGGCGACCCGGCGGATCAACAGCGCCCTCGACCTGGCCGCGACGCTGCGCAACATCGGCCGGGTACTGGTCCCGACCCTCGCCGACGCCGCCGTCGTCCACCTGCGCGACCCGCTGCCAAACGTCGAGCGCGAGCCCGGCTTCCCGGAGGAGCTGCGGATCCACCACAGCACCGGCACCCGGATCGGCCGCCGCGGCCGCAAGAGCGGCGCGGACGACCGGCACCGCTCGCGCTTCGGCTCCCGCTCGACCGCCGATACCGGCCCGGCCACCCCGGTCACCCGGGGCGGCGCGCTGGCGCACATCCTGCTGAGCCGCCGCCCCGCCGAGTCGGCCGTCCTCGGCACGCCCGCCGCCGAGCGCACCGAGTCGCTGCTGCGCGAGGTGTACGGCACCCGCGGGCTGGCCCGGCTGGCCGCCGGCACCTCGGTGGTCGCCCTGCCGCTGCGCGGCCGCAAGGCCGTCCTCGGTCTGCTGGTGCTGATCCGGCGGCCCCCTGAACGCACCGGCCGGCCGGCCTTCGACGCGGCCGACACCGCGACCGCCGCGCACCTGGCGACCCAGGCGGGGCTGGCCGTGGACACCGCCCTGCGGTACGCCCGCGAGTGGGAGATAGCCAACGAACTCCAGCGCAGCATGCTGCCGTTGCGCCTGCCGCAGTCGCACGGCGTCCGGATCGCCCAGCGCTACCTGCCCGGTGAGCGCGGCGCGCAGGTCGGCGGCGACTGGTACGACGCGGTGCCGCTGCCCGGCAACCGGGTCGCCCTGATCGTCGGCGACGTGATGGGCCACTCGCTCACCTCGGCCGCCATCATGGGCCAACTGCGCACCAGCGCACAGACTTTGGCCGCACTCGACCTGCCGCCGCACGAAGTGCTCTACCACCTGGACGAGCAGGCCCAGCGGCTCGGCCGCGAACAGCACCTCGCCACCTGCGTGTACGCGGTGTACGACCCGATCGCCAACCGGGTGGTGCTGGCCAACGCCGGGCACGTCCCGCCGGTGCTGGTCCGCCCGGACGGCCGGGCCGAGTTGGTGGAGCTGGACTCCGGGGCGCCGATCGGGGTCGGCGGGGTGGACTTCAACTCGGTCGAGCTGCCCGCGCCGCCCGGATCGTCGCTGCTGCTGTTCACCGACGGCCTGGTGGAGACCCGCACCCGCCCGCTCAGCGACGGCCTGGAGGTGCTCCGCGCGCGGATCGCGGCCGCTCGCTGGCAGTCCCCCGAGCAGCTGTGCCAGGAGGCGCTGCGCATCCTGCCGCCCGGGGACCGCGGCGACGACATCGCCCTGCTGGGCGCCTGCTTCGACGGCATCCCGGCCGGGGACGTCGCCCACTGGTACCTGCAACCGCGCAACGAGACGCCGGGCCGGGCCCGCCGGCTGGCCGCGCACACGCTGCGGCGCTGGGGGCTGGACGAGCTGAGCGAGGCGACCGAGCTGATGGTCAGCGAGCTGGTGACCAACGCCGTCCAGCACGCGACCCGGCCGGTCACCCTGAGCCTGGTGCGCACCACCCGGCTGCGCTGCGAGGTCGGCGACGACAGTCCGCTGCTGCCGCGCCCGCGCCGTACCGGTCCGGAGGACGAACGCGGGCGCGGGCTGCAGATAGTGGCCCGGTGCGCGGACCGCTGGGGCGCCACCCGGCTGGGCACCGGCAAGGTGGTCTGGTTCGAGCAGCGGCTGCCCGGCGGGACGTGACGGCGTCCGCCGGGACGTGACAGCGTCCGCCGACACGTGACCGTGCTCGGCGGAACATGACGGTGCCCGGCGGGAGGTCGGATCCCACCGGGCACCGTCAGAGCGTCAGACCCCGGCGGGCTCCCTCGCCGACCGGCGCTCCCCCTCCAGCCGGGCGATCAGCTGCTCGCCCTCCATGTCGACCTTCGGCACGACCTTCTCCAGCCGCTTCGGGAACCACCAGGCGGCCCCGCCGAACAGCGCCATGGCAGCCGGCACCAGGGCCATCCGCACCACGAAGGCGTCCACCAGCACGCCCACCGCGAGGGCGAAGCCGATCGGCTGGACGATCGGGTCGTGCCCGAGGACGAAGGCGCCGAACACCGAGATCATGATCAGCGCGGCCGCCGTCACCACCCGGGCGCCGCCCTTCACCCCGCCGACGACCGCCTCGCGCGGCGACTTGCCGTGGACGTACTGCTCCTTCATCCCGGAGACCAGGAACAGCTCGTAGTCCATCGCCAGCCCGAACAGCACGCCGATCAGCAGGATCGGCACGAAGCTGACCACCGGTCCGACCTTGGGCACGTCGATCAGGCCGTCCAGCCAGCCCCACTGGTAGACCGCGACCACCGCGCCGAGCGAGGCCAGGATGCTGAGCAGGAAGCCCAGCACCGCCTTGAGCGGCACCAGCACCGAGCGGAAGGCCAGCGCGAGCAGCACCAGCGCGATGCCGACGATCACCGCGACGAAGGGCGGCAGGGCCTGGCCGAGCTTGGTGGAGACGTCGATGTTGGCGGCGGTGGTGCCGGTGACGGCGATGCTCGCGCCGGTCGCGGACGCGATCCCGGCGCGCTGGTCGCGGATCTCGTTCACCAGCGCCCGGGTGTCCTGGTGGTCCGGGCCGGTCTTCGGGATGACCGGCACCAGGGCGGTGCCGCTCACCGCGTCGACCTTCGGCGGCAGCAGGGTCTGCACGCCCTTCAACCCCTGCAACCGGCCCGCCGCCTCCTGGACGGCCTGCTCGGGACGCGGTGCGCCGTGGGCGTCCACGACCACCACCAGCGGTGCGTTGAAGCCCGGGCCGAAGCCCTCGCTGACCAGGTCGTACGCCCTGCGGGCGTCCGTGCCGACGGCCTGTGAGCCGCCGCCCGGCAGTCCGAGGTCCAGACTGGCGGCGGGTACCGCCATGGCGCCCAGTCCGGCCAGGCCGACCAGCAGGACGGGCAGCGGGCGGCGGACCACGAAGCGGGCCCAGCGCTCGCCCACGGTGACCTTGCCGTGGGTGGTCAGCGCCCGCTTCCAGACCGGCAGCCGGTCGATCGCGCGGCCGGTGAAGCCGAGCACCGCGGGCAGCAGGGTGATCGCGACCAGGACGGCCACCACGACGGCGCCGGAGGCGGCCAGGCCCATCACGGTGAGGAAGGGGACGCCGGCGACGGCGAGCCCGGCGAGCGCCACGACCACCGTCAGTCCGGCGAAGACCACGGCGCTGCCGGCGGTCGCGGTGGCCCGGGCGGCGGACTCCTCGGGCTCCAGGCCCTCGTCCAGGTGGCGGCGGTAGCGGAACAGGAGGAACAGGGCGTAGTCGATGCCGACCGCGAGGCCGACCATCAGGGCCAGCACCGGCGCGGTGGTGATGATCTCGAACGAGCCGGTCAGCGCCAGCAGCCCGGCCATCGCGACGGCGACGCCGACCAGCGCGGTCAGCAGCGGCAGCCCGGCCGCGACCAGGGTGCCGAGGGTGATCACCAGCACCGCCCCGGCCACCGCCAGTCCGATCGCCTCGGAGCCGCCTTCGACCTGGGCGAACCTGTTGTACGCGTCGCCGCCGAAGGCCACCTCCAGTCCGGCCGCGCGGGCCGGTTCGGCGGCGGCCCGGACCGCGTCCCGCTGCTGGTCGGTGACCTCGGCGAGCTTGTGGTCGAAGGAGACCAGTGCGATCGCGACCCGGCCGTCCGGGGAGACCGCGCCGGTGGCGTACGGGTCGGGCACCGCGGCCACGCCGGGGGCGTGGGCGATCCGGGTGACGGCCTCGCCGACCGCCCGGCGCGCCTCGGGCGAGGCGATGCCGCCGGGCGCCGGGGCGGCGAAGACCACCTGGGCGGAGCCGTGGCCCTGCTCGGGGAAGGTGTGCTTGATCCGGTCCAGGGTGGCCTGGGCCTCGGTACCGGGGACCTTGAACTCGTCGCTGGTCTTGCCCGCGAGGGCGCCCGCGGCCCCGCCCACGGCGATCAGCAGTGCGATCCAGACGGCCAGCACGGCGCGCCTTCTGCGGAAGCAGTAGCGGCCCAGTCGGTACAGGTACGTGGCCAAGGTCTGACCCCTCGCGGTGTGGTCGGCGGACGGGCGGGTGCCAGGCAGGTGCCTGAGCGAACCCCTGCCACGGTAGACCCAACTTTGTCAGGTGACAAAGTTGACCGACAAAATCGATCGACACAGTTGCCCGACCATGGCGCTACCCTGGCTGAATGGCTCATGTCCCCGCCTCCGAACGCCGACCGCAGCTGGTCCGGGCCGCGATCGACCTGATGACCCGGGAAGGGGTCTCCGCCGGCAGCACCCGCGCGATCGCGGCGGAGCTGGGCGTGGCACAGGCGACGGTGCACTACACCTTCGGCACCAAGAAGGACCTCTACCGGGCCGTCGTCGAGGAGGTGGCCGCCCAGTTCATCGACCGGGTGCGCGCCGCCTCCCCCGGCGACGGACCGTTCGGCGACCAGGTCCGCACCCTGGTCCACGCGCTCTGGGACGCCGCCACCGGCGAGGACGGGCGCTGCGTCCTGCTGAGCGAGTTCGAGACGCTGGCGATGCGCGACCCCGACGTCCGGGAGATCATGCTCGGGCTGCAGCACGCCATGGAGGGCACCGCCGCCGAGATGCTCGCCACCCTCGCCGCCGCCCACGGACTGACCCTCGCGCTGGGCGCCGACCGGATCGCCGCCCACTTCCTCACCGGCTTCGACGGCCTGACGGCCCGCCACCTGATCCGGCGCCCGCCGGGCGAGCGGCCCGACCCGGAGACCCTGGAGGGGCTGGACCTGCTGGTGGCGACCACCGTCGGCCTCTGCCTCGGCGAGCCGGCGGCGCACTGACCTCCTACCGCTAGGGACCCTCGACGATCCGGACCGGCAGCTCGACCAGCACCTCGCGCAGCGCCGCCGCGAAGCGCTCGTACTCGACGCTGCGGGCCGAGCCCGGCCGGGTGGCCAGCCCGATCCGACGGCCGGGCGCCGGGGCGGCGAACCGGACGGCGGCCAGCCGGTCGGTGCGGCCGGCCTCGACGTCCAGGGCGGTGGCCGGCAGCAGGGTCACCCCGAGCCCCCCGGCGACGAGTTGGACCAGGGTGGACAGGCCCGCCGCACGGGTGGTGGAGCCGGCCGGGTCGGCACCGACCTCGCGGCAGATGTCGAGGGCCTGGTCGCGCAGGCAGTGGCCCTCCTCCAGCAGCAGCACGTCCAGGTCGAGCAGCACGTCCCGCGGCACGTCGATCCGTCCGGCGAGCGGGTGCTCCGGCGGGGCGACCAGGACGAAGTCCTCGTCGAACAGCGGGATGTCCCGGGTCGGCGAGGAGCCGCCGGCCGGGAGCGCGAGCAGCAGGACGTCCAGCCGCCCGGCGGCCAGGCCCTCCAGCAGCGAGGGGGTGCGCTCCTCGTGGACGTGCAGCTCCAGCTCCGGGAAGCGGTCGCGGACCAGCCGCAGCACGGTGGGCAGCAGGTACGGCGCGACGGTCGGGATCACCCCGAGGTGCAGCGGTCCGGTGAACGGACGGCGGGCGGCGTCGACCTCCTCGGTGAGGGCCTGCAGCGAGGCGAGCACCCGGCGCGCATGCTCGTGCACGCGCTCCCCCAGTGGAGTGACGATCACCTTGCGCGTCGTACGCTCGACCAGTTGCGCGCCCAGCGACTCCTCCAGCGCCGCGACCGCCCCGGACAGCGCCGGCTGGCTGGTCCCGGTCGCGGCGGCGGCCTCCCGGAAGTGCCGGTGCTCGGCCACCGCGACGAAGGCCTTGAGCTGGGCGACCGTAGGCGTGCGCGGGCTGCGGACCGCGGTGCTCCCGACAGCCGCCTCGGGTTTGCCGGCGGCGGCCCTACGGGGGGTGGGCCGGGAGGTGGGCGGTTCGGTACTGATAGCAATCTCCGATCAGACACACCCAGTGTAGCCATTTCGACCGAATCGGCCGGAACGGCCGCGACCGGGCCCGAATCGGGCAGCAGCAGCGCACCGCCGAGCACCGGGGCGAGGAGCAGGCCCCCTGTTCCTCGATCTCGATCAGGACCGGCTCGTCCTCGGGCGGCCGCAGTTCGCCGTGGAAGGAGCCGGAGGTGATGCCGACCGCCGCCGCCACGCCGTCCACGCCGTCCACGCCGTCCACGCCGTCCACGCCGGAGGAGAACGGCTCCGCGATCAGTACGGTGCCGGAGCGTGCCGGGGAGGCCGAACGGTTCCGTGGCACGGGATGTGACGATCATTCATAGAATGGGTGCCGGAGAGCCGGGGGGAGCCGCGGCCATCGCGCTGAGGCGCCTCCGGGGCTGGAGCCTGCCCGCCGGAGGAACGCGGTTTCCATCGGGAGCGGCAGTCCGGTGGCGGCCACGTCCGAAGCTGGCCACCGGACCACCTGGATCCGGTGCGCGATCGACCAGGAGGATCGGTCCGCCCGGGCGGCCCACCATGGCCCTTCGGCAGCACACGCACGCATCGACGGATCATCAGGAGAGTGCCCCATGAGCCAGCGGTTCATCGAGGAAGGGGACTTCGTTCCCGCCCCGGTCAAGCCCCTCGTCCCGTTCGAGGTGCTGGACCGGCTCGACGTCAGGGTGGGCACCATCCTGTCGGTCGAGGAGATCGCGAACTCCAAGAAGCTGATGCGGCTGCGGATCAACTTCGGCGACCACCAGCGCACCGTCCTGTCGGGGATGCGCGGCGAGCGCGAGGACCCGCAGGAGATCGTCGGCCAGCAGGCGCTGTTCGTGGTCAACGTCGAGCCGCGGACCATGGCCGGCGAGGTCTCCGATGCCATGCTCTTCGACCTGGGTTCACCCGATCGGGTGCTTCCCGCGCTGGCCCGCCCGGAGCGGCCGCTGCCGGACGGCGTCCGGGTGGGCTGACCACCGGGTGAGCTGACCACCGGGTGAGCTGACCACCGGGTGAGCTGACCACGGAACCGGACCGTGGCCGGCCGGCCCGGGGTCGGTCGACCTCCGGGGCCGGCCGGCCACACCGGTCGTCGCGGCGCGGATCAGACCAGCGCGCGGCCGTGCGGGGAGTACCGGCGGCCGGCCGCCTTGCGCAGGTCGGCCATCACGTTGATCCGGCGCAGCCAGCGATCGGTGCCGTCGTACCGCGCGGTGAACGGCTTGCGGCCGTGCACCGCGCGCTTGTTGTCCACGATCAGCATCTCGCCAGGGGCGAGCACGACGTCCCGGATCTCGGAGTCGATGCCGGCGATCAGCTCGTCCAGCGCGGCCAGCGCCTCGGGGTCGAGGTCACGCGGCATGAACGCGGGGTCGATGCGGACGTACGGGTCCTCCGGGTTGCCCGAGAGCACCGGGCCCGGCTTGGGGGTCTCGTTCATCTCGGTGATCTTCCGGAACGCCTCGGCCACCCAGTCGCCCTCCTCCACACCGGTGGTGCTGGCGTTGAAGGCGGCCGTGTGCGACTCGTCGGGCAGGATCAGGTAGCGGTCCTCCGACAGCAGCCGACGCGACTTCGGGTCGAGCGGGATGGAGTTGATCGGCGCGAAGGTGGTCGGCACCTGGTCGTGGTTGCGCAGGCCCATCAGCATGATCCAGTCCGCCCGCAGCGGGTGGAAGGCGTCCTCGTTGTGCCACTCCAGGTTGACCGTCGAGCTGGAGCCGAGCTGCTCGTGCTCGTGGCCCTTGATCGGGAAGAGGTCGAGGACCATCTTGCCGCGCTGCTGGGTCAGGTAGGAGACCGGGTCGCCGAGCAGCGAGCCGAGCAGCAGCAGGAGCGCGGACGCCCGGTCCGCCTCACGGCTGTTCGGCTCGGAGGTGTAGCTCGTCGGCGTGGGGCCGGCCGCGGCCTCGTCGATCGGCATGTTCGACAGGACCATGCCGCCGTACGGGCGCCCGGTGATGCGGAACGCGGCGAGGGTGGCGCGCACCCGGCGCGGGGCCTCGTGGGCGAGCAGCGCCAGGTCGTCGAGGCGCTGGTCCAGCGGAAGGTCGGTGTCGGTGTCGAGGATCCCGTCCGCGAGCTCGCGCAGCTGGGCGCTCTCGGCGTCGGTCAGTTCGAGGTAGGGCACCTGGTCGGCCTCACGGAGGGGCAGCGACGCGGGGAGGTCCGAAAGGGCACCGGGCATGAGTGAGTCCTTCAGTGTCGGCAAACGCGGTATCGGCAAACGCCTTGGAAGAGGGGTGGCTCCACCCGAGACGCGGGGTGCCGTTCGCGGACGGCGCGAAGTCGATCGGCAGGGCCGTCGTCGAGTCTCACCGTCTCGGAGAAGGGGCGTCCAGCTGCTCCGGCTGACCGTCCTGTGCCACGGCCGGACCCGGTCAACGGGCCTGCTCCAGCGGGTCGCTGGCCGGATCCGGGCATGCCCGTTCCGGTCGGCGACCGGCCGCCCGGTCCGGCCCCCGATTGGGTACCTTCGGGCTCGCTCCCGCCATCCCGGGCGGCGATGAGCGCGATGTGACGGCGAGTTGGGGGATGCGATGGCCGAAGGACAGCTGGACGGCACCGACGGGAAGACCGGGGTCGACCTCCGGGCCTTCGAGGTCGACCCGGTCCTGGGGTTCCTCCCCGCCGCCGACCCGCTGACCTCGCTGCCGGCCCCGTTCGACGCCTGGGACGAGCTCGCGGCCGCACTGCCCAAGCACCTGGTGTCCGGCCGGGCCCGTACGCTGCTCGCCGACCTGCCCCGACTGGACGTCGCCGAGCTGCCGGACGGGCCCCGACTCGAACGCGCCATGCTCCTGTTGAGCTATTTCGGGCACGCCTGGATCAACGACAGCGGCACCCCGGCCGCGTTCTGCCCGGCCCCGATCGCCGTCCCCTGGCACGCCGTCGCCGAACGGCTGGGCCGGCCGCCGATCCTCTCCTACGCGACCCAGCAGCTCCACAACTGGGCCAGGCTCGATCCGGACGGCCCGGTCGAGCTCGGCAACATCCGCCGGCTCCAGGACTTCCTGGGCGGGATGGACGACGACTGGTTCGTCCTCGTCCACGTGGCGATCGAGGCGGCGGCCGGCCCCGGAATCAGCGCGGCCGTGGCGGCCCAGGAGGCGGGGTCGGCCGGCGACGCCGAGCTCCTCGCCGACCGGCTGCACGCGGTCGCCGAGGCGTTGCGGGCCATGCACGCCGTCCTGGCCCGGATGCCGGAGCGCTGCGACCCGTACGTCTACTACCACCGGGTCCGCCGGTTCCTGTTCGGCTGGAAGGACAACCCCGCCTTCCCGGACGGACTGGTGTACCAGGGCGTGACCGCCTACGCGGAACGGCCGCAGCGGTTCAGCGGCGAGACCGGCGCGCAGAGTGCGATCATCCCGTTCCTCGACACCGTGCTGGGGATCGCCGACGACGACGATCCCCTGCGCGACTACCTGCTCGGGATGCGGGACTACATGCCGGCCCGGCACCGCGCCTTCATCACCTCGGTGGGCGGCCGCTTCGACCTGCGCGGCTTCCTGACCGCCGGCCGCCCGGCCGCCCCGCTGGCGGCGTACGACGCCTGCATCGAGGCGATGGCGGACTTCCGGACGCTGCACCTGCGCTTCGCGGCCGAATACGTGCAGCGCCAGGCCCAGCGGGAGGAGGCCAACTCCACCGACACCGGGACCGGCGGCACGCCGTTCATGCGCTACCTGGGTCGGCACCTCGACTCGGTGCGGCGGCACGCCCTCGCATGAGGGCGGGTTCCCGATGAGGGCGGGTTCGCTACTCCTCTCCCCGGTCGCCCAGGGTCGCGGCGATGCTGGCCAGCACCACGCAGCCCAGGCCCGCCAGTTGGACCGGTGCCAGGCTCTGCCCCAGCACCAGGAAGCCGATCAGCACCGCCACCCCCGGCTCCAGGCTGGTCAGCACGCCGAAGACGCGGCTGGAGAGCCGCCGCAGCGCGGTCATCTCCAGCATGTACGTGGCGACCGGGAACAGCAGGGCGACGCCGACGCCCTGGGCCAGCAGCCAGAGCGTCCGGTCGGAGTCGACCAGGCCGTGCCAGGCCGACGCCCCGCCGACCGGCAGGACCGCGACGGCGGCGACGGATATCGAGACCGCGAGCCCCTGGAAGCCGTCGAAGACCTGCCCGACCCGCCGGGTGAAGACGATGTAGACCGCCCAGCACAGGGCGGCCGCGCCCGCGAGGGCGAGACCCACGGTGTCCAGGCCGTCGGCACCGTTCAGGCCGTCGTCCGCGAGGCAGAGCAGCACCACGCCGAGGCCGGCCAGGGCGGCCCAACCCGCGTGGGAGAGCCGCCGGGAGGAGGCGAGGGCCACGCCGAGCGGCCCCAGGAACTCGATGGTCGAGGTGACGCCCATCGGGATGCGCTGGATGGACGCGGCGAAGAGCAGGGTCATCCCGCCCGAGGCGAGGCCGAGCAGTGCCACCGTGGCCAGTTGACGGGGCGTCCGCCCGGCCAGGCTCGGCCGGGCGATCACCAGGAGCACCGCGGCGGCGACGAGGAGGCGGAGCGACGTCGCGCCCGCAACCCCGAGCGGCTCGAACAGCGAGGTGGACCAGGCGACTCCGAGCTGGACCGTGAACATCGCGGCCACCGCGAGCACGGGCGCCGGGATCCGGCCGGTGGCCTCACGGGCGGTGGCCGGTCCGGCCGCCACTTCCCCGACCGGGCCGGCCGACCCCTCCGTCAACTCCCGGGATCCGCTGGTGTGTTCGCTGGTCTCCGGCATTGCGCCTCCGTTCGTAAAGTTGACCGTACGCGATCAGATCATACGGACGAAGGCCATCCGGTCGAGCCCCTGTCACCGCGACCGGAACTCCCGAACCGGCCTCAGCCCCAGGCGAGATCGTCCTGGGACGCGACCTTGGCGGCCACGACGGCGTGCACGGGACCGGCGGAAACACCGGCGACCGCAGCGGCCCCGGCGGCGGCGAGCAGCGCGGCGGCGGCCGCGAGGGCCCACGGGCGGGACGCGGTGCGGTGGTTGGCGAAGTCCTGGCGCTTGGGCATTTCCTCGTCCTTCGTTCTGCGTCGCACGGGATCCCGAACGCGTCCCGTGCCGGCCACTCGGGCCTGACGATCAGCATGTCCGGCGACTCGACGGACCGTAAAGGGCCACCGGATGTCCCTGAGGGGTCATGGCAGCAGACGGCCAGTGGCTTCCGTCACTCCACCTGGCGAGACAGAAGAATCTGCAGGTCAACGCGCGCCCGATGGCAGATCCTGCGGCCAACTGGGATTCTCCGGACGTTCTTCCTGGATGGCCACATATAATCGCTTCGTGTCCGAAACCGCATAGCCCTGCAACAGCCTGTATGGATATGATCACCCAAGGGTAGGAGGCCTACAGAACGGGGGAGGGCATGCCTGCGGCCAGTGCTGCCGTACACGAACTTCTCCAGGCGCTCTCGGCCACCACCGGGTCTCCCCTGGAGGAGCTGCAGGAGCGGCCGCCCTCGCTCGAACTGGCGCTGGCACGGCTGCTGGACCACGAGGAACAGGCCGTCCGCGACCGGATCGACCAACTGCACCGGACCCAGCAGACACTGGCCGCACTGAGCGCCAACCTGATGAACCTCAGGTCCGGCCCGGAGAGCAGCGCCACGTTCGCCGTGCTGGAGGGCGACCAGGTGGTCTCCGCGCTGGAGAGCGCCGCGGCGCTGGCCCGCCGGGAGATCCTCAGCATGCACCCGGGCGCTCCGCTGCCGCCGGAGATGCTCACGGACAGCATGGACCGCAACCTCCAAGCCCTCGACCGGGGCGTGCGGATGCGGTCGATCCACCTCTCCGCCATGCTCAAGGTGCCCTATGCGCGGGCCCACCTGAGGTCGCTCCGGGAGATCGGCGTCAAGGTCAGGGTCGCCTCGGTGCTGCCCTTCCGCCTGATCGTCGTCGACCGGGCGCTCGGCTACGCCTCCGCGCGCCCGCGCGAGGACGGCCGGCTGGCGGCGCTGGAGTTCCGCGGCGCCGACGCCGTCGCCCTGCTCGTCCAGACCTTCGAGTACTGCTGGGTGCACGGCACCGCGGCCTCCCCGGAGGAGGAGTTCGACGAGCAGGAGCAGGCGGACTCCCCCCTGGAGGAGCGCGAGCGGGCGCTGCTGCAGATGCTGGCGCAGGGGATGAAGGACGAAGCGATCGCACGCTCCCTCGGCGTCTCGTCCCGGACCCTGCGGCGGCTGATCGCCGACCTGATGCAGAAGTTGGACGTGGGCAGCCGCTTCCAGGCCGGCGCGCGAGCCGCGGCACTCGGCTGGCTCGGTCAGGACACGGACCGCTGAGGGTCGGGCGCCGGCTGCGGAGCCGGTACCCGGCTCGTCCCGACCGCGCCGAGCGCCAACAGCGCCGCCGCCCCGCAGATGCCGGTCAGCGTCCACCACAGGGCTCCGCTCCCGCCCGTCGGCAGTCCGGTCGCCAGCAACGGAGCCGCCGCCGACGCCACCCCGGTCAGCACCTGGTTGAACGCCAGGTAGCTGCCGCGCTGCTCCGCCGGCGGCCACGAGGTCAGCATCACCAGGGCCGCCTGCGAGACCACCATCTCCCCCAGGGTGTAGACCACCATCGCCGCGACCAGCAGGACGGTGCGCAGCCCGGCGAAGGCGGCGGGGAGCAGCAGCGCGGTGAGGAACATCGTGACGTACGAGAGCCCCCCGACGGCCAGCGCGGCAGCCGGGCGGAACCGTTCCAGGTAGCGGCTGAACGGGAGTTGGAGGAGCGTCAGCAGGCAGGTGTTGACGGCGAACAGCAGGCCGACCGACCAGCCCGGCAGGGACAGGTCGCGCAGCGCGTACACCGGCAGCGCGCTCTCGGTGGTCAGCACGACGGCCAGCAGCATCGCGTACACGGCGGCGATGCGGACGAACCCGGCATCGCGGTACGGACGGGCCGGCCGGCGGTCGGCGTCGGGCGCGGCGGAGCGGCCCGCGGCCGCCGTCGCGGGCAGCGCCGCGTACAGCGCGGCGGCGACCACGAAACTGGCCGCGTTCACCAGGCCGACCAGGGCGAAGCCGGCCCCGGGCCCGACGAGCAGACCGGCCGTCAGCGCGCCCGTCCCCATCCCCGCGTTGAACACCACCCGGGAGAGCGCCAGCCAGCGGCCGCGCTCCTCCTCCGGGGACAGCGCCACCGCCAGCAGCGGAGAAGCCGTCTGTTCGGCCCGGCCACCCAGCGCGAGCACCGCGCTGAGCAGCACGAAGGGCAGCAGTCCGGGCAGCACGACGAAGCCGACGAAGCAGCCGGCCCGTGCCAGCGCGGCGACCACGAGCACGGGTCGGGGACCGAACCGGTCGGCGATCCGGCCGACGGCGGACAGCGCGGGCAGCACGGCGAGCGTGGTGCAGGCGAGGACGGTGCCGATGGTGCGCAGCGACAGCCCCGTGCGGTCCTCGAAGAACAGCAGCGCGAACGCGTAGAAGAAGCCGGTCCCCACCGCGTTGACCAGCCCGGCGGCGGCGAGCCGACGGACGCCCGGCCCGCTCGGCAGCAGGCGGGCGGCCCGTGCACCGCTCACGGCGCCGCCTCGACGTGCGCCCTGAGGTCCGCCTCGACGTGCGCCTGGACGTCCGCCACGACATGCGCCTCGACGTCCGCCTCGACGTCCGCCTCGACGTCCACCGAGAGCTGGCCCAGCGCCGCGTCGGCGCGCCGTACGGCCTCGCCGGCGGTGTCGCCGACGGCGACCAGGCTGCCGCAGACGTCGACGTTGTCCCGGGCTCGGCGGACGGCGTCGCCCGGCCGCACGTACACATCGAGCGCGACCAGGCCCGGCACCCGGCGGGCCAGCTCCTCCCCGCGGACGGCGCGCACGGTTCCGCCGTCGGTCGCCGTGAGGCAGCGGGAGGCGGCTCCTCGTCGGTGGCGCACCGCCAGATCGGGCTGCCGGCCGGTGTGCAGCTTGACCAGCTCGCGCTGGAGGTGCACGCCGGTGCTCTCCTGGATCAGCCGGGTGATCCGGGCGCCGGGCATCCTGGCGTTCACCTCGACCAGCCGCGGCCCGTCCGCCGTCAGCTTGACCTCGACGTGGGCGGCGCCGAAGTCGTGGCCGAGGGCGTCCAGCGCGGCCAGCGCATGGGCCGCGCACCGGTCCCGGACCGGTTCGGGCAGCAGGGACGGGAAGGACTGCCCGATCTCGACGAAATGCGGGTGCGGGCCGAGCGCCTTGTCCGTCACTCCGAGCACGGTCCGCTCGCCGACCGAGGTGACGGTCTCCACACTCACCTCGAATCCGACCACGTACTCCTCGACCAGCGCGCCCGGGGTGCGCGGCCCGCCCCGGTAGTCGGTCGGCACGGAGGCGATCGCGCGGTAGTACTCGGCCAGTTGGGCGGGGGACCGGCACAGCCGGACCCCGATGCTCCCGGCGTCGGTCATCGGCTTGACCACGCACGGATAGCCGACGCGCTCCCCGGCGGCCAGCGCCTCCGCCTCGGAGCGGGCCCAGCCCCAGGCCGGCCCCGGCACCCCGGCCCGGTCGCAGGCCTCACGGGTGCGCAGCTTGTGCCGGGCCCGGTGGGCGGCCTCGGGGGCGAGCCCGGGCAGGCCGAGCAGCCGCGCGGCCTCGGCGGTGGTCGGCACGCTGTAGTCGTTGGTCGTGAAGACCCCGCGCAGCCGGCCCGCCCGCTGGTGGGCGGCCAGCGCGTCCGCCACGGCCTCGCCGCTGCGGGTGTCCGCCTCGATCACCTCGTCGACGCAGCCGGCGAAGGCCGCCCGGTCGGCGTCGTTCGCCGTGTAGCGGCCGGCGTCGGCGGTCACGAACGCGGTGCGCAGGCCCAGTCGGCGCGCGGCTTCCAGCGGCGTGCGGCCGACGGCCCCGTGCCAGGACTCGACGACCGCGAACACTCCGCCCTCGGTGGCGTGCGACAACTTCCGCTCCCCTTACGGTCAGTTCGTCCTACGGTCGGTTGGTCCGGATCCTCAGCAGGTGGCAGCGCTGATCGGCGATCGCGCAGCCGCGCGAGGCCTTGGTGGCGTCGCTGCCGAATCCGTAGTGGATGGTGCCCACCCCGGCGGCGGCCGCCTCCTCGATGAGCCGGTAGTAGCCGACCTCGAAGTACAGCGCCGTCCCGGTGCGCCGCTGGAACGCGTAGTCGAAGCCGCTGTGCCGGGCGTACCAGGCCCCGTGGTGGCGCAGGACCAGGCTGAAGCCGCGGATCTCGCCCTCGGCCCGGGCCAGGACGGCGAAGGCGTCGTCGCCGAACCGCTCGGCCGTCCGCCCGATCAGGTTCAGCGAGCGGTCCGCCGACCAGGGGATGCCGTACTTGGCGATCAGCTCGGCCTCCAGCTCGGCCAGGCGCGGCAGCACGTCCGTGCTCAGCGGCTCGGCCGCGACGGTGACGCCGGCGGCGCCGATCCTGCGCCGCTCGGCCTTGATCGACCTCCGGCGCCCGGAGAAGGCGGCCAGGTAGCCCTCGAAGCCGGTCGGGGGCACCGTCAGGGTGGCGTAGCGGCCCGAGGTGAACGAGGTGTAGCCGCGGCGCGCCAGCAGGTCGGCGAGCGGCCGGTCGCGGTCGGCGACGAAGAGGAAGGCCAGGCTGGCCGCGCCGGCCTCCCGGGCCAGTGTCTCGGCGGCGCCGACCAGGGCGGCCAGGTCCTCCGGCCGGCTGTGCGGGCCGTGCAGCACCCGGGTGTTGCCCAGCTGCCGCCCTCCCGCGAGCAGGGACGGGAGGAGCGCGTCCGCGTCCTGGACCTCCGCCAGGAGGTCCGCCGCGTCCGGGAAGTCCGATGCGGCGGCGCGGCGCAGGACGGCGTCCGTCCTGCCCAGCAGCCAGGGGGCGTCACGGGTGGCGAGCGCGGTGGCCAGTCCCGCGACGAGTGCGCCGTCCCGCTCCACCCAGAGGTAGCGCATCGGCACGCCCGCGGTGCGTTCCACGACGTCGAGCCAGCGGGTGGACAGGAAGAGGTCGTCCGCGCCTGTCAGCCCGTCCCAGTCGGCCCTGGGCAGCTCGGCCGCGCTCGCCACCGAGCAAACGCCCGGTGGCAGCGCGACGGAGTTCAGCGGAGTCGTCATCCCGGTCTCAGGTGGTGTAGTCCGCGTTGATCTTCACGTAGCCCTCGGTGAGATCGCAGCCGTACACCGTGAACGCGCCGTCGGCGATGCCGAGGTCGATCCGGATGACCACCTCGTCGCCGCCCAGGTACCGGCGGGCCTGCTCCAGCAGGGCGTCGCCCACCTCGTCGGGGTACATCGTGAGGTCGCCGAACTGGATGCGGACGGCCGCC
Organism: Kitasatospora sp. NPDC096128; assembly: GCF_040303105.1. Classification (NCBI taxonomy): domain Bacteria; kingdom Bacillati; phylum Actinomycetota; class Actinomycetes; order Kitasatosporales; family Streptomycetaceae; genus Kitasatospora; species Kitasatospora sp. NPDC096128. Next base: position 57,616 of record NZ_JBEOSP010000015.1, on the reverse strand, counting down.
GGCTCGATGTCGGTGTCGTCCTCGAGCTTGCCGATGGCCATCGCGATGCGGCCCCAGTTCGGGTCGCAGCCGTGGACGGCCGTCTTGACCAGCGGGGAGTTGACCACGGTCTTGCCCACGCGCTTGGCCTGGGCCGCGTCGCGGGCCCCGGTGACCCGCACCTCGATCAGCTTCGACGCGCCCTCGCCGTCCGAGGCGATGTCGCGCACGAGGTGCAGCGCGCACTCGTACAGCGCCTGCTCGAAGGCGGCCGGGTCGACCGCGCCGGCGAGTCCGTTGGCGAAGACCGCGGCGGTGTCGCTGGTGGAGGTGTCGGTGTCGATGCTCAGCGCGTTGAACGTCTTGTCCATGACGCGGCGGAACAGGGCGTCGAGCTCGGCCGCGGGGATGTCGGCGTCGGTGAAGAAGAACGTCAGCAGGGTCGCCATGTTGGGCTCGATCATGCCCACGCCCTTGGCGATGCCGACCAGCACGGCGTCGCCGCAGCGCACGCTCACGTGCTTGGCGCGGGTGTCCGTCGTCATGATCGCCTTGGCCGCCGCCGCGAAGTCGGCCTCCGGGAACGGCCAGGTCATGGCGGAGAGCCCGGCCCGGATGTCCTCCATGGGGTACGGACGTCCGATCACGCCCGTGGAGCCGATGACGAGTTCCTCCGGATCGATGCCGGCGATCTCGGCGACCCGGCGGCGCACCTCCGCGGCGTTCTCCGCCCCGACCCGCCCGGTGGCGACGTTGGCGTTGCGGGACAGCACGACCATCCCGCGGCCGCGCTGGAGCGCGGCCGCCTCACGGCTGAGCACGACGCTGGGGCCGGCGAACCGGGACTTGGTGAACACCGCGGCCGATCGGCACGGCACCTCGGAGACGACCGCGGCGAAGTCGTCCCCGACGTCCTTGAGGCCCATGTTCGTCGTGATTGCCCGGAAGCCGCGAGGTACCACAGGCTGCATGGCCGATCAATCCTCTCTGAGCGGTCCCGGCTCTCGTCCCACTGGGGGACCTCGAACCGCAGGTCCGCGAATATGTGTGCAAGGACGTGAATACATCAGTCATCCCTGCGAGGTCAAGGTCGGCTCCAACTGGATGTTTTACAGGCAGTGGTGTCACTGCGTCACCCCTCGGAGACTGTTGCCACATGCCCCTGCCATGTATGAATATGCAGGCAGATGGGTACCGGCCTGATCATCATTCATGTCACCAGCCCTTGGGGGGTCCTGATGCCGACGGTTGCCGCCGCCGAGGCGAGCATGCACTGCGAGATCCAGCCCGGCGGGATCGCTCTCGTGGAGTTCTCCCAGGCGCACGAGCAGAACCCCTTCAGCCGGGCCCGGATGCGGGAACTGGCCCAGCTCATGCTCGACTTGGATCGGAACGACCAGGTGGCGTGCATCGTCCTGTACGGCGGCGAGGGACGCTCCTTCGGAGCCGGCGGGGACTTCCACGAGGTCTCGGAGTTCACCGGCGGCGACGAGGTCGACGCCTGGATCGACGACATCACCGACCTGTACGGCACCCTGGTCGGCATCTCCAAGCCCGTCGTCGCGGCCATCGACGGCTACGCGATCGGCGTCGGCCTGCAGATCGCGCTCTGCTGCGACCTGCGGATCGGCAGCCGACGCGCCCGGCTCGTCATGCCGGAGTTCCGGGTGGGCATCGCCTGCAACTTCGGCGGCTACATGCTGGAGACCGTCGTCGGCCGCAGCGTCATGCAGGAGATGCTCTACACCTGCGACGAGTGGCTCGCCGACCGCGCCCTGGCGGACCGGCTCCTGCACGAGGTCACCGAACCCGGCGACCTCCTGGAGCGCGCCCTCGCCCACGGCCGGCGCATCGCGTCCTACACCGCCGCCGCCGTGCAGTCCACCCGCGCCCGGGTCAACGGCCCCTACCTCGAAGGGCTGCAACGGGTGCGGGACGAAGGCAAGAAGGCCCATCGCACCGCGTTCTCCGCCGGCGAGGCACAGCAGCGCATGCGCCGCATCATCGGAAGGGCCTGAGCACCATGACCTCTCCCGCCACCAGCAAGTGGTGTGCCGTCAGCAACGTTCCGCTGCCGGACCTTGCGCCGCTCGCGCCGGGGCACCACCTCGGCGAGCTGTACGTGCACTACCGGGGCCCCGAACCCGTCGGGCTCGACGCCCCGTTCGAGCTGGACGTCCGCACCCTGGTCACCCGCCCGGGCGGCACCGGGCCCGGGTCCTCCCTGCGCGTCGCACCGGATGCCGTCACCGTCCGCATCTCGCCCCTCAACGAGGACCCGGTCTACTACGCGGTCAACCGCCTGCGCGGCCGGTTCGCCTACTTCACCGATCTCCTGCTCGCCCCGCTGGTCCTGCCCGCGCTCGGGCTGGCCGTCGAGATCGCAGACGGGCCGCCGGCGCACGAGCGCGCCACCCTGCTGAAGGGCGTCGACCGGCTGCCGCACGGCATCGTCGTGGAGACCCGCTCGACCGGCCACAACTGGACCACGACCACGGCCGACGAGGCCGACCCGCTGGCCGCCCACCGCTCGCCGTACCGGGACGAGCCCCTGACGGCCGGCGAGGCCCAACTCGAAGCGCTCGCCGCGGAGATCCGCCGCATCGCCGCCGCCACGCCCGAGGACGGCCGGTACGCGACCCTGCTGTCCGGGGGCATCGACTCGGGGACGGTCACGTACCTCGCGGCCACCGGCGGACTGCCGGTCACCCCGTACAGCGTCGGGACCCCGTGGGGCGACGAGTTCGCCGACGCCGCCGAGCTGTGCGAGGTCCTGGGCCTGGACCTGGCGCCCGTCCACCTCGACGAGGACCAGATCGTCGGCTCCATCCCGGAGGCGATCCGGTGGCTGGGCGTCGCGGATCCCGAGGTCGTCGAGGTCGCGCTGACCGCCACCACGGTGCAGCGCGTGGGGGCCCTTCCCGCCGACCGGGTGCTGCTCACCGGCTACGGCAGCGATCTGATGAACGCCGGGCTCTACAGCCCGTTCGACGACCCGGACGAGCTCGTCGACCAGGTCCTGTCCGCGGTGGACCGCACCCGGCGCAGCAACGAGCTGTCCAACCGCATGCCGCTCGCCTACGGCACGACCACCCACCACCCGTTCTGGTCCTGGCCCGTCATGCAGGTCGCGCTGGAGACCGCGCCGCAGTGCAAGGTCCGGGAGGGGCGGGAGAAGTACCACCTGCGCACCGCCATGAGCTCCCGGGTGCCGGAGCCGGTCGCCTGGCGCAAGAAGATCGCGGTCCACCACGGCGGCGGGCTCCAGCAGGGCGTCATGCGCCGGCTCCGCAAGGAGACCGGCCACGACGACCGCGGGCAGCTCTACCGCGCCTGCTTCGCCGAACTCGTCGACCGGGCCGGCGCGGGGCAGTTGGAGCCGGCGGATCCCTGGTCGCTGCTCGAACGGGCCGTGCGCCGAGTCCGTACGCACTGACCGACCCCCTGCCCCGGCAGGGAGCGCAGGACGAAGCACGACGGGGGACCGACCAAGCATGTGTACCGTGTTCTTCCGCTTCCGCGCCGGGGAGGGGGGTTCTCTCCTCCTCGGCGCGGTGCGCGACGAATTCCTGGACCGGCTCTGGAAGCCGCCGGACCACCACTGGAGTGGGCTCCACCGAACCTTCGAGGGCGGCCTCGACCTCACGGCCGGCGGCACCTGGCTCGCCGTCGACCGGTCGCAGCCGGCCGTGGCCGTGCTGGTCAACGGCGTTGTCGTCGACGAGGCGGAGTCCGCTCCCCCGCCGCCCGGCGCGCGCAGCCGTGGCGCCTGCCCGCTGCGCGCCCTGGCGGGAGAATTCCCTTTGGAGCGGGCCGAGTCGATCGGCATGGGCGGGTTCCACCTCCTGCTCGGGCGCCCGGCGGGCGTCGAGCTGTGGAGTTGGGACGGGGTGGACCTGCGGCATCAGGAGGTTCCGCCCGGCGATCACGTGCTGACCTTCTACGGCCTCGACGACCGCGACCACGAACGGGCCGCGGGTGTCCTGCGGGCCCTGAACACCACGGCGGACGCCGAGCCGCGGCCCGGCGAGCCCGCTGAGACGGCGTGGGCGCCGTGGCTGGGCCTGTTCGGCGACGGCGAGCCCGCGGACCGCAACCCGCACAGCCCCCTGGTCAGCCGACTGCTCGACGGCCGCCCCTACGGCTCCACCTCCGCGTCCCTGGTCGCCCTCACCCCGGCGCACGTCCGCTACGACTTCACTGCCGACCCCTGGGACCGGCTGCGCTGGTACGAGGTCTGACCCTCGCCCTCGCTCCGTGACCACAACAGCCCCACGCTGTCCCGGCCCGCCCCAACACCGAAGGTGCTCCGTGCTCACAGAGTCCTCCCGACCCCGCACGTCCTCCGACATGCTCGACGTCGCCGCGTGGATCGGCCGCAACGCCTACACCGGTTCCCGGCCCAGGCCACTGACCGGATGCGACGGCCGCACGGTCGCGCTGGTCGCCCAGCCCAACCGGCTGGTCCAGCACAAGGCCGTCGTCCTGGCCCGCAACGTCGGCGCCGAACTCCGGAAGATCGACGACGCCACCTGGTTCGGCTACTTCCACCGGGCCGCCGACATCGTGGACCGGGAGCTGTCCGCCGGCCGGGTGACCCCGGTGGCCCGGGCGATCTCGGCGACCACGGGCCTGCCGCAGCTCAGGGTCGAACGCGGCATCGCGGCCGTGGCCCACCACCTGCGGCGCATCGAGGACATCATGTCCGTCCAGGCCCCGCAGGGTGACCTGGCCGCCTACCGCACGGGCCGGGTCGACGCCCCGTGGGCGTGGCTCCCCGCCGGACGCACCTGCATGGTGCGGGTCCCGGGCAACTTCCCGACCATCCAGATCGAGTGGCTGCAGACGCTCGCCGCCCGGCGGCCGACCCTGATCAACACCTCCGAGCGCGACCCGTTCACCGCCGGCGTCTTCGTCTCCGCCCTGTACGAGGCCGGGCTGCCCGACGGAGCCCTGTCGATGTGCCACGGCGACGTCCCCACCTGGCTGAACCTCGCCGACCAGATCGTGTGGCCCGGCGAGCACGCGCCCTCGATGGAGCCCTCGCGGCTGAAGACCTACCACTTCGGGCGCAGCAAGGCCGTCCTGCTCGACGACCACCCCGACCCGCGGACCTGGGACCGCCTGGCGCGGCTCGCCTTCCAGGGCTCCGGCCGGCTGTGCACCAACGTCAGCGCGCTCGCGGTCACCGGCGACGCCGAGGCCGCCGCCGCACAGCTGGCCAGGGCGTTCAACGCCTACCCCGTCCTGCCGCTCGACGCCCGGGCGGCCCGGGTGCCCGCCTTCCCCGACCGGGAGCTCCTGCGGGCGCTGGTGCGCGAGATCGAGCGCGAGATCGCGGGCGGAGCCGTGGACGTCACCGCCCGCGACTGTGACGTCCCGCTCCTGGTGGAGATCGGCGACAGCGCCTTCCTGCGCCCCACCGTGCTGCTGACGGACGCCGGTTCCCCGCTGTTCCGCACCGAACTGCCCTTCCCCTTCACGGCCGTGGCACGGGTCGACCGTGCACGGCTGGACGAGGCGTGCGCGCACTCGCTGATCGTGTCGGTCATCGGCGACCACCCCGAGGTCGTCGAACTGCTCGCCCAGGAGCCCACGATCACCAAGGTCTTCGCCGACGACGCGTTCGACCGGGGCTACGACCCGGTCGACCCCCAGGAGGGCTACCTCTCCGACTTCCTGTTCCAGAAGAAGGCGCTCCTCCCGCGGAGGACCGCATGAGTTCCGAGGATGCATCCATGCCGCTGCCCGAATCCCCCTCCCCCCTGCGCCCCGTCGGCGACGACCACGTCCGCCGCGTGATCCGCAGGCACCTCCACCCGGAGACGGGGTCGCCGTTCTGGCTGGAGCGCGACCGCGAACTGGGCGCCGACGCCTACGAGAAGGTCACCGGCCTCGCCGACGCGCTGGCCCTCGTCGGCCTGCGGGACGCCGCCGACCAGCAGCGCTACGAGGAGGCGGTCCGCCGCCGCCCGGTCGAGGACTTCATCCCCCGCGACGTCCTCGCCCAGGAGAAGTTCCTGTGGGCCTCGCAGACCGGCGGCACCACCGGTGCGCCCAAGCACGGCACCTGGGGTTCGACCTACTGGCGCGACGTCCTCGACTTCTCCGACCACTTCCTCGACCTGCACGGTGTGCCGCGCGACCGGAACTGGCTCTTCCTCGGCCCCATGGGCCCGCACACCACGGGCCGTCTCGTGGTCTCGTACGCCGAGCGCCGCGGCGGCCGCTGCTTCTCGATCGACCTCGACCCCCGGATCGTCAAGGTCTTCGGCGAGGAGGGGATGACCGCCGCCGCCGACCGGTACGTCCGGCACATCTGGGACCAGACCGAGGCGGTCATCCGCTCCCAGGACATCGGCGTCATGTTCTGCACCTCCCGCCTGCTGGAGATGCTCCCCGAGCACCTGGATCCGGCGCTGTTCTCGTCCGTCGAGGCGATCGTCCACGCGGGCACCACCCTGGAGCCCGAGACCCACCGCATCCTGCGGGAGGACCTCTTCCCCGGCGTTCCCGTCGTCGGCCTGTACGGCTCCTCGACCACGAGCGTCAGCTGGCAGAAGCCGTTCGAGCCCGAGGACGACTACCGGGTCGTCTACGTTCCCAGCTCGCCGCACGTCCTCCTGGACGTGGTGGACGAGGAGGGCGCCGACGTCGAGTTCGGCGCGGAGGGCTGGGTGCGGGTGTGGCGGTTCACCGACGACCAGCTGATCCCCGGCTTCCGCGAGCGCGACCGGGCCCACCGCGTCCGCCCGTACGGTGCGGCCGCCGAGGCGCACCCGTGGGCCTGGATCGGTGACCCGTACAGCCCCGAGTTCACCGTGCACGGCCGGGTCGAAGGCGTGTACTGAGCACGCCCGCAGCAAGCAAATCGACAGCCCCGTCAGGAAGAAGGAAGCCGTGCGAATACTGCTGGTGTGGCCGCGCAACGAGCGGGCCGTTCTCAGCGACGAGCTGAGCTGTTGCGAGCCGTTGCCGCTGGAGTACCTGGCGGGCGCGCTGCGCGGACACCACGACGTCACCATCCACGATCTGCGCCTCGACCCGCCGCTCGCGGAGTACGCCGCGGCCAACGAGCCGCCGGACCTCGTCGGGGTCGCCGTCCCGTACACCACCAACGTGCCGGTCAGCCGACAGGTGACCCACGAGGTCAAGCGGCTGTGGCCCGACGTGCCCGTCGTGCTCGGCGGCCACCACGTGACCGTGTCCAGCGAGTGGATGGACGGCTTCGCCGCCGACTACGTCGTGGCCGGCGAGGGCGCCGACCCGCTGCTCACCCTGATCGGCCACCTGGAGCGCGGCACCCGCGTCGAGCCGGTGACCGGGCTCGCGCCGTACGACACGAGAACCGCGCTGCGCCGCACGGTCAAGCCGGAACCGGCCACGCTGAACTCCCTGCCCCGCCCCGACCGGTCCCTGCTGGCCCGGCACCGCGGCTCCTACTTCCACTCCATCTACAACCCGGTGGCCCTGGTCCGGTTCAGCGCGGGCTGCCCCTTCCAGTGCCACTTCTGCTCGCTGTGGCGCATCACCGACCGCCGCTACCTGGTCAAGGAAGCCGAGCGCGTGGTGGGCGAGATCCAGGACATCGAGCAGCGGAACCTGTACGTCGTCGACGACGAGGCGTTCATCCAGCCCGGCCGCATGCTCGAACTGGCCGACGCCATCGACCAGGCCGAGCTCGACCGCCGGTACCACATGTACGTGCGCACCGACACCGCCCTCCGCCGCCCCGACGTGATCACCCGCTGGGCGGAGATCGGGCTGGACTCCGTCCTCGTCGGAGCGGAATCCATGACCGACGACGAGCTGAGCGGCTACCACAAGGGCACCAGCGCGCGTCAGACCCGCGAGGCCCTCGACCTCTTCCACGCACTGGGCGTCAAGGTCCGGGCCAACTTCATCGTGAACCCGTCCTGGGACGAGGCCGACTTCGACCGCCTGACCCGCACGGTCGAGGAGCTCGGTGTCGACATGCCGAGCTTCTCGGTGCTGACGCCCTTGCCGGGCACCGACCTGTACGACGAGGTCCGGGACCAACTGATCGACGACAACCCCGAGTTGTTCGACTGCTACCACACCCTCTTCCCCACCCGGCTCGCCCCCGAGCGCTTCTACGAGCGCCTCTCCCGTCTGCTCGTCACCGCGAGCTCCCGCCGCGCCGAGGAGACGACCGGCGACCCGTCGGTCTTCTACTACTCGACGAACGACGCCTTCAGCCGCATGGTCGACGCCGTCCGCTCCGGCGGCTTCGCCGAACGCGTCACCGCCGGCTGACCCGGAGACCCCGCCGCCACCGGGTCACGGCCGGTGGCGGCGGGCACGCCGGTCCCGGTGCCTCCGCATCGCGAGCGGGTGCGCCGAGTGCGGGAGAGCAGAAGGCTCCGCCCAGGTAGTGTCACCGTCCGGCGTGGCTGCTGGGCAACCGCATGGGCACCACTGATAGCCCCGTCCGATCAGTCTTAATGCCTTCTGCTATTTCCCTGATCAGTCCACGATGTGGAATGGTGGGTCGCGTCCGGAATCCGGACAAGCTCCCCTCAGTCTCACTTCAGGAGAAGCGAACGTGCTCACGATCGGCGACAAGTTCCCCGAGTTCGACCTCAAGGCCTGTGTCGACCTGGACGCCGCGAGCGCCTTCGCCGACATCGACCACAAGACCTACGAGGGCAAGTGGAAGATCGTCTTCTTCTGGCCGATGGACTTCACCTTCGTCTGCCCGACCGAGATCGCCGCGTTCGGCAAGCTGAACGACGAGTTCGCCGACCGTGACGCCCAGATCCTCGGCGTCTCCGGCGACTCCGAGTTCGTGCACCACGCCTGGCGCAAGGACCACAAGGACCTGCGCGACCTGCCCTTCCCGATGCTGGCCGACATCAAGCACGAGCTGATGCGCGCCTGCGGCGTCGAGGGCGAGGACGGCACCGCCCAGCGCGCCGTGTTCATCGTCGACCCGAACAACGAGATCCAGTTCGTCATGGTCACCGCCGGCTCCGTCGGCCGTAACCCCAAGGAGGTCCTGCGGGTGCTGGACGCCCTGCAGACCGACGAGCTGTGCCCGTGCAACTGGAACAAGGGCGAGGACACCCTCGACGCCCAGGCCCTCCTGGCGGGCTGACCCATGGCCCTCGACGACCTGAAGGCCGCGCTCCCGGACTACGCCAAGGACCTCAAGCTCAACCTGGGCTCGGTCATCGGCAACTCCGACCTCCCCGCCCAGCAGCTCTGGGGCACCGTGCTGTCCTGCGCGATGGCCACCCGCAGCCCCGGTCTGCTGCGCGAGCTGGAGCCCGAGGCCAAGGCCAACCTCTCCCCGGAGGCGTACACCGCCGCCAAGGGCGCGGCCGCGATCATGGGGATGAACAACGTCTACTACCGGACGCTGCACCTGCTCTCCGACAAGGAGTACAGCACGATGCGGGCCGGTCTGCGGATGAACATCATCGGCACCCCGGGCGTCGAGAAGATCGACTTCGAGCTCTGGTGCTTCGCCGTCTCGGCCATCAACGGCTGCGGCCAGTGCCTCGACTCGCACGAGGCCGTCCTGCGCAAGGCCGGCGTCGACCGTGAGGTCATCCAGGCCTCGATGAAGATCGCCGCCGTCCTCCAGGCCGTGGCCGGCGTCCTCGACTCCGAGGCCGCCCTCGCCGCCGTCAACGCCTGACGCACCCCGCACCACCTGACGGGCCCCTCCGCACGGAGGGGCCCGTCGGCGTTTCCGCGCCCTCGCCCGGGCTCAACTCCGCTACAGTGCAAGGCGATCCGTGCACGACATACGACCCGAGAGGAAACCGGGTTGTCCGACCATCCGGAGAACGGCGGGGGCTTTCGGACCGACGCCGACCTGCTCCACCGGGCCGCCGGAACGGCCGGTGAGACGGCGGCCCCGATCCCGGACCAGACCGAGGCCCTTTTCGACTCCTCCCGGCAGGCCGTCGCCGGACTGCGCGGACTCCGGTCCGGCACCGCGCTCGACGACTGCACCGGCGCCTGGCACACCCTCCTGAACGACCTCCACGCCACGATGAGCCGCCACGGCCGGCACCTCGACACGGCCGCGCACCGCTACCGGGGCACCGACCAGCGGACCGCCACCCGGTTCGGCCCCACCGCGGCGCAGCGGCAGAACTTCGTCCGGCACTTCGGGTAGGGGCCGCCGGCATGGACCTCGCGACACTGCGCGACACCGACTTCGGTCTGCTCCACGGCGCCGCCGACGCGTACGACAGACTGCACGGCGAGTTCGGGCAGCACCTGGAGAACTGGCACACCGGAGTCGACCGGCGCATCGCCGCCGCCGGCTGGACCGGCCCCGCCGCCGACGCGGCGACCCCGGCCCTGCGGCTCACCACCGGCGAGTTGACGGCCGCCCGGACCGGGATCGGGCGGATCGGCCAGGCCCTTCGCACCGGGGCGGACGCCCTCGTCCTCGCCCAGTCGGCACTGCGCAAGGCGCTGGAGGACGCGCGGAGCGCCGACCTGACGGTCGACGAGCACGGCACGGTCGGCCGGCCGGCCCCGCCCCCCGCCGACCGGCACGACCCCGACCACCGGAAGGCCCGCGACCGGACCGCCGAGGCCCTCGCCGCCCGCATCCGCACCGCCCTCGCCGAGGCCGACGCCGTCGACCGGGCCCTCGCCGCCCGGCTCCGGCACCACACCACCCGCGCCCACGACGGCACCGCCCTCGACCCGGCCGCCGCCGCCCGGGACCGTCTCGACCCGGCCCTGGCCCTACGCCCCCTGCTCGACGCCGTCATGCCGGGGGCGGACGCCCCACCGGCCGAGGTGAACGCCTGGTGGCACGGCCTGCCCACGGACGAACAGCAACGGCTGATCAAGGACCGTCCGGACCTCGTCGGCAACCGCGACGGGATCCCCGCCACCGCCAGGGACCAGGCCAACCGGATCCTCCTGCCCCGGCTCCTGGCGCGGTACGAGGGCTACCCGCCGCCGCTCGACGGCCGGACCGGGCTCAAGCTCGAAGGCTTCCGCAGGATCGGTGAACGGCTGAGGACCGAGGGCCAGGACCCCCCGGTCCTGCTGCTCGGCATCGGTGAGGAGGGCCAGGGCCGAGCCGTCCTCTCCTTCGGCGATCCCGACACCGCCCAGGACGTCACGTCCCTCGTCGGCGGCATGGGCACCGAGCTGCAGCACATCGGCGGAGCCGACGCCGACCGGGCCAGGGAGGTGTACGACGCGGCGAAGCGCGCCGACCCGACCCGCAGCACGGCCTCGATCGCCTGGCTCGGTTACGACGCCCCGCTCGGCGCCGACGTCGCCTCGCGCACCGAGGCCGAGGACGGGGCAGCCGCGTACCAGCGGTTCCTCGCCGGACAGCGCGCCACCCATCAGGGCACCCCCGCCCACGTCACGGCGCAGGGGCACAGTTACGGCTCGCTCCTGGTCGGCCTGGCCGCCCAGCGCCCCGGCGGCCTCGCCGCCGACGACATCGTCCTGGTCGGCAGCCCCGGCACCGGGACGGACCACGCCTCGGACCTCTCGGTCGGCGCCGGCCACACCTACGTCGGCGCCGCCCGGTGGGACTACGTGTCGCAGACCGGCTGGTACGCCAGAGATCCCGCGCGGGCCGACTTCGGCGCCCAGCGCTTCGCCGTCCCGGACGGTTCGCCCGACGGCTCCGCGCACTCCTCCTACTGGGACGGCCGGCCCGGCGAGGACCGCACCTCGGTCGACAACATCGGCCGGATCGTCACCGGCCACGGCGACCGGATCACCAGGCAGGCCCCACGGGGCGGCCGACCGTGACCCGGAGCCGCGGCCCCGCCGTCAGTCCGCGGCCGCCGTCGGCCGGGTGGCCGCTGTGCGTTCGGCGGCTTCGCGGGCGGCGGCTTCGCGGGCGGCTTCGAGGGCGGTGAAGACGGCCTGGCCGGCCTCGTTGCGGCGGCGCAGGTGGGCGACCACGGTGTTGGTGACGGCGATCAGCGGGACGGCGACGACCGCGCCGCCGATGCCGCCGATGATGCCGCCGGCCGCGACCCCGAGGACCACGCCGAGCGGGTGGACCCGGACGGCGCGGCCGAGGATGAGCGGCTGGAGGATGTGGCTCTCCACCTGCATCACCGCGATCAGCACGACCAGCACCATCAGCGCCGTCCACGGCCCCTGGGTGACCAGGGCGATCAGGACGGCGACGGTGCCGGTGACGAGGGCGCCGACCAGCGGGACGAAGGCGCCCAGGAAGATGATCACGGCCAGCGGCATGGCCAGCGGCACGCCCAGCAGGTCGACGCCGATGCCGATGCAGAGCGCGTCGATGAAGGCCACGCAGACGGTGCCGCGCACGTACGCGGTGAGCGTCGTCCAGGCCTTGGGGCCGGCGCCGGCCATCGCGAAGCGGGACTGCCGGGGCAGGCCGCGCAGCGCCCAGTTCCAGATCCTGGAGCCGTCGTAGAGGAAGAAGAAGGTGGTGAAGAAGGTCATCAGCAGCGCGGTCAGGATCTCGACGGCGATCTGCGCGCCGGTGATCGAGGCCGAGGTGAGCTGGTCGGTGTTGGTGGTGATGGCCTTGGTGATCTGGTTGGCGAAGTCGGTGATCTGCTGCTGGGTCAGGTGCAGCGGGCCGGTGATCATCCAGTCCCGGAGCTGGTTGACGCCGGTCTTCACCTGGGCGGTGACGTCGGGCAGGTTGGTGGACACCTGCCAGACCACGAACCAGCCGACCAGCCCGATCCCGGCCAGGCCGCTGAGGAAGACCCCGCCGGCCGCGAGCGAGCGCGGCACCCCGCGCCGGCGCAGCCAGGAGACCGAGGGTTCGAGCAGCGCGGTGATCAGCAGCGAGGCCAGCACCGAGAAGGCGACCAGCCGCAGCATGTCGACGACGTAGAAGACGACGTAGAGCGCGGCGCCGAGCAGCAGCAGCCGCCAGGTCGACTCGGCGGCCACCCGCAGGCCCCACGGCACCGCCTCGGCGGGGGTGGCGGGCCGGCCGGGGTGGTACTCGCGGCCGAGTCCGGCGTGCGCGGGCGGTGCGGGCGGGGTGGCGGGCGTGGTCGCCGCGGGCACGGCGGCCGGGGCGTCGGCGACGGCTTCGGTCGCAACCCCGGCGGCCGGAAGCGAGGCCGGGACCGCGGTCGGAGCCGGTGCGGCCGCGAGGGCGGGGTCGGGGTCGGCGCGCGGTACCGGGACCGGGCCGGGTGCCTCGGCGAGGGCCGGGACGGGGAGTTCGTGCGGGTCGGCCGCCATCGCGGCGCGTCGGCGCCGTTCGATCACGGCGGCCGCGCTCGCCACCACGGCCATGCCCTTGGCCACGGCCTTGAAGGCCTTTCCGCCCCGCGCCATCCTCGCTACCGCCGCTTCCCCGTCGGACCCGCCGAGCCGGCGGTGACGCCGTGGGTCCTGCCACGGCCGTCAGGGATGACGCTACCCGGCGGGCGCCGGGCGGGTCCGCCCGCCGTGGGGTTCGGTGCGATCGCTTCCTTCCGCAGAACCGGACAAATCGCCAGGTTCCTGGTGGTTTCGCCCAGGCATGGCTGGGGAGGACTTCGAACGGGACGCCGAGTCGTCCCACGGGGGCGACCGATGCCGGCCAGGCCGGTCGTCCCGATGGGCCGGTCGATGAACCGATCGGTCGACCGAGCCAACCGCCGGCGGACCGGCCGGTGCGGGGAGCTACCAGGACCCCTTCCCGCGCCCCGCGTCCGCACCCAGGACCGCACCGCCCGTGAGCGCCTTGGTCAGCGCAACCCGGGCGGCGCGGCCCGCCCTTCCCGGCCCGCCCGGGAACGCCGCGGCCCCCGGCCGCTCGTCGCGTTCGACGAGCGGCCGGGGGCCGCGGGGAGTGGCACCGCCCCGGGGGAGGCGGCGGGTCCTCCTAGTACCAGCTGTGGGCCTGCCAGAACGACCAGGCGCCGCAGGGGCTGCCGTAGCGGCTGTTCATGTAGCTGAGGCCCCACTTGATCTGGGTGGCCGGGTTGGTGCGCCAGTCGGCACCGGCCGAGGCCATCTTGCTGCCGGGCAGCGCCTGGACCAGACCGTAAGCGCCGGAGCTGCTGTTGGTCGCGGTGTAGTCCCAGCCGCTCTCGCGCTTCACGATCTGGCTGAAGCACTGGAACTGGGCGTCGTTGCCGACGATCTGCCGGGCCAGGTCCTGGACGGAGCCGGGGCTGACCGAGACGGGGGGCGCGCTGTCGTCCACCGCGGACATCGCCGACCGCGCCTTGGAGCGGTTGGCGGCGGCGTCGGCCGCGGCACGCTGGTCGGCGGCGGCCTTGGCGGCCTTGTCCGCGTCGGCCTTGGCCTGGGCGTCGGCCTTCGCCTGGGCGTCCGCGGCGGCCTTCTGGCGCGCGGCCTCCTCGGCGGCCTTCTGCTCGGCGGCGGCCTTGGCGGCGGCGTCGGCGGAGGCCTGCTGGGCGGTCGCCTGCTGGCCGATGTTGTCGCTGACGGCCTGCGCCTGGGTACCGGAGGGGACTTCGGCGAGCAGGGTCGCGCCGGCGACGTCGACCGTCTGCGTGGCCTTGCCCTCGCTGCCCGAGGCCATGCCCACGACAGCACCGACAGCGGTGACCGCGGTGGCAGAGGCCACAGCAACTCCCCGGACCGAGATCCGAGTCACATGGATTCCTTCCAGCATCGCCCACGCGTGACCGTGCGGACGCAACATGCCCCTTGGCACGGACCTCCGCAGGTGCTCTGGTCACGGGAGGTGCTGGCCCGGCGTCCGGTCGAGGTGAGGCGACCGGGCGTTGGAATCGGGCGGCGTACGGCTCATCGGTCTTCAATTGTGCGTCCACCGACCGGAGTTGGCGGACCTTCCGGGGCCTGACTCCCGGTGTCCGGAAGCCCTGCCGCGCCGTACGCGGGGCCTGACAGAACCCTCACCATGCCGCACCGGGCACTGTCGACGCAATTCCCGCCTGCGTGGCGCATGTCACATTCACCGCCCGGGAGTTCTTCGGACAGAAAGCACTCGATGTGATGAAAGGGACGGGGCCCGCTCCGTCAGGAACGGGCCCCGCACCGCGAGTTGAACCTATTGTCCGACTATGTCCCGATCAGGGACGTTTCACGGGTGGATGTCCTCCAGCATCTCCGTGACCAGCGCCGCGATCGGCGAACGCTCGGAGCGGGTGAGCGTGATGTGGGCGAAGAGCGGATGCCCCTTCAACTTCTCCACCACCGCCACCACGCCGTCGTACCGGCCGACCCGGAGGTTGTCCCGCTGCGCCACGTCGTGGGTGAGCACCACCCGCGAGCCCTGGCCGATCCGGGACAGCACCGTCAGCAGGACGTTGCGCTCCAGCGACTGGGCTTCGTCCACGATCACGAAGGCGTCGTGCAGCGAGCGCCCCCGGATGTGGGTCAGCGGCAGGACCTCCAGCATCCCGCGGGCGACGACCTCCTCGATCACGTCCGGGGTGGTGACCGCCGAGAGGGTGTCGAAGACCGCCTGGGCCCAGGGGCCCATCTTCTCCGCCTCGCTGCCGGGCAGGTAGCCGAGCTCCTGGCCGCCGACCGCGTACAGCGGCCGGAAGACCATCACCTTGCGGTGCTGCCTCCGCTCCAGCACCGCCTCCAGCCCCGCGCACAGCGCCAGCGCCGACTTGCCCGTCCCGGCCCGGCCGCCCATCGACACGATGCCGATCTCCGGGTCGAGCAGCAGGTCCAGCGCCACCCGCTGCTCGGCGCTGCGCCCGCGCAGCCCGAACGCCTCGCGCTCCCCGCGCACCAGCCGGACCCGCCCGTCGCCGGTGACCCGGCCGAGCGCCCGCCCGCGCTCCGAGGTGAGCACCAGCCCGGTGTGCACCGGGAGCTCCTCGACCCCGTCGACGTCCACGGCGGCGTCGTGGCCCGCCGCGAACAGCGCGTCGACCTCGTCGGCCGCGACGTGCAGCTCGGACATGCCCGTCCAGCCGGAGGTGATCGCCAGCTCCGCCCGGTACTCCTCCGCGAGCAGGCCCACCGAGCTGGCCTTGATCCGCAGCGGGAGGTCCTTGGAGACGACGGTGACGTCGTACCCCTCGGCCTGCAGGTTGCGGGCGACCGCCAGGATCCTGGTGTCCGCCTCGCCGCCGCCCGCCCGGTAGCCGACCGGCAGTATCGAGACGTCGGAGTGGTTGAGTTCGACCCGGATCGTCCCGCCCAGTTCGCCGACCGGGATCGGCTCGTCGAGCCGGCCGTGGCGGATGCGGTAGTCGTCGAGCAGGCGCAGCGCCTGGCGGGCGAAGTAGCCCAGCTCGGGGTGGTGGCGCTTGGCCTCCAACTCGGTGACGACCACCACCGGGAGGACGACCTCGTGCTCCTCGAAGCGGGTCATGGCGAGCGGGTCCGCCAGGAGCACGCTGGTGTCGAGAACGTACGTGCGCCGGTCTGGTGTCCGGCGGCTCTTGGAACTGACCACTAGGCCTCCAGAGCGGATGACCCAGCGTCATCCGCGGCAAGCCGGCCCCCGCTGCCCCGGTGGCCTCGGGACCGGACTGACTGGAGTATTCCCAGGCGGGGGGCGGTGCATTCGCGCCCCCGGCGAACTGACGGATCATTGCCGGTGAACGTTTGGCCTCACGCGGCGCCCGGGTAGGCCAGGCCTACGGCGGTCATTCCGGTCGGAGCGGGGCCGGAGCGGCCCCGGCGGCACCGCGCAGGCGCCCCCGCGGCAGCCCCGCAGGCGCCGTGGCTCAGAGCCCGAGCCGCCGGTGGCGCTGTTCGAAGGCGCGCAGCGCGCGCAGGAAGTCGACCTTGCGGAAGGCCGGCCAGTACGCCTCGCAGAAGTAGAACTCGCTGTGGGCGCTCTGCCAGAGCAGGAATCCGGACAGCCGCTGCTCGCCCGAGGTGCGGATGATCAGGTCCGGGTCGGGCTGGTTCGCGGTGTAGAGGTGCTCGGCGATGTGCTCGACGGTCAGGATCTCGGCCAGTTCCTCGATCGAGGTGCCGCGTCCGGCGTGCTCCTGGAGCAGCGAGCGGACGGCGTCGGCGATCTCGTGCCGACCGCCGTAGCCGACCGCGACGTTGACGGTGATGCCGTCGATCCCGGCGGTCTCCTCGGCGGCGCGCTTGAGCACGTCGGCGGTGTGCTGCGGGAGCAGGTCCAGCGCGCCGACCGGGTTGACCCGCCAGCGGCGGGCGGCGGCCAGGCCGGTGACGGCGTCCTCGATGATGCCGAGCAGCGGGACCAGCTCGTCGGCCGGGCGGTCCAGGTTGTCGGTGGAGAGCATCCACAGGGTGACGACCTTGACGTGGGTCTCGTCGCACCAGCCGAGGAACTCGCTGATCTTGTCGGCGCCGCGCTGGTGGCCGTACGCGGTGGAGCCGCCGGCGGCCTTGGCCCAGCGGCGGTTGCCGTCCAGGATCACGCCGATGTGGTGCGGGGTGCGACCGAGGTGGACCTCGACCCGTCGGCCGTAGAGCCGGTACATCCCGCCCAGCAGGGTGCGCAGCCCCGGCGTCCGTTCGGCGACATCGCGCAGACCCATGGTTTCCCGGCCCCTCCGTACTCGTTCAGGCTGGTGCGTCACCGCCCCGGCGCAGCCTACTCCGGCGCGCAGGCGCACGGTAAAGCCGCAGGTAGCGGTCTGGTCACGGTCCTGTACGAAGTCTGTCGCGACGGGCGTGTCACGGTCTGACGGGCGGTGTGCGCGGCGTGGACACGGAACGGTCTCCGCTTCCTTAAGGGAGCCGTAAACCGGCTGTCGCATCCTTGACGACCGGCAATGGTCTAGTCCAGCTTTTGACCCGAGGCGGAACGAAACGATCCCGCCCCCGGAGTCACCCGCGGACCTCCCCTCCCCCACACGCGGCCGCCGCGCCCCCCACCGCGGCGGCCGCTCCTCCCCCAGGAGCGTCACCCCATGGCCCGTACGCCGAACCAGCCCGCGCACAAGCGCCGGCGCAGCCCCCTTCCGGCCCTCGCGGCCGGTGCCACCGCCCTCGCCCTGGCCGGCGGCGGCCTCGCCCTCTTCGCCGGCGGCGCCAGCGCGGCGGACGGCAACCTGGTCACCAACGGCGGCTTCGAGAGCGGACTGAACGGCTGGTCCTGCACCGGCGGCGCGACCACGGTGTCCTCGCCGGTCCACTCCGGCACCGGCGCGCTCCAGGCCGCCCCGGGCGCGGGCGACACCGCCGAGTGCACCCAGACCATCAGCGTGCTGCCCAACACCAGCTACACGCTGAGCGCCTGGGTGCAGGGCCCGTACGTCTACCTCGGAGCCCGCGGCACCGGCGGGACCGACCCGTCCGCCTGGTCGAACCAGACCAGCTGGAACCAGCTGTCCAGCACCTTCACCACCGGGGCGAACGCCACCAGCGTCACCGTCTACCTGCACGGCTGGTACGGGCAGGGCGCCTACCTCGCCGACGACGTCGCGCTGGTCGGCCCGGGCGGCACGTCCACCCCGTCCCCGACGGCCACGCCCACCGGGACGCCCACCCCGACCCCGACGGCCACCGCCACGCCCACCGGGACACCCACCCCCACGGCCACGCCGACCCCGACCGCCACGCCCACCGGGACGCCCACCCCGACCGGGACGCCCACCCCGCCGACCACCGGCCTGCCGGCCCACGCGGTCACCGGCTACTGGCAGAACTTCGACAACGGCTCGACCCCGCAGCGCCTGAGCGACGTGCAGAACGCGTACGACATCATCGCGGTCTCCTTCGCCGACGCCGTGCCGACCCGGACCGGCGCGATCAGCTTCACGCTGGACCCGGGCCTGTCCAAGGCGCTCGGCGGCTACACCGACGCCCAGTTCCGCGCCGACATCAAGGCCAAGCAGGCGGCCGGCAAGAAGGTCGTCCTCTCCATCGGCGGCCAGAACGGCGCGATCACCGTCGGCGACGCCACCGCCGGGGCGAACTTCGCCGACAGCGCCTCCGCGATCATCAAGGACTACGGCTTCGACGGCGTCGACGTCGACCTGGAGAACGGCGTCCAGGCCGGTCCGCTCGGCGACGCGCTGCACGCCCTAAAGGCCAAGGTCGGCCCCGGCTTCATCCTGACCATGGCACCCGAGACCATCGGGATGTACAGCACCGCGGGCGCCTACTTCCAGCTGGCGCTGAACACCAAGGACATCCTGACCGTCGTCAACACCCAGTTCTACAACTCGGGCGGCATGAACGGCTGCGACGGCAAGGTCTACAACCAGGGCACGATCGACTTCATCACCTCGCAGGTCTGCACCCACATCCAGGGCGGCCTGCGGCCCGACCAGGTCGGCATCGGCATCCCGGCCTCCGCCAAGGCGGCCGGCGGCGGCTACGTCGACCCGTCGGTGGTGAACAACGCGCTCAACTGCCTGGCCACCGGCAACAACTGCGGCAGCTTCGTGCCGCCGGCCAAGTGGCCCACCATCCGGGGCGCGATGACCTGGTCCACCAACTGGGACGCCAACAACGGCAACGCCTTCTCCAACGCGGTCGGCCCGTTCGTCCACAAGATGCCGTGAGGCACACCGAGGTGTAACTCCCCTCGACGCGCCGCTCCTTGAGGGTGGGGCCGGCGCGTCGACGGAGGGGCCCGTCGTACCGACTCCGGTACGACTGGCCCCTCCGTCATCTCGCCGGCACCGCTACCCCGCCGGCACCGCTATCTCGCCAGCACCGCGGTGAGCGCGCCGAGCAGCAGGAACGGGCCGACCGGGACGTCGAGTCCGCGCCACGGGCGCCGGCGGACCAGCAGGGCGGCGACCCGCAAGGAGCCCCACAGCCCGGCCAGCACCACCGCGGCGACCAGCCCGCCGATCGCCACCCGCCAGCCGTACCAGCCGAGCAGCCCGCCCAGGGCGAGCCCGAGCGGGGAGTCTCCGGGGCCCAACGCGCCGATCTGGACCGCGACTTCGAGCAGCGCCCCGACCGCCAGCGCGACCAGCAGGCAGCGCAGCAGCACCCCCGGGCGCCCCTCGGCCAGCGCCGCCACCGCCAGCAGCACGGCCACCCCGGCCAGCAGCGGCACCGTCAGCCGGTACGGCAGCCGACGCACCCGCGCGTCGGTGAAGCCGAGTGCCACGCCGAACCCGCCCGCCCAGGCGAGCGCCGCCGTCTGCGGGCCGTCCGCCGCGTACGCCACCGCGACCGCGACCGCCGCCGCGACCACCTCCACCGTTCCCGCACCGGCCCCCAGCCGCCCCCGGCAGCCCGGGCAGCGACCGGTCGGCGGCAGCAGCCGCCCCACCGGGCGCCCGCACAACGGACAGGCCTCGCACCAGGATTCGCCCTCGGCCACGGCGCAGCGGGCGACCAGCGCGCGCAGCGCGGGCGCCAACAGGAGACCGACCAGCACCGCCCCGGCCACGACCGCCGCCACCGGCACTCCCCCTCCTCGTCGACGCACCGGGCCCCATCTTCCCGCCCGGGGCGGGCCGGCGGTGTGCCGTCCGTCTCGTTCCGCACCGGAATCCGCACGGGGAATGGACGGCGTTCCTCGCATACATGAGCATTACGGACATTCGGCCAGCGGTTTGGAAGGCCGTTCGACACCCCCGCCTGTCGATCCAAGGCCGACCCAAGGATGCCCTTCCAGGCCCGGCGAGCCGCCTCCCCGGACACCCGGCGCCGGGCCCCGGCGTGCCCCTAAAGTAGGCAGGCATGCAGGTCATCCAGTCCAGCAAGCTCGCCAACGTCTGCTACGACATCCGCGGCCCGGTGCTCGACGAGGCGATGCGGCTGGAGGAACAAGGCCACCGCATCCTCAAGCTCAACACCGGCAACCCGGCCACCTTCGGCTTCGAGGCGCCCCCGGAGATCCTCCAGGACATCCTGCGCAACCTCGCGAACGCGCACGGGTACGGCGACTCCAAGGGCCTGCTCTCGGCCCGCCGCGCCGTGGTGATGCACTACGAGGACCGCGGCCTGCACGGACTCTCCGTCGACGACGTCTTCCTCGGCAACGGCGTCTCCGAGCTGATCCAGCTCGCGATGACCGCGCTGCTGGACGACGGCGACGAGGTGCTCGTCCCGGCGCCGGACTACCCGCTGTGGACCGCCTCGGTCTCGCTGGCCGGCGGCACCGCGGTGCACTACCGCTGCGACGAGCAGTCCGAGTGGTACCCGGACCTCGCCGACATCGAGGCCAAGGTCACCGACCGGACCAGGGCCATCGTGGTGATCAACCCCAACAACCCGACCGGCGCGGTCTACCCGCGCGAGGTGCTGGAGGGCATCGCCGAGATCGCCCGCCGGCACCAGCTGGTGGTCTACGCGGACGAGATCTACGACAAGATCCTCTACGACGACGCCGAGCACATCCCGCTGGCCACCCTGGCCCCGGACCTCTTCTGCGTCACCTTCAACGGACTGTCCAAGGCGTACCGGGTCGCGGGCTTCCGCTCCGGCTGGATGGTGCTCTCCGGCGACCGCCAGCGCGCCCAGAGCTACGTCGAGGGCCTGACCGTGCTCGCCTCGATGCGGCTGTGCGCCAACATGCCGGCCCAGCACGCGGTGGCCGCCGCGCTCGGCGGACGGCAGTCGATCAAGGACCTGGTGCTGCCCGGCGGCCGGCTGCTCGCCTCGCGCGACGCCGCGTACGAGCTGCTCAACCAGATCCCGGGGGTCAGCTGCGTCAAGCCGAAGGGCGCGCTGTACGCCTTCCCCCGGCTGGACCCGAAGGTCTACAAGATCAAGGACGACGCCCAGATGGTGCTGGACCTGCTGCGCTCCCAGCGCATCCTGCTGGTCCAGGGCACCGGCTTCAACTGGCCCGAACCGGACCACTTCCGGCTGGTCACGCTGCCGCGCGCCGAGGAGATCACCGACGCGGTGACCAGGATCGGCGAATTCCTCAGCGGCTACACCCAGCCCTGACCGCCCCCGTCCCCTCCCCTCGGGAGGGGACGCTGCTTCGCGGGAATCGCGGGAATCGCGGGAGGGAAAGCACTACGGCCGGAGTCCCTTGCCCTGATGGTCTCCTTGGTCGGGGAAAGACCACCCGGCGGAACTCCGGCCGTCCCGTCACTCGGTCGGCGCGCGGTTCGTGCCGCGCGCCGACCTCTCGCTCGACTGAGGCTCAGGCTCAGCCGAGGCGCGCGACCAGGCTCCGGTACTCGTCCCACAGCTCCTTCGGGGTGTGGTCGCCGAACAGCTCCAGGTGGGCCGGCACCAGCGCGGCCTCCTGGCGCCAGATGTCGGCGTCCACGGTGAAGAGCAGGTCGAGGTCCTCCTCGGACAGCTTCAGGTCACCCAGGTCGAAGCCCTCGACCTTCGGCAGCACGCCGATCGGGGTCTCGACGCCGTCGGCGGTGCCCTCCAGGCGCTCGACGATCCACTTGAGCACGCGGCTGTTCTCGCCGTAGCCGGGCCAGACGAACTTGCCCTCGGCGTTCTTGCGGAACCAGTTGACGTAGTAGATCTTCGGCAGCTTGGCGGCGTCCGCCTGGGCGCCGACCTTCAGCCAGTGGGCGAAGTAGTCGCCCATGTTGTAGCCGCAGAACGGCAGCATCGCGAACGGGTCGCGGCGCAGCTCGCCGACGGTGCCCTCGGCGGCGGCGGTCTTCTCGGAGGCGATGTTGGCGCCCAGGAAGACGCCGTGCTGCCAGTCGAAGGACTCGGTCACCAGCGGGACGGCGGTGGCCCGGCGGCCGCCGAACAGGATCGCCGAGATCGGCACGCCCGCCTGGTCCTCCCACTCGGGGGCGATGGTCGGGCACTGCGCGGCCGGGACGGCGAAGCGGGCGTTCGGGTGGGCGGCGGGGGTGCCGGACTCGGGGGTCCAGTCGTTGCCGCGCCAGTCGGTGAGGTGCGCCGGGGGCTCCTCGGTGAGGCCCTCCCACCACACGTCGCCGTCGTCGGTGAGGGCGACGTTGGTGAAGACGGTGTTGCCCCAGAGGGTGTCGATGGCATTGGCGTTGGTGTCCACGCCGGTACCGGGGGCGACGCCGAAGAAGCCGGCCTCGGGGTTGATGGCGTACAGGCGGCCGTCGGCGCCGAAGCGCATCCAGGCGATGTCGTCGCCGATGGTCTCGACCTTCCAGCCCGGGATGGTCGGCTGGAGCATGGCCAGGTTGGTCTTGCCGCAGGCCGACGGGAAGGCGGCCGCGACGTACTTGACCTCGCCGGACGGCGGGGTGAGCTTGAGGATCAGCATGTGCTCGGCCAGCCAGCCCTCGTCGCGGGCCATGGTCGAGGCGATGCGCAGCGCGTAGCACTTCTTGCCGAGCAGGGCGTTGCCGCCGTAGCCGGAGCCGAAGGACCAGATCTCCTTGGTCTCCGGGAAGTGCGAGATGTACTTGGTGCTGTTGCACGGCCACGGCACGTCCGCCTCGCCCTCGGCGAGCGGGGCGCCGACGGTGTGCACGGCCTTGACGAAGTCGCCGTCCTCGCCGAGCTGCTCGAGCACGGCCCGGCCCATGCGGGTCATCACGCGCATCGACACGGCGACGTAGGCGGAATCGGTGATCTCGACGCCGTACGCGGCCAGCGGGGATCCGACCGGGCCCATCGAGAAGGGCACGACGTACATCGTGCGGCCCTTCATCGCGCCGCGGAACAGACCCTGCTCGCCCTGGAAGATCTCCCGCATCTCGGCGGGGGCCTTCCAGTGGTTGGTCGGGCCGGCGTCCTTCTCCTGCTCGGAGCAGATGAAGGTGCGGTCCTCGACACGCGCCACGTCCGAGGGGTCCGAGGCGGCGTAGTAGGAGTTGGGGCGCTTGTCCTCGTTCAGCTTCTTGAAGGTGCCCTGAGCCACCAGCAGGTCCGCGAGGCGCTGGTACTCCTCGTCGGAGCCGTCGCACCACTCGATGCGGTCCGGCTGGGTGAGCTCGGCGATCTCGCTCACCCAAGCGAGCAGCTGCTTGTGGCGGGTGGGCGCGGATGCGCTGAGAGCAGAGATCTCGTACGACACGATCGCTCCGTTTCACGCCGTCCCGGCGGGGAGACGGCGTTGCGGGGGTCTGAGGGTGCTTGCAGCGTAGACCCGGCTCCTGGCCCCCAATGCGGCATTGCGGCGAAATTGACGCATCTTTTACTACAGTAGGTATGATTACTGGCCAGTAATAGGCCATGTCCATCGAGCCTGGAGTGTGCGGCACCACACTCCGATTACTCCAAAACGTCCAAGAGTGATGATCACCACTTCCCTACGCGCCGGTAACCTACGGTCCCGTAGGTAGCAGGTAACATGCTGCCCATGACTGCTGCTGCGCTCGCGGAGAGCACTGGGGAGGATCCGGCCGAGAGCCGGGAGGGCAAGCCGAAGTGGCGCGGCTGGCTGCACGCCGGGATGTTCCCCGCCACCGTCGCCGCCGGGATCGTGCTGATCTGCCTGGCCGACTCCACGCCGGCCAAGATCGCCTGCGCGATCTACTCGGTCAGCGCCTGGCTGCTGTTCGGGGTCAGCGCGGTCTACCACCGCTTCGACTGGGGCCCGCGCGGGGACGCCGTACTCCGACGGCTGGACCACGCGAACATCTTCCTGATCATCGCGGGCACCTACACGCCGTTCACGATCCTGCTGCTCAACGGCGCCGACCAGCAGATACTCCTCTGGGTGGCCTGGGGCGGAGCGCTCGCCGGGATCGCCTTCCGGGTGTTCTGGGTCGGCGCGCCGCGCTGGCTGTACACCCCCGTGTACATCGCGCTGGGCTGGGCCGCCGCCTTCTTCCTGCCGGACTTCCTGCGCGCCGGCGGGGTCGCCGTGCTGGTGCTGATGATCGTCGGCGGGGTGCTCTACAGCATCGGCGGCGTGGTGTACGGGCTCAAGCGGCCCAACCCCTCACCGCGCTGGTTCGGCTTCCACGAGGTGTTCCACGCCTTCACCCTCGGTGCCTTCATCGTGCAGTACGTCGGCGTCTCACTGGTGGCGTACAGCGCGGCCGGCTGAACCCGGCGCACCCCGACGGGCGGTCGTCCGGTCCACGGACCGGGTGGCCGCCCGTTCCGCCGTCCACGGCCGCTCGTACCCGGCCCGGCCCTGCGGGCGGCGCGGGTACGACGGGTGGTCAGCCGCACCGGACTCCGACTGCGGGGAGTGCACCGCCTCGACGGCCTCCGGCGAGTCCGGCAGCTCCGACTCGACCTCCGGACGCACCGAACCGGCCGCCACCCCGACCGCCGACCCGACCCGCCCGCGCGCCTGCCGCTCGTCCAGCGCCTCGCGGGCCCGGCGGCAGCGCTCGCAGTGGGCGGCGTCCGGGATCCCGCGCCGCGGCCGGTGCCCGGCCCGGGAGGGCCGCCGGTGCGCGGCCTGCCAGCGGCGGCCGACGTACACCATGAACACCAGCGTCTCGCCCCCGGCGACCGCGAGCACCAGCGGCGCACCGTTGATCAGATAGGCCGCGACCACGGCCAGCGCGGAACCCACCACCACGGCCGCGCCCCACACCTGGGCACTCGCCTGCCTGTCGTCACCGTCAGCCACTTCGGCTCCCCTTTCCCGGCGCCGGGCTCGTGGTCGGCTCCTGCCGCCCCACCCCTTCTCCGCTCTCGGCACGCGTCCGGCCAGCACTGACCGATTGCCACATGGTATCTACCGACAGTCACCCGGGGCCGCCCCGAAGCGGCGAACGACAGATCAACGTTGCGTCAATTCCACATGCGGAAGCAGCACTTCCAGGACACATCACGGAGAGTGATCATATCGTCACAACGCCTCCAGATTGACGGTCCGGCTCTTTTGGGAGTTACTGTCATTTGACAGAGACTTTCTCAAGCCACAGCCCCTGGAGGCCGCCGTGCCCGCCGACCCGCGCCGCTGGCTCGCCCTGATCGCCGTCGCCCTGAGCGTCCTGGTGATCAGCTTCGACATGACGATCCTCAACGTCGCCCTGCCCACCCTCGCCGCACAGCTCCAGGCCACCACCGGGCAGCAGCAGTGGATCGTCGACGCCTACACCGTGGTCTTCGCCGCGGTGATGCTCCCGGCCGGCCTGCTCGGCGACCGCTACGGCCGCCGCCGCACGCTCACCGTCGGCCTCGCCCTGTTCGGACTCGCCTCCGCCGTCGGCATGCTCACCGACTCCCCCGGCACCCTGATCGCCGCCCGCGCCGCCATGGGCCTGGCCGCCGCGCTCGTCATGCCGATGTCGCTGGCGGTCATCCCCGGGATCTTCCCCGCCGGCGAACGGCGCCGGGCCAGCGCACTCCTCACCGCCGCCATCGCCGTCGGCGCCCCGCTCGGACCGCTGATCGGCGGCCTGCTGCTCCAGCACTTCTGGTGGGGATCGGTCTTCGCCGTCAACGTCCCGCTCACGGTGATCGGCATTGCCGCCTGCCTCCTGCTGCTGCCCGAGTCCCGCAACCCCTCCGCGCCCCGGATGGACCTGCCCGGCACCGTCCTCGCCGCCACCGGCCTCGGCGCACTCACCTACGGCATCATCGAAGGCTCCGACCGAGGCTGGGCCGACCCGCTGGTGCTCACCACGCTGATCGGCTCGGTGGTCCTGCTCACCGCCCTGGTGCTGCGCAGCCGACGCCGGCCCGACCCGATGCTCGACCTCACCCTGCTCGCCGAGCCGACCTTCCGCTGGGCCTCGGTCGCCGCCACCCTGATCTCGCTCGTCCTGTTCGGCGCCTTCTTCGTCCTGCCGCTCTACTTCCAGAGCGTGCTCGGCGCCGACGCCCTCGGCTCCGGACTGCGACTGATGCCGATGATGCTCGGCCTGCTCGTCGCCGCCCGGCTCAGTGAGCGGCTGGTGGCGCGGATGGGCGCCCGTGCCGTGATCACCCTCGGCCTGGCCCTGCTCGCCGCCGCCCTGCTGTTCGGCAGCCGCACCGGCAGCGCCGACGGGTACGGGCGGGCCGCGATCTGGCTCATCGTCCTCGGTCTCGGCATGGGCCTGGCCCTGATCACCGCCCAGGCCTCCGCCCTGATCACCCTGCCGCCCGCCCGGGCCGGCGTCGGCTCCGGACTGCTCCAGACCCTGCGGCAGGTCGGCGGCGCGATCGGGATCGCCGCCTTCGGCAGCCTGCTGGCCGGGGCGTACCGGGGTGCGCTGGACACCGGCGGGCTCCCCGCCGAGGCGGCGCAGCGGGCCGGGACGTCGGTGGTCGCCGCCGACGCCGTCGCCCGGGAGACCGGGCGGCCGGCGCTCGGCGCCGCGGCGCACGCGGCGTACGTGCACGGGATGGGGGTGGTGCTGCTCGTCGCCGGGCTGGTCGCGGTGCTCTCGGCGGTGCTGGTCGCGGCCCGGATGTCGAGCGGGGACGGTGCTCCGGCCCCGGACCCGGCCCCGGCCGACGCCGTCGCTGAGGGCCCGGCCGGAGCCGCCGCCACCGGAGATCACCGATAATCGGGGGCATGAAGACCGAGCAGCCGACCACGGCCCTCCCGGACGGCCCGACCAACCCGGTCCAGGCTCTGCTGGAGGCGCCGCTGTCGCTGCGCGAGCGGAAGAAGCTGAAGACCCGGCAGACGGTGCGCCGCGAGGCGTACCGCCTGTTCTCCGAACAGGGCTACGAGAACACCACGGTGGAACAGATCGCGGCCGCCGCCGAGGTCTCCCCCTCCACCTTCTTCCGGTACTTCGCCACCAAGGACGACCTCGTCCTCACCGACGAGTACGACCCCGCGATCATCGCCGGCCTGCTCGACCGGCCGGCCGACGAGCCCTTCCTCCGATCCTGCCGGGAGACCCTCATCGGCCTGATCCGCACCCTGCTCCAGCACGAACGCCAGGAACTGCTGACCCGGATGCGGCTGGTCACCCAGGTCCCCGCGCTGCGCGCCGGAATGTTCCGCACCGGCAACAGCCCGCACGAGCTCTACCTCTCCGTGCTCACCCGGCGGGCCGGCGTCGAGGAACCCACGTACGCCATGCGGGTCACCGCCGCCGCCATCGGCGCCGCCACCACCGAGGCCGTGCTGCAGTGGGCCGCGGACGACGGCCGGGAGGACATCGCCGACCTGGTCGGCCGCGCCTTCGCGCTGCTGGAGAACGGCTTCGCCGGGGTGTGAGCCCCCGACGCGAGCGGGGCCCGGCTCGGTGAGCCGGGCCCCGGTGGGCATCGGTGGTGCTGCTGCCCGTCAGCGGAGGCCGCGCCGCCGCCGTAGCACCGCGCCGGCACCCACACCCGCGGCCGCCAGCGCGGTGGCGCCCAGCGCCGCGGCCGCCGTCACGGCCGGAACCGCCGAACCGCCGCCCGCCGCCGCCACCGGGGCGGCCTTCGGGGCGGCCTCCGCCCCGGTCTCCAGCGGGTAGCCGCCGCCCTTGCCGTCCCGGTCGTACGCCGAGCCGGGCAGCTTGTCCCCGTACCGCTGGTGCACCAGCTGCTGGTACGCGGCCAGCGACACCCCGCCCGAGCCCACCGAGCGCCGGGCCTCGTCGTCCAGCGGCAGCACCCGGCCGTCGCGCAGCACGTACCAGGCGTTGACCTGCGGCTCCCGGAAGGCCGTGCCGCCGCCGCTGCCGGCCGCCTTCGCCGCGTAGTCGCTCTCGTCGCCGCCGGAGGCGATGTTCACGACCCGCCAGGCGTCACCCTGCCGGACCGTCCAGACCGAGGCGGTCTGCCCGTCCGCCGCGACCACCTTGCTCGCGGTGAACTCGGCCTTCGCCACCGGTGCGCCCGGGTTGCCGGCCACGAAACCGGCATCCAGGGTGTAGACCGGCACGGTGTCCCCGGCCAGGCGGGGCGCCGCGTCGCCCGCCGCCTTCGCCTCCTCGGCCGCGCCGATGGTCAGCTGCTGGGTCGGCGGGACGCCCTTGCGGGCGAAGAAACGGCCCACTTTGTCGAGTACCGACGGGTCCTGGACCGCGCTGCGGGCCCCGGCCAGGTCGGCGGCGGGCACCGCCTCGGGCGCGGGCCCGTCGGCGTGCGCGGCCGGGGTGAACGCCAGCCCGAGGCCGGCGGCGAGCAGGGCGGTGACGGCGGCCCGACGGGCCTTGCTGAGCTCGGTCATGGTCGTCCTCACGCGCCGATCCGGTACAGGGAGTGGGTCCAGGAGAACGTGTCGTTGTTCACGTAGTACCAGTAGTCCGCCCAGTTGTAGCGGTAGTTGGACGGCCACGGGTCGCCCCAGTAGACCCAGTTGTTGCCGGTGTCGTAGCCGTACAGGACGTGCATGTGCCCGCCGCCCGAGCTCCACTGGATGCGCGTCTCGACCGGCCGGTTGGCGTCCACCTCCGCCTGCACGGTGCTGTAGCGCAGGTAGCCGGTCACGTACGAGCCCGGGTTGATGCCGACCCAGTCCAGCCCGTTCTGCACATCGGCCAGCGAGGCCTGGCTGTTGGGGCAGCTGGAGTCGACCGAGCGGCCGAACGCGGCGTTGCAGAACTGGTTCTGGCTGTAGTTGTAGCCGAACCAGGTGGCGATGGTGTTCCCGCTCGCCGCCCAGCACCAGTTGGTCTGCTGTTGCTGCTGCATGGTGATGTTGAGCTTCTTGTACGTGCCGGCCAGATCGGCCGTACTGCCGGACGCCGCCGCCGGGCGGGCCTGGTGTGCGGCCCGGTGGAGGGCGGGGGCCGGGGCGGGCGTGGGGGCCGCCGCCGCCGGGGTGCTCGCCGCGGCGGTCAGCGCCGGGCCCAGCACGCCCAGGGCCAACAGCGAGACCGCGCGGCGCAGCCGTATCCGTGGAACTGGCATGGGGGAATGCCTCCTTGCACGAGTGGAGCGAGGTGCTGTGTGGGGGCGCGGTCCGGATCGCGCCCCGAGCATCGCGCCGCACTCCGGGCCTGGTCAACGGCCCCGGACGGGCTCCGACCCCGGTGTGAACGGGCCCGCGTGGATGTGAACGGCACCCGGGAAACCCCGGCGCGAGCTGCCCGGACCGGTGACAAACCGCCGACCGGATGTGAATATTCACGGTCAAAACCCGGCCCGCGCCCGCCAGGAGACCGCCATCCACCGAAGCGACCCAGCCGACCTCGCCGCCGCCCTGCGCACCGGCCCGTTCCACCTCGCCCTGCGCACCGCCATCGCCAGCCGCGGCCTCGCCCTGCACCGCATCCGCCGCCACCTCGCCCTGCGCGGCGTCAATGTCGGCCTCACCAGCCTCAGTTACTGGCAGCAAGGACGGCGCCGCCCCGAACGCCCCGAATCACTGCGCGCCGTCGCCGCCCTCGAAGACGTCCTCGACCTGCCCGAACACTCCCTCACCCGGCTGCTCGGCCCCCGCCGCACCGCCGCGGCCGCCGGGCCCCCCGTCCGCCCCTACCGCGACCTGATCTCCCCGCCCACCGCCGTCGACGACCTGCTCGCCATGCTCGCCGGCCCCCGCGACACCGGCCTCCACACCATCACCCACATCGAACGCATCCGCATCGGCCCCGACCGCCAACTCACCCGCCGCGACTCCCAACACGCCCTGCGCGCCCACCGCGACGGCATCGACCGCTACCTCGCCCTCCACCAGGGCGACCCCGGCAGCGACACCGCCCTCGTCGGCGTCCGCGCCGAGGAGAACTGCCGCCCCGGCCGCATCCGCCGCGACCAGGCCCACCACCTGATCGCCGCCGAACTCCTCCTCGACCGCCGCCTCCGCCCCGGCGACACCCACCTCCTCGGCTACGGCTTCGACGACGCCCCCACCCCCACGCCCAGCTGCGAGTACGTCCGCGGCTTCAACTCCGGCGCCGGCCAGTACGTCCTCCAGATCACCTTCCACCCCACCGCCCTCCCCGTCCGCTGCCACCGCATCGCCCTCCACTCCCCCGGCGAACCCCCTTACGAGACCGAGGAGTTGACCCTCGACGGCCACCACTGCGTCCACCTGGTCGCCACGGCGGTCCGGCCGTGCATCCTGGGGATCCGCTGGGACTGGGAGTGAGGCGGGGCGGCGGTCAGTGCGACCGGTACGGGTCGTCGAGGTCGGGAGCGGGGGCCTGACCGGCCTGTCGCTCGCCGACCGGAGGGGCGCCGTAGTCCTGCTCCGGCTGGTCGTGCACCCCGAAGGCATCCGTCCACGCGGTGGGAACAGCCCAGCCCACGTCGTGGCCGCTTCACCCCCGTCGACCCTGGAGCTTGACGCCCCCGCTGCCCGTGACGACGGCCGCGATGTTGTCCAGCGAGGGCCCGCCCCGCCCATTCAAGTACTTGGTGTGCGCGTCGACGGGGTTGCCGCGGCTCCAGTCGTCGACGGTGAAGCGGTTCGCGCCGAAGCGCTTGCTGGACGGATCCCTGCCGTACCAGCGCTCGTCCGGGTCGAGGCTGAACTTCGACGGGGCGTGCGTCACGACGTCGTTGTCAGCGGCACCGACCCAGACATGACCGGCGGGAATCCCGAGGTCAGCGGCCTTGTCCACGCCGACACCCGGGCTGCCGATGAAGACCACGTCGTCCGGCGGCACGTCGTGCGACCCCGGCCGGGTGGCGAGCCTGGTGGCCTGGCCGACCAGGTAGGACCCGTAACTGTGCCCCACCGCGGTGACATGCGGACACCGGCTGCCCTCGTGGCTCGCCCGCACTCCGCTCAGGAAGTTCGCGTACGCCGGGGCGCCGTCCTTGCCCGCCTTCGTCGACGCGGCTCCGAGGTCCATCCCCGGCGGGTCGTAACCGAGCCAGACCACCGAGGCGACGGAGTGGCCGGCCGGGGCCCTGCCGCTCGCGGCGCGGTAGAGGTTCAGGCCGTTCTCCGCCTCGTTGGTCCCGTCGTTCTCCCCCGGCCCGAGGCTGTCCATGGTGGTGGTGATCCCCGGAACGTAGGCGGAGATGTCGGTGGCGGTGTCGGGATTCCCGTAGGAGAGGACCGCCCGCCCTCGGCCCTCGCTCCCGAGACCGAGCAAGTAGACCGGTGGCTCCCCCTTGTTCTGCGAGAGGCGCTTGTCGATGGGCCCGTAGAGCGCGAGAAGGTTCTTCTCGCCGGAGTTCAGCTCCCCCGGCTTCTTGCCCCTGATGTTCCTCATCAGGTTGTCCAGTCGGTCGCGGTTCACCCTGTCCCGCACCTCCGCGGGAATGCCGTCGAGGTTGCCGAGCACCTCCGGGTGGTGGCCGAGGAACCACTGCCGGCCCTGCGGGCCGAGCCCCTTCCACCAGAAGTTGACCTCAGTGGCAGGCGCGCCCTTGAGCGGCATGTTCCGCCGCCACTCCGGGTTGGACGCATCGCCGAACTGTTCCATGTACGCATCGGCGCCGGCCGTCTTCTCGTCCAGGCCCGACTTGTCCTTGGCGTGCCCGGCGAACCTGTTGAGCCCCGCGGTCAGCGCGTCGTCGGCCTCCGCCGCGTCGGCCAGCGCCTTGGCGATCTGCTTGCCGATCCCGTCGGCGGCCGTCGTCTGCCTGGCCTCCCAGCCCGGCGCCTGGTACGGACCGGTCGACGCGGGCCGGCTCACCGCGCCGGTGTCGCTGACCGTGAAGCCCTTCGCCTGCGCATCCGACAGTGCGGTGGTGAGCCTGCCCTGGGCCAGCGTCATGGCATCGGCGCAGTCACGGATCTCCTTGCCGATCAGGCCGAGTTCCGTCGCCGCCGCGCGCATCCTGCCGGTGAAGTCGTCGAGCACCGGCAGCGCGGCGTCGGCGGCCGGCCCCGACCACCGGGAGCCGTGGGCCCGGTCGGCGGTCCCGCTCTTCCAGTCCGTGGCGTGTTGCGCCATGGCCTTGCCCAGCGCGTCGTACGCCCCCGCCGCCGTGTACAGGTCCGCCGGTTTGGCGTTCCGCAGGCGTGCGATGTCCATCCCGCACCCCCTGTGCGTTCTGTGTCCGCCACGGCACTCACAGCTACCATAGCGTCCGCGACCGACCCGGATGTCAGGGGGAACCGATGGGACAGGCCCCGGGATTCACCGTCAAGCCGGGCGAGTTGACCGCCGCCGGGAACAACGCGCTGACGGTCGCCGGGAAGGTCCCCGAGGAGACGGCGAAGCTCGCCGAGCCGAGCAGCGCGGCCGCCGGGAGCCTGGCCGGCTGGCAGAGCGCGGCGGCGCTGACCGGGTGCAGCAGTGCCTGGCAGACGCTGCTGGACGGGCTCGCCACCGACCTGAAGACCGCCGGGGGCCACCTGATCTCCTGCGCGCACGACTACCGGAACGCCGACCACCTGCCGCCGCCGATCGCGACGGCGGCCCGCGACCCCTTCGAGACGAAGGTGGTCGGGGTGCCCGGCGTCCGTCCGCCCCAGGACGCGTGACGCCCGGCGTCTGACGCATCCCGCCTCACGCATCCCGCCTGACGCGTAACTCCGCTACGGCGTCCGGAAGTCCACCACCAGGCAGTCCTCCACCGGCCGGTAGCCGATCTGCTGGTAGATGGAGTTGCTGATCGGGTTGGCGAGGTCGGTGTAGAGCAGCACCTCCTGCGCCCCCAGACCGAGCACATGGGCGGAGGCCGCCGCGGTGACCGCGCTGGCGTAACCGCGGCCCCGGCGGTCGGCGGGGGTGTAGACCGGGCCGATGCGGGACATTCCGGCGAGCACGGGGCTGGCGCCGGCCAGGGCGACCGGGGTGCCCGCGTCCTCCCAGAGGTGGAGGCCGCCGGCGGCCAGCTTGTCGTCCACCGCCCGGGCCACGCCGGAGGGGGTGATCTCGACTTCGCGCAGGAACTCCTCGTACCAGCGGATCGCCAGCTCCCGGTCGGCCGGTCCGGCGAGCCGGGGCCGACCGGCGGGCGGGCGCGGCGGGTCGGTGAGCCGGCCGAGCCGGTAGAGCCGCTCCTCGACCCGGACGAAGTGGTCGATGCCGGTGGCGGCCGTCCAGGCCGCGGCGAAGGCGCGGACCGGCTCGGCCCCGCCGCCGACGCCGGCGACCTCGGTGAACCCGGGGCCCGCCTCGGCCAGGCGGACCGCCAGCTCGGCGGCCAGGGCCGGTGGCATGGCGGAGAGCCGGGGGCCGAACGGCGGGGTCTGCAGGAAGGCGCCCTCCACCGGACCGCCCGGTTCGGCCTGCCACCAGCCGAAGACCGGCGGCCGGTCCCCGAAGGCGTCGAGGCCGGATCCGGCAAGCCGGTGGGCGATGGTGAGCAGGACGGTGTTCTCGGCCGGGCGGGTGGCCAGGAAGTCGCCCGCATGGTGGCGGAAGTCGTCGAGCGAGGGGCTGAGCGTCCAGGTCATGGCCCATCCTCACCCCGCTCGACGCCCGTGCGCCAACGGTTATTCGCCCACGACCGCAACGACGCCGAGCCGCTCGCCGAGCACCGCCGGATCGGTGGTGGGCGCCTCGCAGGCGAAGTGCCGGCAGACGTAGGCCGCGGGCGCGCCGCCGACCAGCGGGCGCTCCGCCAGCAGCGGCACCTCGTCGGCGGCCTCGCCCGGCTCGCCGACCGCGACGACGGCGCCGGGCGCCGTGCCGAGCAGCGCGGCCCGGCGCAGCGCCGCGGTGGCCGGGTGGTCGGCCGGGCCGACGACGGCGACCTCGCGCGGTCCGTCCAGCAGGGCCTCGGCGACGGCGAGGCCCCAGCCGATGAACCTCGGGGCCTGGGCGGCCAGGGCGCCGACGATGCCGAGGGCGCGTTCGGCGGCCGCGCGGTGCCGCTCGGAGCCGGTGTACGCGGCGTAGCCGAGGAGGGCCCCGGCGGCGGCCGTCCAGCCGGAGGGGGTGGCGTTGTCGGTCGGGTCCTGGGGGCGGCGGATGAGCTCCTCGGCGTCGTCGGCGGTGTCGTACAGGGCGCCGGAGGTCTCGTCGGTGAAGTGCTTGAGCACGGTGTCGAGCAGGCCGCCCGCCAACTGGAGCCATTCCGCCTCGCCGGTGACGGCGTAGAGCGCGAGGAAGCCCTCGGCGGTGTCCGCGTAGTCCTCCAGGACGCCGGCGTTGGTGCCGGGCCGGCCGTCCCGGGAGGTGCGCAGCAGTCGGCCGTCGGGGGTGAGGTGGACGGCGAGCAGCAGGTCGGCGGCGCGTTCGGCGGCCTCGACGAGGTCGGGGCGGTCAAGCAGGGCGCCGGTCTCGGCGAGGGCGGCGATGGCGAGGCCGTTCCAGGCGGCGACCACCTTGTCGTCGCGGGCGGGTGCGGGCCGGGCCGCCCGGGCCTCGGACATCCGCCGCCGGATCTCCTCGTACTCGGCGAAGTCCTCGGGGTCGGCGAGGAGTTGGAGCACGGAGGTGCCGTGTTCGAAGGTGCCGGCGGCGGTGACGGTGAACAGCCGGGCGGCGGTGGCCGCGTCGGCCGGGCCGAGCAGGTCCACCAACTGGCCGGGCTCCCAGACGTAGTAGGCGCCTTCGGCGGAGGCCCCGGTCTCCTCGTCCAGGCTGTCGGCGTCCAGCGCGGAGGCGAACGCGCCCTCGGGCGTGCGGAGTTCGTTCAGCAGGAAGTCGGCCGTCGACAGCGCGACCCGGCGGGCGAGCGCGGAGCCGGTGGCCCGCCACAGGTGCAGGTAGACGCGCAGCAGCAGGGCGTTGTCGTACAGCATCTTCTCGAAGTGCGGCACCACCCAGTCGGCGTCCACGGCGTAGCGGGCGAAGCCGCCGCCGAGCTGGTCGTGGATGCCGCCGCGGGCCATCGCCTCGGCGGTGCGGACGGCCATCTCCAGGGCCGCCTCGGAGCCGGTCCGGGCGTGGTGGCGGAGCAGGAACTCGATCACCATGGCCGGCGGGAACTTGGGGGCCCCGCCGAAGCCGCCGCGGTTCTGGTCGAACTCCCGGCTGAGCCCGACCAGCGCCTGGTGCAGGTCGGCGTCGCCGGGCGGGTGGTGGGCCCCGGCGGAGTAGACGGCGGCCCGCTCGGCGAGGTCGGCCCTGATCCGCGCGGCGACCTCGCCGACCTCCTGCCGCCGGTCCCGCCAGGCCGCGTCCACACCCTCCAGCACCTGCCGGAAGCTCGGCATCCCGTGCCGGGGCCGGGGCGGGAAGTAGGTCCCGAAGTAGAACGGCTCCTTGCCGGGCGTGAGGAAGACCGTCATCGGCCACCCACCCTGCCCGGTCGCGGCCTGCACGGCCTCCATGTACACCGCGTCGACGTCCGGCCGCTCCTCCCGGTCCACCTTGACCGAGACGAACCGCTCGTTCAGGTACCCGGCGAGCTCGGCGTCCTCAAAACTCTCGTGCGCCATCACATGGCACCAGTGACAGGCGGCGTACCCGACGCTCAGCAGCACCGGCACCCCGCGCCGCTCGGCCTCGGCGAAGGCCTCCGGCCCCCAGGGCCACCAGTCGACCGGGTTCTCGGCGTGCTGCTGCAGGTAGGGCGAGGTCGCGTCCGCGAGACGGTTCGGCATGCCGCCCATCCTCCCGCATCCCCCGCCCCGCTCGCGCTGCCCGCGCCGCGAACCGGCGCCGGACCCGTCCGACGCCGGATGCCGGACGCCGCGCAGCGGGAGCGCCCACGAAGCCCCGGGGCCCGAGAAGGCCCCTGGCCCCGGGGGCTCACTCCTTGGGCGCCTCCGGCTCCTCCGTGAAGTCGACCTTCTTGAACTGCCGGTTCATCGACTTGGCCAGGAACCACGTCGCCACGCCGAGGGCGGCGAAGACGACGAAGCCGAGGAGACCGGGGGTGACCTTGGCGTCGTCGACGGCGAGGTCAGCGGCGAGGTGGATGAGGTTCACGGGGGCACTCATATCTCTATGGTGGCCCGGCTCACGTCGAGCCGGGCCGTCGGGGGGTGGTTCAGTCGCGCGTGTCGGCGGACTCGGCCGCCAGGCTGGGGATGCGCAGGCCGGCGAACAGGTCGTCCTCCGGGAGGTCCACGTCGATCAGGGTACGGCTGAGCTCGTAGTCCTCGGTGGGCCAGACCTCGCGCTGGACGTCGAGCGGGACGCGGAACCAGGGGCCGTCCGGGTCGATCTGGGTGGCGTGGGCGATCAGCGCGCGGTCGCGGGTCTCGAACCAGTCGCCGCAGCGCACCCGGGTGGTGATCTCGCGCTCCTGGCGGCCGCTCTTCTCCCAGCCCGCGATCCACTCGCCGTACGGGGAGTCGAGACCGTGCTCGGTGAGGTACTGGTGCAGGGCGCGGATGCGGCCCATCGGGAAGCCGTGGTTGTAGTAGAGCTTGAGCGGCTGCCAGGGCTCGCCGGCCTCGGGGTAGGCGTCCGGGTCGCCGGCGGCGTCGAAGGCCAGCATGGTGATCTTGTGGGTCATGATGTGGTCCGGGTGCGGGTACCCGCCGTTCTCGTCGTAGGTCGTGATGACCTGCGGCTTGAACTCGCGGATCAGCCGGACCAGCGGCTCGGCCGCGTCCTTGACGTCCTGCAGCGCGAAGCAGCCCTCGGGCAGCGGGGGCAGCGGGTCGCCCTCCGGCAGGCCGGAGTCGACGAAGCCCAGCCAGGCCTGCTTGACGCCGAGGATCGCCCGCGCCTCGTCCATCTCCTTGCGGCGCACCTCGTGGATGTTCTCCTCGATGTACGGGTCCCCCTGCAGCTTGGGGTTGAGAACCGACCCGCGCTCGCCCCCCGTGCAGGTGGCCACGAGCACGTCCACACCCTGCTCGACGTACATGGCCATGGTGGCCGCGCCCTTGCTGGACTCGTCGTCCGGGTGGGCGTGCACCGCCATCAGTCGCAACTGCTCAGTCAACGCCTTGCGTTCCTTCCACATAGTCGGGCGTTCCGCGAAGTCCGGGTCTGCCCACCGTACGAACCGCTCACTTCGGGACCGCGTCGCCGCGAGGCCGGCCCTCGGCCGGTCTCCGGCTCGGACGAGCCCCGCCCCGCCGGACCGGCCGCGGGCGTGTCCCTCCTATAGTGACGGACTGGAGGTCCGTCGCATTCCCCCGCACCATCCGCGCGGCCCCTCCCTAGGAGAGGACGGAGTCCGATGAGCGCACAGAGCACCGCCACGCAGCTGCCCGAGGGCCGCTACGGCCGGAGGGGCGACGGCGAGTCGGACCGCCGTCTGAAGGCCGTCGGCGCGGTCTGCGGCGTGCTCGGCCTGGGGCTGATCGCCTGGCTGGGCGGCTCCTACCTGCTGCGCGAGACGAAGATCAACGGTTCGGTGCCGACCTTCCAGGTGCTCTCCGACTCCGAGGTGCAGCTGCACCTGACCGTGAGCAAGAGCGACGGGACGGCCGGCACCTGCACGGTCCGTTCGCAGAGCGACGACCACGCCGTGGTGGGAGTGGCCGACTTCCCCGTCCCGGCGGCCGGGTCCAGCTACGAGGCCACCGTCACCCTGCGCACCACCGCCCGCGGCACCACCGCCGAACTGCTCGGCTGCACCCCGGCGAAGTAGGGCCGGGCAACCGGGGAAACGCCCGGCGAGGCTGCCCGGGAAACGCCCGGCGGAGCAACGGGCGACCGTCGGGCCGAGCGGGCCCGGAACGCCCCCGGGACGCATATTCGTTCAGCAGAACGGGCATCCGTAGGGAGTCCCGCAGCCGGTTGCCGTACACCCTGGCGTCACGCCACCGTCAATGCCGCGACAACGCCTCTCCCGCTTGTCGGCAGGACTTGTTAGGCTCGTGGTTTCGCCCCTTCCGCACCGGATGGTACGGGAGCGGGCGTTGCTTTGTAGTTAAGACCGAAATCATCGTCGACCCTGCTGACGACTCACACCCTCAGCACAGCCCCAGCACCTACGAGGAGCACCCGTGACCCAGACCAGTGAGAACGTGACCTGGCTCACTCAGGCCGGCTACGACCAGCTCAAGGCCGAACTGGATCATCTGACCGGGCCCTGGCGCATCGAGATCGCCCAGAAGATCGAGGCGGCGCGCGAGGAGGGCGACCTCAAGGAGAACGCCGGCTACCACGCGGCGAAGGAGGAGCAGGGCAAGCAGGAGCTGCGCATCCGCCAGCTGACCCAGCTGCTGGAGCGCGCCAAGGTCGGCGAGGCCCCGGCCGACTCCGGCGTGGTGGCCCCGGGCATGGTCGTCACGGTCGCGTTCGACGGCGACGAGGACGACCTCATGGAGTTCCTGCTCGCCTCGCGCGAGGTCGCGGGCGCGGACGCCATCGACGTCTACTCGCCGCAGTCGCCGCTGGGCCGCGCGATCGACGGCAAGAAGATCGGCGACGAGGCCACCTACGAGCTGCCGAACGGCAAGCCCGCCATGGTGAAGATCGTCAAGGTCGTGCCGCACGCCGGCTGATCCGGCACCGAACTGCCGAGCAGCGCCCGAGGGCGGGTGCGCAGTCCCCCGTGGACTCCGCACCCGCCCTCGGGCGTGTGGGACGGTTCAGCCCACCGCCGAGCGGTACTTGCGCACCGACAGCCACGAGAACACCACCGTGATCACCACCGACCACAGCACCGACACCAGCGCCGCGTGCTGCATCGGCCAGGCGCTGTCCACCGGCCCGACCTGGTTGCCGAAGAGGTCCCGGCAGGCCTGCACCGTCGCGCTGAACGGGTTCCAGTAGGCGACGCCCTGCAACCAGCCCGGCATCGAGCTGACCGGCACGAACGCGTTGGACACGAAGGTCAGCGGGAACAGCCAGATCAGCCCGGCCGAGGTGGCCGCCTCGGGGCTGCGCACCGAGAGGCCGATCAGCGCGCCGATCCAGGAGAAGGCGTAGCCGAGCAGGAGCAGCAGCGCGAAGGCGCCGAGCGCCTTGAGCACCCCGTCGTGGATCCGCCAGCCGACCAGCAGCGCGACCAGCGCCAGCACCACCAGCGTGAAGGCGGTCTGGCACAGGTCCGCGAGGGTGCGGCCGACCAGCACCGCCGAGCGGGCCATCGGCAGCGAGCGGAAGCGGTCCACCAGGCCCTTGGTCATGTCCTCCGCGATGCCGGCCGAGGCGCCGGCGACGGCGAAGGTGACGGTCTGGGCGAAGATGCCGGCCATCAGGAACTGGATGTACGTGTCGGAGCTGGAGTTCGTCCCGGGGATCTTGATCGCCCCGCCCATGACGTACGAGAACAGCAGCACGAACATGACCGGCTGCATGAGCCCGAACACCACGATCTCGGGGATCCGGGACATCCTGCGCAGATTGCGCTTGGCGACCACCCAGGAGTCATGCAGGGTCGCGGCCAGGCCCCGGCGGGGCGTGGGCATCGCCCCGCCGATGGCGTGCTCGGTGGCGGTGCTCATCTCAGCGCTCCGTTCCGGCCGTGACGGCCTGCTGCTCGTCGGGCCCCCGGCCCGCGCCGTCGTCGCCGGCACCGTCCGCACCGTCTGCACCGCCGCCCGTCGCCCCGCGGCCCCGGCCGCCCCGACCGCGGCCCTTGGGGCCGCCGCCGTCCTCCTCGACCGACTCGGCGACGTGGCCGGTGA
This sequence comes from Kitasatospora sp. NPDC096128, assembly GCF_040303105.1. NCBI lineage: Bacteria > Bacillati > Actinomycetota > Actinomycetes > Kitasatosporales > Streptomycetaceae > Kitasatospora > Kitasatospora sp. NPDC096128. Next base: position 17,742 of record NZ_JBEOSP010000015.1, on the reverse strand, counting down.
GGGTGAGGAAGACGTCGTCCAGGGTCGGGCGGCGCAGTCCTATGTCGTCGATCTCGATGCCCCGGCCGTCCAGTTCGCGGATCACGTCGGCGAGCACCCGGGCGCCGCCGCTGACCGGCACGGTGATCTTCCGGGTGTTCTTCTCCACCGCGGGCGCGCCCAGCGCGTACCCGGACAGCGCCGCGACCGCGTCCGTGACCAGGCCCGGGTCGTGCACCACGACCTCGATCCGTTCGCCGCCGATCTGCGCCTTGAGCTGGTCGGCGGTGCCGCGGGCGATCACCCGGCCGTGGTCGACCACCGCGATGTCGTGGGCGAGGCGGTCGGCCTCCTCCAGGTACTGGGTGGTGAGCAGCAGCGTGGTGCCCTGCTCGACCAGGGTCTCGATGACCTCCCAGAGCGCCAGCCGGTTGCGCGGGTCGAGCCCGGTGGTCGGCTCGTCGAGGAACATCACCGGCGGCCGGACGACCAGCGCGGCGGCGAGGTCGAGCCGGCGGCGCATGCCGCCGGAGTAGGTCTTGGCGGTGCGGTCCTTGGCCTCGGTGAGGTTGAACCACTCCAGCAGCTCCAGCGCGCGGGCCTTCGCGTCGCGGGTGCTCATCTGGTACAGCTCGCCGACCATCGTGAGGTTCTCGAAGCCGGTGAGGTACTCGTCGACCGCCGCGTACTGGCCGGACAGCCCGATCAGGCTGCGGACCTGATTGGGGTGCTTGAGGACGTCGACCCCGGCCACCACCGCGCGGCCGGAGTCGGGGCGGAGCAGGGTGGTCAGGACGCGCACGGTGGTGGTCTTCCCCGCACCGTTCGGGCCGAGCAGCCCGAGCACCGTGCCCTCGGGGACGTCGAGGCTGACGCCGTCCAGAGCTCGTACGTCGCCGAAGGTCTTCACCAGGTTCTCGGCTTGGATGGCTGGCGCCATGGCCTGCCTCATCTCCTCGGACGAATATGGGCGATCTGTCCCACTCTGCCCCTCCTACGGGCGCATGGGCGACTCGGTTCTCGCCCACCGACACAGAACGCGATGTATCGCGAGTCTGGCAACTCGCGATACATCGCGTCAAGGGGATTTCGCAAAACCGCCCGCGCGGGGCCCAGTCCGCACGGGGGCCCAGTCCGCACGGGGGCCCAGTCCGCACGGGGGCCCAGCCCGCACGGAGGCCCAGCCCGCACGGGAGTTCAGTCCGCGACCACGTACCCCGCGTCCCGCAGCTCCCCGACCACCAGGGCGCAGTGCTCCGGCCCCTTGGTCTCCAGGTGCAGGTCCACCTCGACCTCGGTCAGCCCCAGCCGCGGGTCGATCCGGACGTGCGCGACGTCCAGCACATTGGCGTCCACCCTGGTCAGCACCCCCAGCAGGTCCGCCAGCGAGCCCGGCTTGTCCGCCAGCCGCACCCGCAGCGACAGGTAGCGCCCGGCCGCCGCCAGCCCGTGCCGCAGCACCCGCTGCATCAGCTGCGGGTCGATGTTGCCGCCGGAGAGCACCGCGACCACCGGGCCCTCGAAGGAGTCCGGCTGCTCCAGCAGCGCCGCGATCGGGGCCGCCCCGGCCGGTTCGACCACCAGTTTCAGCCGTTCCAGCCCGAGCAGCAGGGCCCGCGACAGCGCGTCCTCGGAGACCGTGCGGATGCCGTCCGCCAGCGTGTTGACCACCTCGAACGGGATGTCCCCGGGGCGCCCGACCATGATTCCGTCGGCCATCGTGGCGAAGTGCTCCAGCGAGACCGGCCGCCCGGCCGCCAGCGAGGGCGGGTACGCGGCGGCGGCCGCCGCCTGCACCCCGACCACCCGGACGTCCGGCCGCAGCGGCTTGACCGCCGCCGCGATCCCGGCCAGCAGCCCGCCGCCGCCCACCCCGACCAGGATGGTGCGCACCTCGGGGCACTGCTCCAGGATCTCCAGGCCGACGGTCGCCTGGCCGGTGACCACGTCCCAGTGGTCGAAGGGGTGGATGAACACCGCGCCGGTCGCCTCCGAGTACCGCTGCGCGGCCTGCAGCGCCTCGTCCACGGTGGTGCCGTGCAGCCGGACCTCGGCGCCGTACTCCCGGGTGGCGGCGACCTTCGGCAGCGGCGCCGCGACCGGCATGAACACGGTCGAGCGCACCCCCAGCAGCGAGGCCGCCAGGGCCACCCCCTGGGCGTGGTTCCCGGCGCTCGCCGCCACCACCCCGCCGGCCCGCTGCACCGGCGAGAGCCCCGCGATCCGCACGTACGCCCCGCGCAGCTTGAAGGATCCGGTGCGCTGGAGGTTCTCGCACTTCAGGTGGACCGGCGCGCCGATCAGCCCGGACAGGTGCCGGCTGCCCTCCATCGGGGTCACCCGGGCGACCCCGGCGAGCATCTTCTGGGCACCGCGGACGTCGTCGAGGGTGATCGGCCAGTTCTGCATGATCCCAGCCTAGAGGCGCGGCCACGGCCAACCCCGGACGTCGGGCCTGTTCCCGGGTCCGCTCCGCCCGCGTACGCTGCTGCTTCTGAGCTTCTCTCACCGCATGACGATCGTGAGCCGCGATGACGACGACCTCGCCCCAGGCCACCGACCGAACCGAGCCCGTGCACACCCAACTCCAGTACCAGCTGGCGGTGTTCGCCCGCCGGATGGAACAGGTCCGGACCTCCGGCGGCGGCGTCGCCGCGCTGGACCGGGCCGCCTACCTGCTGCTCGACCGCCTGGAGCGGCACGGGCCGGCCAACGTCAAGGCGCTGGCCGAGGCGCTCGGTGTGGACTCCTCCACGGTGACCCGCCAGGTCGCCCCGCTGGTCGCGGCCGGACTGGTCGGCCGGGTGCAGGACCCGGCCGACCGCCGGGCGGTACGGCTCGCGCTGACCGCCTGCGGCACCGGCCGGCTCGCCGAAGTCCGGGACGGCCGGGCCGAGTTGACCCGCCGCCTGACCGCCGACTGGCCGCCCGAGGAGCAGCAGGCGTTCTGCGCCCTGCTGGCCCGCTTCAACCACGCGATGGAGTCGTACACGGCGGACCAGCAGGGGCAGTAGCCCTCGACTCCCTCAGCCGAGCGCCTGGGTGAGGTCGGCCAGCAGGTCGTCGATCGACTCGATGCCGACCGAGACGCGCACCAGGTCGGCCGGCACCTCCAGCGGCGAACCGGCCGCCGAGGCGTGGGTCATCCGGCCGGGGTGCTCGATCAGCGACTCCACGCCGCCCAGCGACTCGCCCAGGGTGAACAGCTGAGCGCGGTTGCAGACCTCGACCGCGGCCTCCTCGCCACCGGCCACCCGGAACGAGACCATGCCGCCGAAGGCCTTCATCTGCTTGGCGGCGATGTCGTGGCCGGGGTGCTCGGGCAGGCCCGGGTAGAGCACCTGGCTGACCTTGGGGTGGCCCGCCAGCAGTTCGGCGACCTTCTCCGCGTTGGAGCTGTGCCGGTCCATCCGGACGCCCAGGGTCTTGATGCCGCGCAGCACCAGCCAGGCGTCGAACGGCCCGGAGACGGCGCCCATGGCGTTCTGGTGGTACGCGACCTCCTCGCCGAGACCCGCCTCGGCCAGCACCAGCGCACCGCCGACCACGTCCGAGTGGCCGCCCATGTACTTGGTGGTGGAGTGCACGACCGCGTCCGCGCCGAGCGCGATCGGCTGCTGCAGGTACGGGCTGGCGAAGGTGTTGTCGACCACCAGCAGCGCCCCGGCACCGTGCGCGACCTCGGCCAGCCCGGCCAGGTCGGTGATGCCCAGCAGCGGGTTGGACGGGGTCTCGACCCACACCGCGCGGGTGTTGGGGCGCAGCGCGGCGCGCACGTCGTCCAGCTTCTGGGTGTTGGCGACGGAGAACTCGACGCCCCAGCGGGTCAGCACCTTGGCGAACAGCCGGAAGGTGCCGCCGTAGGCGTCGTTGGGGATCACGATGTGGTCGCCCGGCTTGAGGATGGTGCGCAGCAGGGTGTCCTCGGCCGCCAGGCCGGAGGCGAAGGCGAGGCCGCGGGAACCGCCTTCGAGGGCCGCGAGGCACTCCTCGAGCGCGGTGCGGGTCGGGTTGGCGCTGCGGCTGTACTCGTAGCCGCCCCGCAGGCCGCCCACCCCGTCCTGCTTGTAGGTGGACACCTGGTAGATCGGCGTGACGACGGCCCCGGTCTGGGGGTCTGCTTCCTGACCCGCGTGGATGGCGAGAGTCTCGAAGCCCTGGGGAAGCTGGTGCTCGGTCATGACTCCGAGCCTAACGGCCGTACGGCCGTGCGCCCGCCGGAATCCCGGGACGGACGCCCGCCGGGGCCCGCCGACGTCCCCGGGGCCCCTGCCCCGCCCCCGCCGGGCCGGAATCCGCGGGCCGTCCGGAGCGTTGAACGCTGGGCAACCCTCCCTACCCCTGGAGCAGGCCGTGCTGTTCAACCGCCACAAGACCTCGCTCGTCCCCGCCGACCAGGCGCTGCCCGGCCGCCAGGCCCCGGGCTTCGCCCTGACCGAGCCGCACACCGTCCTCGGCCACCCGCTGACCGGCCCGTACCCGGAGGGGCTGGAGGTGGCCGACTTCGGGCTGGGCTGTTTCTGGGGCGCCGAGCGCACGTTCTGGCGGCTGCCCGGCGTCTGGACGACGCTGGTCGGCTACCAGGGCGGCTTCACGCCCAACCCGACGTACGAGGAGGTGTGCAGCGGGCTGACCGGGCACACCGAGGCGGTCCGGGTGGTGTTCGACCCGGCGGTGGTCTCCTACGAGCGGCTGCTCAAGGCCTTCTGGGAGGCCCACGACCCGACCCAGGGCAACCGCCAGGGCAACGACGTGGGCACCCAGTACCGCTCCGCGCTGTACACCCACTCCCCCGCCCAGGCCGCCGCCGCGACCGCCACCCGGGACGCCTTCCAGCCCGCCCTGACCGCGCTCGGCCACGGCCCGATCACCACCGAGATCGCCCCGGCCGGCCCGTTCTACCCGGCCGAGCCGTACCACCAGCAGTACCTGTCGGACGCCAAGAACCCCAACGGCTACTGCGGCCTGGGCGGTACCGGCGCCTCCTGCCCGATCGGCGTGGCCTCGACGCGGCAGAACAACGCCTGACCAGCGCGAAAGGGGGGTTGCGGACACCCGCACCCCCCTTTTCGCCGCCGCTCCTTGATCAGTTGCCGGGCTTCACCCGCAGGGGGGCCAGGGAGTCCAGTACGCGCTTCGCCAGGGCGTCCGGCAGCGGGCCGTACATGAGGTTCTCGCCGGCCGCCTGGCCCTGCGCGCCCAGCCCGTGGGCCAGGAAGTTCGTCAGGACGGCGGTGCCGGCGAAGGCGCGGTCGGCCCCGCCGTGGTCGCAGAAGCCGATGTAGCCGATGTCGACGATGGGGTAGCCGAGCGAGGTGGGCCTCGCGTAGTCGATCGTGACCGTCAGGTTGGTGCCCGTGCCCTGCACCGAGCCCCCGGCGGCCATGATGCCGGCGGACTGGGGGGTGAGTTCCACCGCCGGGGAGCCGCCGGACGTCACCTTGGCCTTCTGGAGGGTGCCGGCGTCCGGGAGCGGCACGAAGGACATCGACCACTGGTGCCCGGCGACGTAGGCGGGGAGGTCGGACGCGTTCGTGCCGGACGCGGGCCGCGACTTGTCGGGCCACGCCCGGCCCGGCTGGTACGGGAAGTCGGCGGGCGCCGCCTTGGCGAGGTACTGGGTGAGGATGGTGGTGGACGCCGACTCGTTGCTCGGGATCCGCACGTCGATCGGCGAGTCCGGCAGGTTCCAGATCGGGTTGAGCGCCTTGATCGCCGGGTCGTTCCACTTGGTGATCTTGCCGGTGAAGACCTTGGCGAGCGTCGGGGCGTCGAACCCCAGCCCCTGCAGCCCGGGCGCGTTGTAGACCACGGCGATCGGCAGCACGGTGACCGGGATCTGGGAGGCGTAGCCGGTGGGGCAGTGGCGGCCGACGACGGCCCGCTGATCGTCCGTCATCGGGGAGTCCAGGGCCACGCCGTCGGACTTGAAGGTCGCGTACTGGTCCATCACGGTGCCGCTCGCGGGGCCGTTGAAGGTGATCCCGACGCCCGGGCACTCCTTGGCGTAATCCGCCTGCCACTGCTTGACGAGGGCCACCTGCAGCCCGTCCGCGCCGACCGCCTGCTTGCCGTCGGGGCCGCAGCCGGAGGCGACGGTCGTCGTCACCGGGGAGGACGGGCCGGACTTCGGCCCCTGGGACGGCGGCTGGTTCGGGCCGTGGTCCCGCCAGGCGAGGAAGCCCAGGGTGCCCGCCGCGGCGACGACCACCGCGGACAGCGCCGAGCCGATCAGCACCCCCTTGCGCCTGCGCGGGCGCGCGGCGGCGTCGGCGAGGGACCGACGGGTGGAGGGGGCGGCCAGGTACGAGGGGACGGCCGGCGGGACCGGGCCCGTCGGCACTGCGGCCCCGGCGGGCGGAGCGGCGGGCGCCGCGGGCACAGGGGCCGGCGCAGCCACCGCCGCGGGCGGGACCGACGGGGCCGTCGGCATCGGAACGACCGGCCCCGGAGTCACTGGACCCGGCGCCACCGGCCCTGGAGTCACCGGCCCTGGAGTCACCGGCCCCGCGGCCGTCGGCGTCGGAGCGACCGGGTCCGGAGCCGGAACGGGAGCCGCTGCCGGCGCCACCGGCCCCGTCCGCAGCTGCACCGTCCGCTCCCGCGCCCCGTCCGCGACCAGCCGCAACAGCCCCTCCACCGTGGGCCGTCGCTCCGCCTCCTTGGCCAGGCACCCGACGATCAGCGGGTACAGCTCGGGCGCCAGCCCGGCGAGGTCCGGCTCCTCGTACACCACCCGGAACCCCACCGCGTGCGAGGAGTCCGCGCCGAACGGCCCGCGCCCGGTCGCCGCGAAGGCCAGCACCGAACCGAGGGCGAACACATCCGTGGCAGCGCTCGCCGTGCCGCTGCGGAACTGCTCGGGAGCCATGAACGGCGGGGTCCCGACAGCGACACCGGTGCTGGTCAGCTGGGTCTCGCCCGCGCTGCGCGCGATGCCGAAGTCGATGACCCGCGGACCGTCCTCGGCGAGCAGCACGTTGCCGGGTTTGAGGTCGCGGTGGACCAGCCCGACCCGGTGGATCTCCCGCAGCGCCTCGGCCAGCCCGGCGGCCAGCCTGCGCACCTCGGGCGGCGCCAACGGGCCCTGCCCGGCGACCCGTTCGCCCAGCGAGGGACCGGCGATGAAGAGCGTCACCAGCCAGGGCGCCGGCGCGTCGGCGTCCGCGTCCAGCACCGGCGCGGTGAACGCCCCGCTGACCTTGCGGGCGGCCGTGACCTCCTGCCGGAACCGGGCCCGGAACTCGGCGTCCGCCGCCAGCTCGGGCCGGATCACCTTCACCGCCACCTGGCGCCCGGACACCGACCGGGCGCGGTACACCACACCCATCCCGCCCGCGCCGAGCCTGCCCTCCAGGAGGTACCCGCCGATCTCCCGCGGATCGTTCTCCAGCAAGGTCACGTCCCGACCCCTCCCCCAGGCATGAACGGCCACCCGGCCGACCGACCCAGCCTAGTGGGGCACGGGTCCACGAACCGACGGCAGCCCTCGGAACCGCTGGCCCGTCCGCGGACCGCCCGGCCCCTACGGGCGCCCGCCACCCGAGGTGACCGCTCCCGGGGCCCGGCGCAGACTGGAAGGGCCAGCAAGGGCGACCCGGCCACCTGCCGGCGGCCGGGCCGTTCCTCGTGAGAGGAGTGCGCCATGTCCGGTCTGGTCCGCATGAGTTTCGAGGCGCCCGAGGAGGTCCGCCCCTTCGAGGACGGCTCGGGGGAGCTGCGTCTGGTGAACCTGGAGTCCGGCCCGGTCGGCCGGGCCGTGTTCGAGCCCGGCTGGCAGTGGTCCAAGCACGTGAAGCCGATCGCCGGGACGGACAGCTGCCAGGCGGCGCACCTGGGGTACGTGGTCTCCGGCCGGATGAGGATCGTCATGGACGACGGCCAGCAGGCCGACTACGGCCCGGGCGACTTCATGATCTGCCCGCCCGGGCACGACGCCTGGATCCTGGGCGACGAGCGGTGCGTGATCGTCGACTGGCAGGGCTTCGCGGACTACGCGAAGCGGTGAGACACCCCCGCCCCGCCCGAGGTCTCGGACGGGGCGGGAACAGGCGCGGGGCCGGGAGCAGAAGCGGGGGCGGGAGCGGGAGCGGGAGCGGGTCAGACCGCGCTGCCGGCCTTCCAGTCGGCCCAGCTCAGGTTCCAGCCGTTCAGGCCGTTGTCCGGGGCGACGGTCTTGTCGCCGGAGTTCCGGACCTCGACGACGTCACCGACGATCGAGGACTTGTAGAACTTGAAGCCGTCCGTGCTGCTGTCCTGGGCGCCCTTGGCGTCCTGCAGCCCGACGCAGCCGTGGCTGGTGTTCTGCCCGCCGAAGATCGACGACGGCGACCAGTAGTTGCCGTGGATGAAGGTGCCGGAGGTGGTGAGGCGCTGGGCGTGCGGCACGTCGGCGATGTCGTACTCGCTGCCCAGGTTGACGGTCTGCGAGTTCATCCGGGTCTGGGTGAACTGCTCGGAGATGACCATCTTGCCGCCCCAGGTGGTGTGCTCGGGGGAGCCGCCGGAGATCTTGTAGACGGCGCTGACCTGGCCGTCCGTGGTGACGGTGAGCTTCTTGGTGGCGAGGTCGGCGACGCTGGTCTGGGCCCGGCCGATGGTGAAGGCGACGTCCTTGGACTGGGTGCCGTAGACGCCCTTCGCGCCCTCGACGTCCTTGAGCCGGAGCTTCAGGGTGACCTTGGTGCCCTTGGCCCAGTACTCCTGCGGCCGGAAGTCGAGGCGGGTGCTGGAGAACCAGTGGCCGACGATCTCGACACCCGGCTCCGCTATCACCGTGATCGCCGACTGGACGGCCTTCTTGTCGGTGATCGGCTTGCTGAAGTTGATCGAGACCGGCATGCCGACGCCGACCACCGAGCCGTCCTCGGGAGTGAAGTAGCCCACGAAGGTGTTGGCCGGGGTCGCCGTGGTGAAGCTGGCGTTGGCGTCGGCCTCCAGCTTGTCCTTGTCGACGCCGCTGGCGGTGACGGCGTACTTGGTACCGCTGGCCGGGGCGGCGGCCGACGTCCAGCTGGTGTTGTCGGCGGAGAGCTGGCCGGCCAGCTCCTTGCCGGTGGAGTCGGTGACCTTGACGGTGCTCAGGGTGCCGTTGGCGACGGTGACCTTGACCGGCTCGCTGAAGCTGGCGCCGGTGGTGCCGTCCGCGGGGCTGACCGTGATCACGGCGGCCGAGGTCTTGGGGGCGCTGCTGCCGCCGCCGGAGCCCGGAGTGCCGCCACCGCCGTTGCCGGAGGCGCCGTTTCCGGAGCCGCCGTTGCCACTGCTGCCGCCGCTGTTGTCGTTGCAGGCCGCGAGCAGGAGGACCGGGGCCCCGATCAGGCCCGCGAGAACTCCGCGTCGGCTCCAGTTGCCTCCGGCCACCCGCCCCTGACCGTCCCGTGCCGTCACGTCGCGTCTCCCTGCTGATCTTCCCGGGCATTTACGGATACAGAAACGCAATCCGGCCGCTCACGGTTCCACCACCGAAGAGTAAGCGATCGTATGAGATGACCCAACTTCCCGCTGAACATGGGCAAAACACCCGGTCCGCCGACGGCGGACCGGGTGTTCACGGGTGGTGACGGCGCGAACGGCCGTTACTCGGCGGACTCCTCCACGGAGTACTCGTCCCACTCGTCGTTCTCGGGGTCGAACTCGGTCTGCGCCGACTCCCAGGTCGCCGAGGCGAGCTCCACACCCGGGACGTCGCCGAGCAGCGCGACCGGGTCGATGAAGTGGGCGAGCGAACCCGACGGGTCCACCTCGATGGCGTCGACGGACTGGGCGCGCTCCTCGTCGTCGAGGTACTCGTCCCCGGCGACCTGCTGCAGGGCCGCGGCCTTGAGCGCGCCCTCGTCGGTGATCTCCGCGATGAGTTCGATCTTGAGCTTGACGTAGCGCGGGGCGTCGGTCGTTTCAGTGCTGGTCATGCCAGCGAGCGTACGGGAACGTAGGCCCCCGGGCGTGCACAGGAGCAAGGGGGCCCGCGACAGGCCGGGGACGCCCGGGAGGACCGGCGCACGGGGAGCGGGCGCCGGACGGGCCCGGACACACGGAAGGGGCCGGTCCCTCGGAACGGGACCGGCCCCACCGCTCCGCCTCGGCTCCCCCACCCGGGAACCGCGGAGCCGCGCTTGTTACGGCGCGGTGATCGACCCGCGGGAGCCGCCGCACCCTGTCGACCGGCCGGAGCCGGACAGGGTCGGGACGACGGCGCCCCCCACGGAGGGCCCCTCCCTCCGACGAGCGGTCGGGGAGGGCGGACACGGCGGTCGGGTCAGGACCGTCCGACGTGTCCGGAGCCGGCCGCGACCGCCGGGGAGCCGCTCCCGGTGGACCGCTGCCGTCTCGCTCGGCGTCTTGCCGTTGACCACCACGATGCAGGAGCCGTGTTAAGCGCGTGCTGCGGACAGGTGACGCCGGTGTACCACTTCGCCCGTGGACGAATCCTCCGGTTCCGGCCACGGGCGAACGGTGGTGAGCAGGCGTCAGTGCGCGCCGCGGGTGGTCAGGTAGCCCAGCAGGTCCTGCCGGGTGACGATGCCCTGCGGCTTGCCCTCCACCAGCACCACCGCCGCGTCGGCCTTCTCCAGCACGGTCATCAGATTGGTGACGGTCTCGCCCGAGCCGACCACCGGCAGCGGCTTGGACATCACCTTGTCCAGGGTGTCGGTCAGCTCGATCTCCTTGGCGAAGATGCCCTCCAGCAGCAGCTTCTCCACCACCGAGCCGATCACCTCGCCGGCCATGATGTCCGGGTGCCCGGCGCCCGGGGAGACCACCGGCATCTGCGAGACGCCGTACTCGCGCAGCACCCGGACCGCCTCGGCGACCGTCTCGTTCGGGTGCATGTGGACGAACTGCGGGACGCCGCCCTGCTCCATGCCCTCCTTGCGGGCCAGCACCTCGCCGATGTGCGCCTCGTCGGTGGCCGAGGGCAGGAAGCCGTAGTCCGCCATCCAGTCGTCGTTGAAGATCTTCGACAGGTAGCCGCGGCCGCCGTCCGGCAGCAGCACCACGACGACGTCGTCCGGCCCGAGCTTCTTGGCGACCTCCAGCGCGGCCACCACGGCCATCCCGCAGGAGCCGCCGACCAGCAGGCCCTCCTCCTTGGCGAGGCGGCGGGTCATCTGGAACGAGTCCTTGTCGGAGACCGCGACGATCTCGTCCGCCACGTTGCGGTCGTAGGCGGTCGGCCAGAAGTCCTCACCGACGCCCTCGACCAGGTACGGACGGCCGGTGCCGCCCGAGTAGACCGAGCCCTCCGGGTCGGCGCCGACGACCTTGACCTTGCCGCCGGACGCCTCCTTCAGGTAGTTGCCGGTGCCGGAGATGGTGCCGCCGGTGCCGACGCCCGCCACGAAGTGGGTGATCTTCCCCTCGGTCTGCTCCCACAGCTCCGGACCGGTGGAGTAGTAGTGCGAGGCCGGGTTGTCCGGGTTGGAGTACTGGTCCGGCTTCCAGGCGTTCGGGGTCTCGCGGACCAGGCGGTCGGAGACGTTGTAGTAGGAGTCCGGGTGCTCCGGGGCGACGGCGGTCGGGCAGACCACGACCTCGGCACCGTACGCGCGCAGGGTGTTGATCTTGTCGGTGGACACCTTGTCCGGACAGACGAAGATGCACTTGTAGCCCTTCTGCTGGGCCACGATCGCCAGGCCGACGCCCGTGTTGCCGGAGGTCGGCTCCACGATCGTGCCGCCCGGCTTGAGGGCGCCCGAGGCCTCGGCGGCCTCGATCATGCGCATCGCGATGCGGTCCTTCACCGAGCCGCCGGGGTTGAAGTACTCGACCTTGGCCAGAACTGTCGCGGTGATGCCCTCGGTGACCTTGTTCAGCTTGACCAGCGGCGTGTTGCCGACCAGGTCGATGATCGAGTTGTGGTACCGCACGGGGGTCCTCCCGGTCTATGGGCATGCGAGTGCATTCGGTACTGCAAAGCCTAGGGCGTGGCACGCACCCCAGCCCTCCCTACCGGCACTCCCCGCTCGGCCGTGGGGCTCCACCAATGGCCCACCACCGCCCGCGACCCCGGTACTCCCGCCCTCCGCGCGGGTAAGAGCGCTGTGCAGGCAATGCCGTGGCCCCGGAGGGGGCGGCACGAGGACGCGAAGGGGGCAGCGGATGCCAGGGGCGCAGGACTCGCGGGCCCGGGTGGCCCGTCGGATCGCCACCGCGGCGGCGTACGGCGGCGGCGGGCTCGGTCTGCTCGGGGTGGGCCTGGTGGGGCTGCTGCTGACCGAGAGCAAACTCGCCATCCAGGCCATCGGGGTCCTGGAGACCGTCCCGCCCAAGGCCGACGGCGTCTACGGCGAGGCCTTCGCCGACGGCTGCGCACCGCCCGCACCGCCGCTCGTGCTGGCCGTCCTCGGCGACTCCACCGGCGCCGGACTCGGCGTGGCCCGCGGCCGCGAAACCCCGGGCGCGCTGCTGGCCGCCGGCCTGGCCTCGGTGGCCGAGCGCCCGGTGCGACTGGTCAACGTGGCCCGCTCCGGCGGCCGCTCGGCCGACCTCTCCGGACAGCTGGAGCAGGCCCTGCGACACCGCCCGGACGTCGCGGTGATCATGGTCGGGGCCAACGACGTGACCCGGCACAGCCCGGCCCAGCTCGCCGTCCGCCAGCTCGGCGAGGCCGTCGCCGCCCTGCGCGCCAACGGCTGCGAGGTGGTGGTGGGCACCTGCCCGGACCTCGGGACGATCAAGCCGGTGCACCCGCCGCTGCGCTGGGTGGCCCGGCGGCTGAGCCGCCAGCTCGCCGCCGCGCAGACCATCGCGGTGGTGGAGGCGGGCGGGCGCACCGTCTCGCTGGGCTCGCTGCTCGGCCCGGAGTTCGCCGCCCGCCCGGAGATGTTCGCCGCCGACCGTTACCACCCCTCCGCTCAGGGCTACGCCACCGCCGCGATGGCCGTGCTGCCCTCGGTCTGCGCCGCGCTCGGCTTGTGGCCGGAGGAGGAGCGCCCGAGCGCCGCCGTCCCGGGCGGCGAGACGGTGCTGCCGGTCGCGGTGGCCGCCGCGGCGGCGGCCGGCCGGGCGGGCACCGAGGTGGCGGCCGTGGACGCGGGGGGCGCGGGCCGGCGCTGGGCACTGCTGCGCCACCGGCTGCGGGTCGGCCCGGACGTGCCCCGGGAGCCCGGCGCGGAGCCCGGCGACACGTCGGCCAGCTCACACGCCGGGGCCGGTGACGGCTGAGCTACCACACGGTAACTTTCCTCCCGGACCGCCAAGTCCGCCGTCACTCAGCGAGGAGCCCCGCAATGCCCGAAGCCGTCATCGTCAGCGCCACCCGTTCGCCGATCGGCCGGGCGTTCAAGGGCTCCCTCAAGGACGTCCGCCCGGACGACCTGACGGCCCACATCATCCAGGCCGCCCTGGCCAAGGTCCCGCAGCTCGACCCGCGCGAGATCGACGACCTGATGCTCGGCTGCGGCCTCCCGGGCGGCGAACAGGGCCACAACCTGGCCCGCATCGTGGCCGTCCAGATGGGCATGGACTACCTGCCCGGCGCCACCATCACCCGCTACTGCTCCTCCTCGCTGCAGACCACGCGGATGGCGCTGCACGCGATCAAGGCCGGCGAGGGCGACGTCTTCATCTCGGCCGGCGTCGAGACCGTGTCGCGCAGCGTCAACGGCACCTCGGACGGCCTGCCGGGCACCATGAACCCGCTCTTCGACGAGGCCCAAGCCCGCACCAAGAAGCGCGCCGAGGAGGGCGGCGGCGAGTGGCACGACCCGCGCGAGGACGGCCTGCTGCCGGACGCCTACATCGCGATGGGCCAGACCGCCGAGAACCTGGCCGCACTCAAGGGCATCACCCGCGCCGACCAGGACGAGTTCGGCGTCCGCTCGCAGAACCTCGCCGAGGCCGCCATCAAGGCCGGCTTCTGGGAGCGCGAGATCACCCCGGTGACGCTGCCGGACGGCTCCGTGGTCAGCACCGACGACGGCCCGCGCGCCGGCGTGACCCTGGAGGGCGTGTCGGGCCTCAAGCCGGTCTTCCGCCCCGACGGCACCGTCACCGCCGGCAACTGCTGCCCGCTGAACGACGGCGCCGCCGCGCTGGTCATCATGTCCGACACCAAGGCCCGCGAGCTCGGCATCACCCCGCTCGCCCGGGTGGTCTCCACCGGCGTCAGCGCGCTCTCCCCCGAGATCATGGGCTACGGCCCGGTCGAGGCCTCCAAGCAGGCGCTCCGACGGGCCGGCCTGACCATCGACGACATCGACCTGGTCGAGATCAACGAGGCCTTCGCGGCCCAGGTCATCCCCTCCTACCGCGACCTCGGCATCGACCTGGACAAGCTGAACGTCAACGGCGGCGCCATCGCCGTCGGCCACCCCTTCGGGATGACCGGCGCCCGGATCACCACCACGCTGATCAACTCCCTGCAGTGGCACGACAAGCAGTTCGGCCTGGAGACCATGTGCGTCGGCGGCGGCCAGGGCATGGCGATGGTCATCGAGCGCCTCAGCTGACCCGCTCCCGCCGCTCCGAAGGGTCTGGACCACCCATTTGGAGTGACAGTGCGTAATTGAGGGCCGGATCACACCGAGAGGTCGATCCGGCCCTCTCCCATGTCGTTTCCGGCCCGGAAATCGACAGTGCGGAGCGGATCAACTCCACTGCGTAGAACGGTGTTACCTAACAATTTGGGGACAAGCGCGAAAGTCCCGGACGAATTAGACATTCGCCACTGCGGTAACAGCCCCGGATGGGGCAGTGTGGACACGTAACCCCGTTCCGCTCCTCGCTAGGAGTACGTTCCGTGAGCGCCGTCTACACCATCCTGCTGCTGATCCTGATCACCGTGTCGTCCGCCGTGCTGCTGCGCCTCCGGGGCATCTCCCGGCGCCTGGACGCACAGGCCGCGGCCCAGGCCGGGCCCGCACCGGTGGACGAGGGCGCGATACGCCGGGCCGTCGCCGAGGCGCTCGCCGCCGACCGCGAGCGGGAGATCACCGAGGCCCGGGCGTTCTGGGCCGAGCAGGAGGCCCGCGCGGCCGAGGACGCGCCACTGTTCGACTCCCCCTTCACCGGGGCGCCCTTCACCGAGGTGCTGGCCGGCACCGACGAGTGGCCGCTGTTCTTCCCCCGCCCCACCGGCCCGCAGGACGCCGCCGACAACGCCGGGACGATGGACCCGGAGTTCGGCGAGGCGCTGCGCTCCGCGCTGGAGGACCTGATCAACGAGGGCGGCACCGGCCCGACCGAGCCCGGCACCGAGGGCGGCGCCCCGCTGCGCCCCGGCCACCCGGTCGGCGAGACCCCCAAGGACGCCCGCGCCCGCCGCGAGGCCGACCTGCTGGCCACCGGCCTGGAGGCCGGGCTGCTGGACGCCGAGCCGGTCGTGGAGGAGGCCCCGGTCGCCGCGCCCGACCCGCGCCGCCACCCCTCGCACCCCGACTTCGTGCCGAGCCAGGCGCCCTCCCGCGAGTGGACCGACACCCGGCTCGCCGCCCTCGCCGAGGAGGCCGTCGCCCTGATCGACGTCCGCCCGGGCCCGCTCGGCACCCTGGACGTGTACGCCTTCGCCGACGGCACCACGCTGTGCGTGGCCCCGGGCGACCGGGAGGCCGCCTACCGGCTGATCGACGCGGTCCGTGCCGGTGAGCACGTCCGACTGCTCGGCGGCTCGCGCTTCTCCGGCTCCTACTCGCTGACCTTCTCCACCGACGAGGAGGCCGTCTACGTGCTCGCCGACCGGGTGGTCGCCAGCATCTGACCCCGCCTCAGCCACGCAGCAGGACCGAAGGCCGACCGGGTCACGGGGTTACCGACCGGGTCGGCCTTCGGCGCGTCCGGTTCCGGGCAGGCCCCCAGGGGCGCTCCGGGCGGCTCAGGCGCAGAGCCCGGCCGTCTCCCGCACCGCGGCCACCGCCCCGGCCAGCAGCTCGGCCGCCGGCACCGGACCGCCGGGCAGCGCCACCGCGACGCCCTCCGGCAGGGCCGCGAGCGCGGCCGCCAGGTCGTGCCCGGCGACGGCCAGCTGGTCCCCCGCCGCGAAGGCCCCGGCGTCCGGGAACTCCCGCTCCGGCCCGCCCTCCGCCGCCAGCGCCAGCGCGGCCAGTCGCCGTGCGAGCGCCAGCACCGCCGCCGCCCGCGAGGCATGGCCGGGCACGGCGCCCAGCAGCTTGCTCTGCGGCAGCGAGCGGAAACGATCCGCCAGGTTGTCCACGGCTTCGACCAAGGGCTGTACGTCATGCATGGGGAGGAGCCTAACCAAACGCCGCCGGGCCCCGGAGCGAAGTGCTCCGGGGCCCGGCGGCAGTGGTGGCGACGACCGGGGGTGCGTCAGTCGTCGCCGCGCAGGATCGCGATCAGCCGCAGCATCTCCATGTAGATCCAGACCAGCGACAGGGTGAGCCCGAAGGCCGCCCGCCAGGACTCCTGCTGCGGGGCGCCCTGCGCGATGGCCTCCTCGATCGCCGCGAAGTCCAGCGACAGGAAGAAGGCGCCCAGGCCGATGCCGACCAGGCCGACCACGATGCCCAACGGGCCGGAGCGCAGGCCCATGTCGGCGCCGAAGGCCATCGCGACCACGTTGACCAGCATCAGCAGCACGAAGCCCAGGGCGATCGCGAGGCCGATCCGCTGGTAGCGCGCGGTGACCCTGATCCGGCCGCTCTTGTACGCGAACAGCATCGCCGCGAACACCGCCGCCGTCCCCAGCACCGCCTGGATCACGATGCCGTTCAGCATGGTGTTGAAGGCGTGCGAGACGGCGCCCATCGCGAAGCCCTGAAGGGCCGCGTAGACCAGGATCAGCGCCGGGCTGACGCTGCGCTTGAACGAGACCACCAGGCCGACGACGAAGGCGACCAGCGAGGCGCCGATCGCGAAGCCGAAGTTCTCGAACGGCAGCGTGAACCAGGCCACCGCACCCGCGGCGACCAGGGTGAGCAGCGTCATGGCCGTACGGGCGACCACGTCGTCGAGCGTCATCCGCCCGGTGGCCGCCGGGCCGGCCGACGGCCCGTTGTACATCTGGTAGAGCTGCTCGTCCGTCAGCGGGCCCTGCCCCTGGGGCTGGGCGTACTGCGTCCCCGCGTAGGGGTTGCCGTACGGGCTCCCGGCCTGACCGGTGCCACCGAACCCCGCGTAACCGGGCTCGCGGGTGAAGGAACCCTCCCGCGAGAAGACCGGGTTGCTGCTTCTCATTGCACATTCCCTCCGTGGCGGCACTGCACCGCCCAGGTACCAGGGTAATGGCTTGGCAAAAATAGCGGGATACGCCGCGAGGAGGATCCGGTGAACGACTGCCGGCGGGGACGCCGGAGGCGTCCCCGCCGGCCGATGCGGTGCCCGGAGCCGGACTCGAACCGGCACGGCCTCGCGGCCAAGCAGTTTTAAGCTGCCCGTGTCTGCGTTCCACCATCCGGGCGTCCCGTGAACCACCCCTGAGACTAGTCGCCCGGCTCACCCTTTCGCATGTTCTCGGCCTCGGAAGTTGTCATGTTTCCTTGCCATCTGACGAACAGTTCGGGATTTGGCCACGAAGCACGGCGATTCCGGCCACCGCACCGCCCTCAGGGTTCCCGTCATACCGCAGGAGGAGGGTCCGGTACCTCCCGTACAACCAGCGGCGGTCGGGCCAACCGTTCGACGGGGCGACGCCGAACCATGATCACGTCGCGGAGCATGGAGGTACGAATCCGCGGACCAGCAAGGAGCACCCCCGTGACCACGTCGACCGCAACCGCCGTCCGTACCGGCCTGGCGGCCGCCCGCGCCACCGGCCTGAACAAGGTCTACGGGGAGGGGGAGACCCGGGTCGTCGCCCTGGAC